>JBAXMD010000008.1:0-30553 GCA_037134475.1 Verrucomicrobiota bacterium | reverse complement strand
GCGGTCAGCGGCGAAGCGGAAGAATCGCTCATGCGAGGAACTTGCGGAGCAGCTGATCGATGAGGATCGGGTTGGCCTTACCCTGCGTGCGCTTCATGATCGGCCCCTTGAGTGCGTTGATGGCCTTCTCGTTGCCGGCGCGGTATTCGGCGATGGATTTCGCCACGGCGGGATCGGCGATGACTTCCTGGACGATCTTCTCGAGTTCACCGGTGTCGCTATTCTGACGGAGACCCTTGGCGTCGACGATGGCGGCGGCGTCCTGACCGGACTTGAACATCTCAGCGAAAACTTCCTTGGCCTGCTGCTTGGAGATCACGCCTTCGTCGGTGAGCTTCACCAGTCCGGCGAGCTGCGCAGGCTTGATCGGGCAGGACGCAAGCGAGACGGGGGTAACCCCGGAGTCGTCGATGGCACCGGCCGAAGCGGCGAGGTCGCGCAAGAGGTCGTTGGCGACGAGGTTGGCGATACCCGACGGATTGGTCGGGTGGGCGGCCACGGCGGCCTCAAACCATTCGGCAAGGGCGCGGTCGTTCACGAGCACCGAGGCGGCGGTGTAAGGCAGGCCAAGCTTATCGATGTAGCGACGCTGGCGGTCGTAGAGGCTTTCGGGGACCAGCTTGGCGAGGCGGCTGACGGTCTCGCGGGAGATCTTCAGTGTCGGGATATCCGGATCCGGGAAGTAACGGTAGTCGTGGGCGTCTTCCTTGTCGCGGAGGACGTAACCCCGGGCGAGTTCAGCGTTCCAACCGCGGGTCTCCTGGGTGATCGAGCGGCCGGCTTCGAGTTCGCGGATCTGGCGGGCGGTCTCGTAGATGACCGTGTCGCGGACGCTCGAGATGGAATTAAGGTTCTTGGTCTCGGTACGGGTGCCGAGCTTCTCGACGCCGCGGCGGCGGACGGAGACGTTGCAGTCGCAACGCAGCTGGCCCTTTTCCATGTCACAATCGGCCACGCCGGCCTGGGTGAGCATCGCGACGAGCGAGCGCAGGAAGGCTTCGGCTTCGGAGGAGGAACGGAGGTCCGGCTCGGTGACGATCTCGAGGAGAGGCACGCCAGCGCGGTTATAATCGACCAGCGAGCCGCTGCCCGCGTGGCTGAGCTTACCCACGTCTTCTTCGAGGTGGGCGTGGTGGATGCGGATGAACTTGTGCTCGCCCATCACGTTGCGCGAGGCGCCTGGGAGTTCGATTTCGACCTGGCCGCCGACGACGACCGGGAAATCCTTCTGGGTGAGCTGGTAGTTCTTCGGATTATCCGGGTAGAAATAGTTCTTACGATCCCAGGAGCAGTGCTCCGGAACCGACGCTCCGACGACCAGGCCGAAGAGGATCGATTTCTCGACCGCCTCGCGGTTCACCACCGGCAGCGTGCCGGGAAGACCGAGGACGACTGGATCGACTTGCTCGTTGGGTTCCTTGCCGAAACCCCAAGGGGATGACGCGAAGACCTTGGCGCGGGTGTGCAGCTGCACGTGGACCTCGAGGCCGATGACGACTTCCCAATCAGAAGGAGGGGTGCTCATAGGGCGGCTTGCTGGTGGGCGAATTCGTGGGCGGCCTCGAAGAGACGACCCGCGGCGAGGAGTTTGGCTTCGGAGAGCGGTGCTCCGACGAGATGGAAACCGACCGGCAGGTGGCCGGACTTGCCGCAGGGCACCGAGATCGCCGGGAGGCCGGCGAGGTTCGCGGGAATCGTAAAGATGTCCTCGAGGTACAGCTGTAGCGGATCCGAAGCCTTCTCACCTACCTTGAAGGCGGGCGTCGGAACCGTGGGGGTGAGCAGCACGTCGACACCGGCAAGGGCGGCGAGGTATTCGGCGCGGATCTTCGCGCGAGCACGGAGGGCGCGGACGTAATAGGCGTCGGCGTAACCGGCGCTGAGCACGAACGTACCGAGCAGGATGCGGCGCTTCACTTCGGGGCCGAAGCCTTCGGAGCGACTGGCCGTCATCATCTCGACCGGCGTGCCGGCGGAGGCGGAGCGATGTCCGTAGCGGACGCCGTCATAGCGGCCGAGGTTCGAAGAAGCCTCGGCGGTCGCGACGACGTAGTAGGTCGGCACCGCGAGGTCGGCCGAGGGCAATTCGACCTCGGAGATCGCGCAACCCTGGGCGCGGTAGAATTCGACCGCGGCGTTGACGGCGGCGGCGACTTCGGGAGCGACGCCCTTACCGAGGAAACCCTTCGGGATACCGATGCGGAGCTTCTTGGCGTCACCAGCCGGCGTGAGTGCGCGGTCAGACTGGCCAAAACAGGTCATGTCACGTGCGTCGGCCGAAGCCAACGCGTTGAGGAGGAGTTCGCAGTCTTCGATACTACGGGCCATCGGGCCGATCTGATCGAGCGACGACGCGAAGGCCACGAGACCAAAGCGGGAGATGAGGCCGTAAGTGGGCTTCAGGCCGACCACGCCGCAATGCGAGGCGGGCTGGCGGATCGAGCCACCCGTATCAGAACCGAGCGAGAGCGGCACTAGGCCGGCCGCGAGGGCCGCAGCGCTGCCACCGGAAGAACCGCCCGGGATGCGGGCGAGGTCCCAAGGATTGAAAGTCTTACGAATCGCCGAGTTCTCCGTGGAGGAGCCCATCGCGAACTCGTCCATATTCAGGCGGCCGTAGAGGATCGCGCCAGCGGCGCGGAGGCGTTCGGCGACGTGCGAGTCGTAAGGCGAGACCAGCGACGCGAGCATCTTGCTCGAACAGGTGAGCGGCTGACCTTTCACCGCGATATTGTCCTTGATCGCGACCGGGATACCTTCGAGCGCACCCCTGCCCTGCCCGGCCTTGCGGCGGGCGTCGGAGGCGTCGGCCTGCGCGAGCACGTCGGCTTGGTCGAGGTGCGTAAAAGCGCCGACCTTATCATTCACCGTCTGATAGCGGGTGATGAGCGCTTCGCAAAGGGCGCGGGACGTGAGCGTCCCGGCGGCGAGGCGGCGGCCGAGCTCGGCGGCGGAAAGCGTATGGAGCGCGTCGGCCATGGCTTACGATTCGTCGTCCACGACGCGCGGGACGGAGATCTGCCCGTCGCGCGAGGCGGGGGCGATGCGGGTGACGGCTTCGGCGCCAAGGACCGGGCCCGGCTCATCCGAGCGGAGCGCGGCTTCGTCGACGACGCGGGCGTCATCGATCGTCGCAGGCAGGTCGGCATCCGCCAACGCCTGGAAGTGGCCCAGGATCTGGTTGAGCTGCGACGAGTAGAGCGCCTTCTCCTCGGCCGTGAGGCTGAGGCGGGCGAGCTTCGCAAGGTGGTCGATGTCGAAACCTTCGGCCATGGGAATCAGCGGCGGACGGTCCAGCCCGCGCCCTTCTCGAGCGTCGCGATGACCACGCCGAGGGCTTGGTTGGTTTCTTCGTCGGTGAGCGTGCGAGCCGCGTGGCGCCAGCGGATCTCGAAGGCGAGGCTACGGTGGCCTTCAGGGAGACCCGGGCCGGTAAAGACGTCGAAGCAGTTGACCGACTCCAGCGCGAACTCCTTGCCAGCGGCCTTGGAGGCGCCTTGGCGGACGCGGCTTTCGACTTCGGCGGCGGCGACATCGACCGGGACGATGACCGCGACGTCCTTGGTGACGGGCGGGAAAGAGGAAAAGGCTTCGAAGCGCGGGATCTTGCGGGCTTCGGCGAAGGCCGAGCGAGGGAAGCAGACTTCGCCGGCGATGACGGAGCTCTTCAGACCGAGGGAGCGCGTCCAGCGGAGATCGAGGACGCCACAGGCGCCTTCCGCGGCACGGCCACGGTCGACGAGGGCGGCGGCATGGTCAGCCTGCCAGAGACCCCCCGTGGCGGCGGCGAACGAAAGACGAACAGAAGCGACGCCGGCGAGCGCGGCGGTATCCTGCAGGAGACGCTTGGCGCGGAGAGCGTCGAACGCCTCGCGGGACTTCCAGGAACGCGTCACCGGTTCAGCGACGATCGCGAAGGCGACCGAGATGAATTCACGCACGGTACCGTCAGCCTGCGGACGGAAGACCGTACCGACTTCGAAGAGACCATGCGGGTCGGCGTGGACCGAGAGATTGAGCGCGAGCGCACCGGCGAGGCCCGGAACGAGCGACGCACGGAGGTGTGTCTGCTCGGCCGTCAGCGGATTGTCCATCGCGACCAAGGCGGCCTTGTCGGCGCCGAGCGTGCGTTCGAGTTCCGCGGCATCGCGCAGCGAATAGTGGCAGCACTCCGTGAAACCGGCGCCCACGAGGCGGGCCGAGATTTCGCGGGTGAAGACGGACGTCAGCGCGTCTTCATCACCCGGCAGCGGGGCGATCGGACGGCCAGCGGGCACCTTATCGGTGCCATGGATGCGGATGAATTCCTCGACCAGGTCGATCGGACGGGTCACGTCGGAGCGGAACGAAGGCACCAGCACCGAGAAACCGGCGGCGGAAGGCTTCACCGTGAAACCCAGACGAGCAAAGGCCGCGTTGACGTCGGCATCAGCAATCGGCGTGCCCAGTTTCGCGGCAACATAGCCGGCAGGAAGTTCGATGGTGACGTCAGCGCGCGGCGGCTTACCTACGGCGACAGCGGGACCGGCCACCTGCGCGCCGGCGAGTTCGATGAGAAGGTCTGTGGCGAGGCGCGAGGCGAGCTCGACGCCGGCTGGATCCACGTCACGGGCGAAGCGATGGGAAGAATCGGTCGACACGCCAATGCGGCGAGCGACGCGGCGGATCTCGCCGGGGCGGAACCAAGCAGCTTCCAACAGGATTTCGGTCGTCGAGTCGGTCACGCCGGAATCGACGCCACCCATTACGCCAGCGACGACGAGCGGACGCTGGGCATCAGCGATGACGCAGACACCAGTCTCGAGCTTCACCTTCTTGCCGTCGAGCAGGACGATCTCTTCGCCTTCGCGGGCCGGTCGGGCTTCGATGCCTTCGGAGACCTTCTTCGCGTCGAACGCGTGGAGCGGTTGGCCGAGTTCGAGCAGGACCCAGTTCGTGATATCGACCACGTTGTTAATCGGACGGAGGCCGGCGGCCTCGAGGTCGCGGCGGAGCCATGCCGGGCTTGGGCCAACCTTCACGTTCTTCAGCGTGCGGAGCGTGTAGTAAGGGCAGAACTCGGAGGACGAGCGGACAAACTTCACCGTATCGGCGGCGGAAGGCGCGGCCGCGAAGCCGGCGGCGGTCTTCACCGTGAGCGGCTTGAGCGTCAGGCCGAGAGCGGCGGCGAGGTCGCGGGCGACACCGCGGATACCAAGGCAATCGCCGCGGTTCGGCGTGACCGAGATTTCGAGCACCGTATCCGGGGCGCCGAAAAGAGAATTGAGCGGCGTGCCGAGGGCTGGCTGGCGCGGCGTCAGGATGAGTAGACCGTCCTCACCCTTGCCGAGGCCAAGTTCTTCGGAGGAGCACATCATGCCCGCCGAATCGACGTCGCGGAGCTTCGAGACCGAGATGGTGAAACCGCTCGGCATCACCGTGCCCGGGAGAGCCACTGGCACGCGGTCGCCGGCTTTGAAATTCTTCGCACCGCAGACGATCTGGCGGATTGCGCCATCACCCACATCGACCTGACAGACACTGAGACGGTCGGCCTTCGGGTGTTTCTCGAAAGACTTTATCTCGCCGACCACCACGAGCGGCAGAGGCGCGAGACCGAAGGTCGTGACCGACTCCACCTCGAGGCCGAGCATCGGGAGGACTTCCGCGACGCGTTCGGCGGTGACGCCGGCGAGGTCGAGGTGACGGGAGAGGGCTTGGAAAGAGACTTTCATGGCTTAGGCGAACTGGCGCAGGAAGCGCGTGTCGTTGTTGTAGAAGTGGCGGATATCGTCGATCCCGTGGACCAGCATCGCGATGCGTTCGAGGCCGAGGCCGAAGGCCAGGCCCGACCATTCGTTCGGATCGAGACCGCAGAGCTCGAGCACCTTCGGGTCGACGAGGCCGCAGCCCATGATCTCGAGCCAGCGATTGGAGAGGCGGCCCAGGTTAGGCGAGCGGAGGTCCATCTCGAAAGACGGTTCCGTGAACGGGAAGAATGACGGACGCAGGCGGATCTCGGCGTCGGCGCCAAACGTTTCCTTCACGAAGAAGTCGAGCACGCCGCGGAGATCAGCGAGCGTCACGTTACGGTCGATCCAGAGTCCTTCAACCTGGTGGAAGTTGGCGGAGTGCGTCGCGTCGACCGCGTCACGGCGGAAGCAGCGGCCCGGGGCGACGATGCGGAACGGCGGCTTGCGCGAGAGCATCGTGCGGACCTGGACGCTGGACGTGTGCGTGCGGAGGAGGATCGCCTCGTCGGCCTTGCGGGGAGCGTCGGCGGAGCGGAACGCCTTCGGCATGTAGAGCGTGTCCTGCATATCGCGGGCTGGGTGATCGGCCGGCGTGTTGAGCGCGTCGAAGCAATGCCACTCCGTCTCGACCTCGGGGCCGTCAGCGACGACGAAGCCCAGTTTGCGGAAGGAAGCCAGGATACGTTCGCGCGTGCGAGAAAGCGGATGGAGCGAGCCCGCCGGAGCGTCGGGGCTCGGGAGAGTCGGGTCGACGGAGGCGCCGAGGGCGGCGGCGATTTCGGCGTTCTCGACCTTGACCAGGAGAGCGGCGAGGAGTTCCTCGACGGACTTCTTCGCCTCGTTGATGAGCTTACCCACGACTGGGCGTTCTTCCTTCGAAAGGGTGGCCATACCCTTCATCACCTGGGTCAGGGAGCCGTTGGGGCCGACGACGCGCGCCTTGAAGGCTTCGAGCTCGGCGCGGGTGGCGACGGCGGAGGCTTCCTGGGTGGCGGCGGCGACGAGTTGGGCGAGCTGCTGCTGCATGGATTGATTTGTGTGTTGGAGGGGATAATCGGCAAGCGAAAGCACCGTAAAACAAAGAAGCCCCGGAGGGCCGGGGCTTCGTGAAGGGACGTTAAGTCGTCTTAGACGAGAGCGGCCTGGGCCTTCTTGACGATCGCTTCAAAAGCGGGGGCGTCATGGATGGCCAGTTCGCTCAGATTCTTACGGTCCATCGTGATGTTAGCCTTTTTGAGGCCAGCGATCAGACGGCTGTAGGAAATGCCGAGGGGACGGCAGGCGGCGTTGAGACGCACGATCCACAGCTGACGGAACGTCGACTTGTTCTTGCGGCGGTCGCGATAAGCGAACTTCTGCGCGCGCTGAACGGCCTCGAGGGCGTAGACGTACAGACGGGATTTGTTTCCGAAGTAGCCCTTAGCGGCTTTGATCGCGCGCTTCTTTCGGGCCTTGGTGGCCGGGCCATTGGTTGCTCTAGGCATGTTGGTATTTGGTTTTGGTTTTGGTTAGATGGCCTCGGGGTCGCCTTAATGAACACCCGTTCGGCCAAAAAGTGGATCGCCGGTTTAGGCGAAAGGCATGCTGGCCAGCATCTTCTTCTCGAAGCCGGAGTCGACGCGCTTGGACTTGTTGGCGCGACGGCGCTGCTTGCGGGATTTGGAGCTCAACAGGTGGCGACCGTTAGGGGAACGGCGCATCACTTTGCCGGAACCGGTCACCTTGAAGCGCTTGGAGACTGACTTGCGGGTCTTTTGCATGGCGGAAAGGGTCGGAACAAAGGGCGTCCGGGGGGACTTGTAAAGGGGAAAGGGCCGCGGGAACGGAGATGGGCTCACTTTGTGCAGGGCGGCGGATCGACCTGGCCGTTTGACAATCCCGCCCAAGCCCGCTCCCCTGCCCTGAACCCAATCCTTAAAACCATGCTTTCCCTAGGAAAAAAGCCTAAACTGACCTTTAAAGTAGATGCCCTAGTGGACGGAAAGCCCGTCCATGGGCCATTTGCCGCCCTCTTGGACGGCCCGACCATCGTTTCCGTCTACATGCGTAACAACACGTCTGCTTGTGATAAACAGGCCGCCGAGATGGATAAAAACGAGAAAGCCATTGTCAGACAAGGATTTAGGCTGATTGCGGTCTCCCGGGACACCTGCGCCTCCCATAACAAGTACGCCGCCAAGCACGGCTACAAGTTCACCCTGGTCGCGGACCCCGAGGACCTCTTCTCCCAGGCCCTCGATGCCATCGTCGAGAAATCCATGTACGGGAAGAAGTACCTCGGCCCCCTCCGGGCCGCCTACCTTTTCGACGGCGATGGTAAACTCGTCGGCGTTGTCCCCAAGGTCGAGGCCGCCGCCCACGGCAAGCAGCTGCTCGAAGCGATCGCCGCCGCGAAGTAAGCGGACGGCGCGCGCCGCGCGGCGGGGATAATCGGTGCTTGAACCATCGGCGACAAACGGGGAGTTTATCCGCCAGACACCTCGCAGTACCTAATGCCTTCGCCCTATCGTCCTAAAAGCCCCCGCCCAAAGAACAACGCGGGGCAGAATCGCGGCAACTTCCGCAAAGAAGACAAAGGGCCTAAGCGCAATGATCGCATCCGTGCGACCGAAGTGCGCGTCATCTCTCCTAAGGGCGAGATGATGGGCGTGATGCCCACGCAGCAGGCGCTCGACCTCGCCCGCGAGTTCGGCGTCGACCTTATCGAGATCGCCGCGACCGCCGTTCCGCCCGTCTGCAAGCTGCAGGAATACGGAAAGTACCTCTACGAAGAGGCCAAGAAGAACAAGCACCAGAAGACCGCGACGAAGGTGAAGGAGATCAAGCTCCGCCCGCGCATCGACGTGCATGACCTTTTCATCAAGGTCCGCCGCGCTGAGAACTTCCTCTTCCACGGCCACAAGATCAAGCTCCTGCTCCAGTACCGCTACCGCGAACTCGAGCACCCCGAGATCGGCATCGCGACCATCACCAAGGCCATCGAAGCCCTGTCGCATATCAGCACGCGCGACAATGAGCCCAAGCGCAGCGGACGCGCGATCGTCGTCGGCCTCACGCCCGTCCAGCAGAACAAACGTAAGCTCGTGCACAACGAGACCCCGGGCGAAGACGACGGAGAAGACGACTCCGCGGTGGACAACGGCGAGAACGACGCGGAATAAGATCGTGCGGCGCTGCGCGGCGATACTCCTGCTGCTCGGCGTCGGCGCGTTACTTTCCGCGGCTTCCACCGATTATTACCTCGGCGAATCCGTGCGCCAGCTCGGTTTGCGCGACGCCCCTCGCCAGGCGGGCGACGGCCGCATCTCGGAGCGCTACGTCACCCGCGGTGGTCTCTCCTTCTACGCCGAATACAGCAAGGAGTTCATCCTCGTCGACGGCGTGAAGGTCATGCTCGACGACGCCATCGGCTCGCAGCGCGGCCACCTCACGCTCTCGAAGATCGATTACGAGAAGGTCTTCGTGCCGCTATTCTGGGAAGCCCCGACCGCCTCCGTCCGCCGCATCGTGCTGGATCCCGGCCATGGCGGCAAGGACACCGGCAAGGTCAACGGACCTTATAAATATAACGAGAAGGCCGCCACGCTCGACACCGCCGCCCGCCTGAAGATCGCCCTCGAGAAACAGGGCTTCGAGGTCGTCTTCACGCGCACCACCGACGTGTTCGTCGACCTCGACAACCGGCCAGCCGTCGCCGCGGCCGTAAAGGCGGACCTTTTCATCAGCCTCCATTACAATGCCGGACCCGCCGGCGATACCAATAGCGGAGGCATCGAGACCTACTGCCTGACGCCCGCCGGTCAGAAATCGACCAACGCCGGGAAAGCCAAGTCGACCACCGCCCTTGAGCCCGGCAACCGCTTCGACACCCCCAACATGACGCTCGCCTGGGGCATTCAGCGGCGCCTCCTGGCCGGTACCGCCGCCGAGGATCGCGGCGTGCGCCGGGCCCGTTTCGCCGTCCTGCGCACCTTAAGCTGCCCAGGCGTCCTCATCGAAGGCGGTTTCATGTCCAGCCGGAAGGAAGGCGCCCAGATCGCCGACCCCGCCTACCGCCAGAGAATCGCGGAGGCGGTGGCCGCCGGCATCGTGGACTACGTGCTCCGGGGTCGCCCGGCCGTCAAAGCCACCAAATAAGCCCCAGGGGGCGAAGGCATCCGGGGCTTTAGGCCCAAATTCCTCTTGCCAACCGGTCGGTCGGACGGTTCGTTTGACTTTCCTTTCGGCCCGCCGGCATCTGTCAGCGGACTCTCCGAGGGGAAACCAAAAAACCAACCAAACCCTGGAAACGTCCTCCGCGACGGCCAGGACAAACAGTCCAAACAACATGAGCCTAATGGAAAAACTGCTCGCCGATTCCAATTTCGGCGCGCTCAAAGCACACTCTGTCATCTCCGCCACGGTGACCGAAATCCGCGACGACAAGTTCGTCGTCGTCGATATCAACGGCAAGTCCGAGGGTTTCATCCCCCAGGGCGAATTCCCCGACATGGCCGAAGTCCAGGTCGGCATGCAGCTCGAGGTCTACCTCGAGAAGCTTGAGAACAAGGACGGCACCCCGACCGTCTCCTACGATCGCGCCCTTCAGATCCGGAAGTGGGAAAGCATCGAAGCCAATTGCCAGGAAGGCTCCATCGTCCAGGGCCGCGTCAAGTCCATCGTCAAGGGAGGCCTCATCGTCTCCGTCGGCGTCGACGCGTTCATGCCTTCCTCCCAGATCGACGTCAATCCCCCCAAGAACCTCGAACAGTTCGTGGGCCAGACCTTCGACTTCAAGATCATCAAGATCAACAAGGAGAAGAAGAACCTCGTCGTCTCCCGTCGCGAACTCATCGAAGAACAGCGCGGCGAAAGCCGTCGCAAGCTCCTCGAGGAGGTCAAGCCCGGCGTCGTCCGTCGTGGTATCGTCAAGAACATCACCGACTACGGCGCGTTCGTGGACCTCGACGGTCTCGACGGCCTGCTGCACGTGACCGACATGAGCTGGGGCCGCATCGGCCACCCGAGCGAAGTCGTCAAGGTCGGCGAAGAAATCACCGTCATGGTCGTCGAAGTCGACCGCGAACGCGAACGCGTCTCCCTCGGCCTCAAGCAGACCCAGCCCAATCCTTGGGAAGGTATCGAGAAGCGCTACCCCGTCGGCCAGAAGGTCCACGGCAAGGTCGTCAACCTCGTCGCCTACGGTGCGTTCATCGAGATCGAAGGCGGCGTCGAAGGCCTCGTCCACGTCTCCGAGCTCTCTTGGACCAAGCGCGTCCAGAAGCCCTCTGACATCCTCAAGGTCGGCCAGGAAGTCGATGCGGTCATCCTCAACTTCAACAAGGAAGAACAGAAGATCTCGCTCGGCATCCGCCAGCTCGAAACCAATCCGTGGGAAAAGGTCCGCCACAACTACCCCGTGGGCGCTCGCGTCCGCGGCAAGGTGCGCAACCTCACCAACTACGGTGCGTTCGTCGAACTGGAAGATGGCATCGACGGCATGGTGCACGTGTCCGACATGAGCTGGACCCGCCGCATCAACAACCCGGCCGAAGTCATGAAGAAGGGCGACGACGTGGAAGCCATCGTGCTCGACGTCGATGTCGACCAGCAGCGCATCTCCCTGGGCGTCAAGCAGACCCAGACCGATCCGTGGAGCGAAATCGACCGCAAGTACCGCATCGGCGACCTCGTCAACGGCAAGGTCTCCAAGATCGCGAACTTCGGTGCCTTCATCGAACTCTCCGACGAAATCGACGGCCTCGTGCACGTCTCCCAGCTCGCCGAACAGCGCGTTGAGAACGTCAAGGACGTCGTCAAGGTCGGCCAGGATGTCACCGCTCGCGTCATCAAGATCGACAAGGAAGACCGTCGCATTGGTCTCTCGATCAAGGCTGCGAACTACGACGCCGAACGCCTCCAGGCGGAAATCAGCAGCTACGACCGCATCAAGGGCCCGTCCACCGGTGGCGCCCCGGCACCGTCGGCTGGTGGTTCGTCCTCCTCGTCGTCGGGCAGCGGAGACTTCAACAGTCTCGGCGACCTCCTCGACAAGGCTGGCAACTAAGCCTTCCTTCACAGGAACCAAACAGACCCCGGGCAACCGGGGTCTTTTTTTGTGCCCATCCGCGACGAGGGGCCATAATATCCAAGTATGGTTCCGTTCCATGGATACGGCCGGCTGACGCGCAGCACCTCGCTGGCGCTGCTGGCTTCCTTGGTCATCCTCGTGGCGGAGTGGCTGGGCTGGCTAGAGCCCAGCGTGATGAAGGCTGTCCGCACCGGCTGCCAGATCTACGTCCTCCTGCGCGTGATGCGTGCCCGCATCTCCCCGGCCTACCTGCTGCTCTGGGGTCCGCTTGCCTGGTTCCTGCCGATCGGCACCGCCCTGCTCTTCTTCCTTTTCGGCGGCCGCAAGCACTCCTCGCTGGCCGACGCGAAGAAGGAGGTGAACCGCGTGGCCTGGCGCCTCAGCGAAGAACCTGACTTCGGAGGCAACCGCTTCCGCCTGCTCGGCGACCGACACGGACGCGAGACCCTCGAAGAACTGCGCCGGCAGATCAAGGGAGCGAAACGACGTATCAGCCTCTCGACCTACGCGCTGGCCAACGATGCCGTCGGTCGCGAAATCGTCAGCCTACTGACGGCGCGGGCCAAGGAAGGCCTTGAGGTTCGCCTGCTTGTCGACGCCATCGGCAGCTTCGGCATCCCGTTGCGTCTCTGCCGCCCCCTCCTCCGCGCTGGCGGCAAGGTGGCCCGCTTCAACCCTGCGCTGCCCACTCAGGGCAAAGGCTCGGCCAACTGGCGCAATCACCGTAAGATCGCTGTCTTCGACGGCACGTTCGCGATCATCGGCGGCCAGAACCTCGGCCTGCTTTACATGGGCGACAAGCCCTCATCCCGTCGCTTCCGCGACTGCTCGTTCCTGATCGAGGGCCCGACGGCCGCCGCCATCGAGCGCGTCTTCATCGCCGACTGGTGCCAGGCCACCGACGAAACCCCGATGACCTTCGCGACACTGCTACGCGAGCGCTCGCCCCACGTCGGCGAAGCGCACGTCGAGGTCATCTCCTCTGGCCCCGACTGCGAAGGAGATCCCCTGTGGGAGACCTACGTGAAGCTGTTCTCCAACTGCAAACGCTCCATCACCGTCGTCACGCCGTACTTCGTACCCGACCGCACGCTATTCACCCTCCTGGTGACCGCCGCGAACGCCGGCCGCCACGTCAAGATCATGGTACCGCGACGGTCGGACCATCGCCTGCTTGACCTCGCCCGCCGCTGGCACCTGCGCACCCTGCGCGAGGCCGGTGCGGAAATCCTGTTCTTCAAGCCCGATGTGCTTCACGCCAAGCTCGTCATCGTCGACGACGAGCAGCTGGTCATCGGCTCAGCGAATCTCGACATGCGTTCGCTCTTCCTGAATTACGAGATTGGCGCCGTCGTGCGCGACCCCGTCGCGGTCGCCGAAGTCGGCACCCTCATCGCCGGCTGGGGAACGGAAAGTACCCGTTTTACGGAAGACCTCTACCGGCGCACCCGCACATGGACGGGACGCGCGATCGAGGCCATTGCGCAAGTGATCTCGCCGCTCCTCTGATCAGCCCAGGAAGGCGTGCAGACGGACCGCCAGCCCGGTGTCGGGCAGAAGAAAGCCGTCATGGCCGGCATCCGTCACCACCTCGTGGTAGGCGGCGTTGACGCCGACGGCCGTGGCCGCGGCGAGGAGCATGCGTAGTTCGCTCGTCGGGTAGAGCCAGTCGCTCGAGAAACCGATGGCGAGCACGTCGGGTCCGTCTTGGGTAAAGAGCGTGCCGGAGGAGGCGCGCGCCGTCATGTCAAAGCGATCGACCGCGCGGGTGATGCGCAACCAGCTGTTGGCATCGAAGCGCTGGACGAACGCCCTGCCTTGGTGCTCGAGGTAGCTTTCGACCTGCCAGTGCACGGGGTCGCCGGCGCCGGCGCCCGGGACCTTGGCGCGGCCGAACTTCTGCTCGAACGATGCGGAGGAAAGATAGCTGATGTGCGCGATCATGCGGCCGATGGCTAAGCCGGACTCAGGGCCTTCGCCAGGGACGTAGTGCCCGCCTCGGAAATTCGGGTCACGCTCCACGCAGGCTCGCGACACGGCGTTAAGGGCGATCGCCATCGGCGACTGGCTCAGGCCGGCGGCGAGCACGGCGATACGATCGACCTCGGAGGGATAGTCGGCGCACCAGATCAGGGCCTGCATGCCGCCCATGGAACCGCCAACGACGCCATGAAGTTTGGAGATGCCGAGATGACGGACGACTAGGCGTTGGGCGCGGACGATATCGCCCAGGGTAATCTCGGGGAAATAGCCGCCGTAGGGCTTACCGGTACGGGGGTCGGTCGAGAGCGGACCGGTCGAACCGCGGCATCCGCCGATACAGTTGACGCCGATGACGAAGAAACGGTTGGTGTCGATGGCCTTGCCGGGGCCGACGAAGCAATCCCACCAGCCCGGCTTGCGGTCTTCGGCCGAGTAGCGTCCAGCCACGTGGTGATCACCGCTCAGCGCGTGCGGGACCAAGATGGCGTTCGACTTGTCGGGCAGCAAGGTGCCGTAGGTCTCATAGCGCAACGTCAGGGACGGCAACTCGCCGCCCAACTCGAGTTTGAAGGGCTCGGCCGACACGAAGTCGCGGAACGAGACCGGACAAAGTTCGTGGGCGGAGGTCAGGTTGGCCGGACAGTCGGACATGGACCCATCCAGCCAAGCCAGACCCGGGCGGGAGGCAAGTGGCCATTCGTTGTTGCCTCGTCATAAACGACCCCAAACCTACGGGCCATGTCCCAAGGCCACCGCCATGAGGAAGGATGCTGCGGGGAAGGCTCCGGCGATCGCATCGAAGCCGCCGTCCTCCGCATGAAGGAGAAGGCCATGCGCGTCACCTCTCCTCGCTTGGTCATGCTCAAGGTCCTCGCGGCGGCCAAACACCCTCTCAGCGCGGAGCAGCTCCATGAAGCCGCGGGCGACGACAAGTTGGACCTCGTCACCATTTACCGCAGCCTCGGCGCCATGGACGACGCCGGCATCGTCCAGCGTCACCCGCTCGAGCGCGGCCGCAGCCTCTACGCACTCGTTACGCCCGGGCACCACCATCACCACGTCATCTGCCGTCGTTGCGGCCGAATTGACCGTCTGCCCGGTTGCGACACCTCGCGCCTCGAAGCCGCCGCCCGTACCAAGGGCTATGCCGACCTGACCCATATCATGGAAATCTACGGCATCTGCCCGACCTGCACCCATTCTACCCATGCCTGACTTTCCTCGCACCGCCTTCCTCCTCGGAGCCGGCCTCGGCACGCGCCTGCGTCCGCTCACCGAAAACTGCCCCAAGCCACTCCTGCCGATCGGCGGACGACCGATGGTCTTGCAAGCGATGGAGAAACTCCATGCCGCCGGCACGCGCCGCTTCATCATCAACACGCACCACTGCCCTGACGCCTGGGCGCTCGCCTTCCCTTCCGGCCGCTTCGGCGAAGCCGAAGTGAAGCTCGTGCACGAGCCCGTGCTCCTCGAGACCGGCGGCGGACTCGCGAACATCGCGGGTCTTCTCGGCGAGGATGATAAGGACCTCTTTATCTGGAACGGCGACATCCTCTCCGGCTGCGATATCGCCGCAGCCTACGCGCACCATCAGGCGAACGGCGGCGCCGCCACGCTCGTCGTCCGCGAACAGGGCCCAAACCGTAACGTCCGCATCACCGACGAAGGTTTCGTGACCGACATGCGCGACCGCCTCGGCAAGACCGACCCCTCCTACCAGTACACCGGCATCTGCGTTGTCACCAAGGCTTTCGCCCAAGGCGTGCCCGCGACGATCGAATCGCTCGTCGAACACTTCCTCCGCCGCCTCCAAGCCGAACCCAACAGCATCCAGGGCTTCCTCGACGGCTCCGCGACCTGGCATGACCTCGGCACCGTCGAGGAATACCAAGCCGTGAAGGCCGAACACGAAAAGCCGGTGCGTGGCGCGATCTCCCCCGCCGACGCCGCCAAAGCGCACGGCTACGAACTCACCGAGGGCGGCGCCGTCCTGAAGGGCGGCTCCGGACGCAAGTTCCTCCGCATGCGCAACGCCGCGGGCGAGTCCGCCGTGCTGTGCGTCTACGATGATTCGCGTCCTGAGAACCAACTCTACGGCGCCATCGCCGGCGTGCTCCGCGACAAAATCGGTGTTCAGGTCCCGCAAGTCCTCGCCGAAGATAAGGCCGCCGGCGTACTCATCCTCGAAGACCTAGGCAGCACCGACCTCTGGTCGCTCGCGCAAGGCAAGGAGTTCCCGTGGGCGCCTGTCGCCTCCGCGCTCGAACAGGTCGCCGGCATCCATCGCCTCGGCGTCGACGCCTTCGCCGGCTCCGGCATCACGCTCATGGAAGCGTTCGGCCCGAATCTCTATCAGTGGGAGCGTCAATACTTCCAGGACAACGCGCTCGGCGGCCGTAAGCCAGACCGCGCCGTCGCCGACGAGATGGCCTCGCTCGCCAAGGAACTCATGGGCCAGCCCGTCGTCACGATCCATCGCGATTTCCAGTCGCAGAACATCATGGTGCGCGACGATTCCGCCTGGCTGGTCGACCTCCAAGGCCTGCGCCACGGCTGCATGTTCTACGACTTCGCCTCGCTCGCCTTCGACCCTTACCTCACGCGCGACGACATGGACCTGTGGCGCATCGAGATCGAGGACCACGCACGGGAAGTCTCCGGCTGGAAGGGTTCCAGCGACGAGTTCTCGCACCTCTTTCACGTCGCCGCCACGCAACGCCTCCTGCAGGCCTGCGGAGCCTACGGTTTCCTCGGCCACAAGAAGGGCCGGCCGGAATACCTCGCGCACCTGCCGCAAGGCCTACGCAATCTGACGATCGCCGCCTCCCTCTGCGGGAAGCGACGCATCGCCAAGCTGGCGGAAGATCTAGCGGGCGTCCCCGCTAAGGTCAGCCGTTGACCTTGTCGTCGAGGAAGCGGACGACCTCGTCTTCGGTCATGCGGACCTGCTCGAGCGTATCGCGGTCGCGGACCGTGACGCCGGCGCCCTTCTCGATGGTCTCGAAGTCGATCGTGATACCGAAAGGCGTGCCGATCTCGTCCTGGCGACGGTAGCGGCGGCCGATAGCACCGGCTGCGTCGTAGAAGACGTTGTGGCGCTTCTTCAGGCGGCGGTAGAGGGCCTCGGCGCGTTCAACGAGCTCGGGCTTGTTCTTCACCAGCGGGAAGATCGCGGCCTTGAAGGGGGCGACGCGGGCCGGGAGGCGGAGCACGACGCGCTTCTCGCCTTCGACTTCGTCCTCATGGTAGGCCGTGGTCAGGAGCGCAAGGAACACGCGGTCGACGCCGACGGACGGCTCGATGACGTGCGGGATGTAGCGGGCCTTGGCGACCTCGTCGAACCAGTCGAGTTTCTGGCCGGAGACGTTGCTGTGCTGCGTCAGGTCGAAGTCGCCGCGGGCGGCGACGCCCTGGAGCTCCTGCACGCCGAAGGGGAACTCGAACATGATGTCCGTGGTGCCTTTCGAATAGTGGGCGAGCTTCTCGGTCGGGTGCGGGTAGAGGGAGAGCTTGGCGCGCGGGATGCCGATGGACTCGAACCAGGCCAGGCAGCCTTCGATCCATTCCTTGTGGGCCGTGGCCCAATCGGAAGCGGGCGAGATGAAGTATTCGATTTCCATCTGCTCGAACTCGCGGGAGCGGAAGATGAAGTTGCGGGGATTGATCTCGTTGCGGAAAGCCTTGCCGATTTGGGCGATACCGAAGGGCAGCTTCACGCGGCCCGTGTCGACGACGTTCTTGAAATTGATGAAGATACCCTGCGCGGTCTCTGGTCGGAGATAGGCGGTGGCCGAGGCGTCCTGCATGGCTCCGACGTAAGTCTGGAACATCATGTTGAACGAGCGGGGCGGCGTGAGCGAACCCGGCTTGCCCGTGGCGGGCGAAGGGATGAGCGCATGCTCTTCGGGCTTGGACTCCGTGTAATCCTTAAGCACGACCGGCTCGAGCGCTCCCTGCTTGGCGAGCTTGCGCTTCATGTCGTTGGCCATCTCGTCGGCCTTGGCCTGCATGCCGTCGTCCTCGAGGACGGACACGTAGCCGATGGTCTCGCCAGCGACGCGCACGGGAGCGAAGAAGAGCTGGTCGGCGCGGTAGCGCATCTTCGATTCCTTGCAGTCGACGAGCGGGTCGGTGAAATTGTCGATATGACCAGAGGCCTTCCAGGTCGTCGGGTGGTGGATGATCGAGGAGTCCAGGCCGACGATGTCATCGCGGCGGTGGACGAAGTCCTGCCACCAGGCCTGCTTGATGTTGTTCTTCAGCTCGACGCCGAGGGGGCCGTAGTCGAAGAACCCGTTGAATCCGCCGTAGATATCGGAGGAAGGGAAGACGAACCCGCGGCGTTTGCACAGGTTGATGATGGATTCCATCTTGTCGGTCGGATCGGCCATGGCGGGTAAGAGCCCACACCTATCCCCGCTCCGGGGGTCCGCCGCAAGCCTGTTCCCTCAGCGGGCGCGGGGCTCCGTGGTCAGGCCGGACGCCTTCTTGGACCACGTCCGGGCCGCCTCCGAGACCGCGCGGAACAGCGAGGAGAATTCCGCCGAAGCCTCGTTCATGTGGGTCTGCGAACCTTCCAAGGAGGCGGAAAAGGCGGCCAGCGCTGCTCCGGCGTCGGCCATCCGCACCTGCAGGAGAGCCAGCGTCTCATCGTCCATCTTGCGATCGGCTTGTTCAACCGTTTCACGGAGACGGGCACAGGCGGCGATGAGGCGGGCGCTCTGCGCATCCAACTTGCCGTCACCGGTCGCTTCGAGGACCGCGCCGGTTCGACGAACAATCATCGCGGAGAAACGGGCGGCGCGGGCGGGGTCGGTCGCATCATAGAACCCGTCCAGGTCTCGCTCAAGGTCGGCCGCGATAGCGACCAGGTCTTTTTCGGCGAGGTCCTCGAGCTGCTGGACGAAGTCAGCGATCTTACTCTGGAGATGGGTGCCAAGTGAAGGAATCTCATCAGCAGCCAACGGTTCCGACGGAGCAGGCGCGGAGAGCTCCCAAATCAGTTCGACCTGCAGCAGGCCAGACGCCGGACTTACCGAAACGAGGCGCGCGCGCAGGCCCTTGGCGACTTCGGCGCGGAGGCGGTCGCCACGCAGACGATCGGCGAAGCCACGGTCTTCCAGGGCCTCCGGATCAAGGCTAAGTCGGACGACCGGACGAAGGCAGCGAGCCGCGTCAAAATCGAGACCGATGGAACTGACCTGACCCACCGTGACACCCTGCACGCGGACGGGCGTGCCGGAAGAGATGCCTTCAACCGAGAAGGTCGGACGGAAGACCACGGAGACGAGTGGAGCGGACCACGCGCGCCACCAGGAGTAGCCCGACCAAAGCACGGCCACGCCGAGGACGGCCAGCATCACGCCACCAAGGGCGCGCCGGCTCATCCGGCAGATTGAGGATAGCTGCCCAACCACTTCACCACTTCGCAGCGACCCTTGAGTTCGGTGACGGCGGCCTGCACGGCCGCGGTGTCCCAGTGACCCGGGAAATCAATGAAGAAGAGGTACTCCCAAGCGCGGCGATGGCTCGGACGGGATTCGATGCGGATCAGGTTGATGCCGCGATCAGAGAATGCGGCCAGCGCCCCTTGGAGGGCGCCCGGCTCATGCTTGAGCGTGAGCACCACGCTCGTGACCTCATCCTTCGCTCCGACGGAGTTGGCGGCCTTGGCGATGACGAAGAAACGCGTGGCGTTATCACGGCGATCCTGGATGCCGCGGGCAAGAATGGGCACGCCACGCGATTCGGCGGCGGTGGCGGAGGCGACGGCGGCTTGACCTTGCGGATCGCGGGCGATGATTTCGACGGCGGCGGCGGTACTGTCGGTCTCGACGAGCGCGGCACCCGGGACGTGGCGGGAGAGCCAGCCGCGGCACTGCGCGAGGGCGATATCCTTCGAGAGGACCTTCTTCACCTGATCAAGCGGACCTTGACCGACGAGGCATTGCTCGACGGAGAGCGTGACCTGTGCCACGACCTTGAGTTCGGATTCGGCGAGTAGATCGAGCGAGTGGCTGACGACGCCTTCGGTGGAGTTCTCGACCGGCACGACGCCATAGGACGCCTCGCCGGATTCGACCGCGGCGAAGATGTCGCCGATAGCGCGGAGCGGAAGCGACGGCACGCTGGTGCCGAAGGCGCGGATCTGCGCCTGCTGGGTGAAGGAGCCTTCAGGCCCGAGGTAGGCGACCGGGTTGGCCATCTGGGCGCCGATGGAAAGGGAGATGATCTCGCGGTAGACCGCGCGGAGGCCGGAAGCCGGAATCGCGGGAGCAGCTTCAGTGATGGAGCGAAGCAGCTGTTCTTCGCGCTGCGGTGCGTAGACCGGTGCGCCGGACTTCAGCTTCGCTTCGCCGATGGCACGGGCCACCTGCAAGCGCTCGCCGAGCAGCTTGAGGATTTCTCGGTCGATACGATCGACCTCGCGGCGGTGCTCTTCGAGGCTCATTCAGCAGGCTTCTCGTCTTCGGGCGGGGTCTCCGTCGCGACCGCGGCGGAGGACTGGTCTTCCAGCGGCAGGCCGACTTCGGAATCGCCGACTTCGACCGGAGTGGTCGCGCGGGTGATCCATTCGGAAATCTGGGCAGGAGAAAGGACGTCGGAGGCCGGCAGTTCGCCGAGTGAGCGTAGGCCGGTGAAGTCGAGGAACTTGTCGGTCGTGCCGTACTGGATCGGACGGCCGGGGAGATCGGCACGGCCGGTGACGGCGACGAGTTCGAGTTCGAGGAGGCGGTTCAGGGCACTGTCGACGGAGACGCCGCGGATGGCTTCCATCTCGGAGCGGGTGACCGGCTGGCGGTAGGCGACGATCGAGAGCGTCTCGAGCGAGGCGGGGCTGAGGCGCTGCGGACGAGGTTCGCCGCGAAGGAGACGGACCCAATCAGCGTAAGCCGGCGCGATGACTAGACGGAAACCTTCCGGGCCTTGCAGAATACGGCAGGCGTCGTTGGCGTCGCGCATCTCGGCCTCGAGGGCGTCGACCGCTTCGCGAATCTGGGTGGCCGTGAGGAGAGTCGGGACTTGGTCGATGATATCCTGGATCACTTCCTGGACCGGAGGTATGGCGGGTGCGAGCGTGGGTTCGCCAGCGGCCTCGAGGAGGTCAGGCTGGCGCTCGGCGGCCGCTTGGGCGTGGTAGCGCTGCACGACCTTCTGGATGTCCTTGATGGACACCGCCTCGGAGGTCGAGAACAGGAGGGCCTTGATGATTTTCTTGAGATTGAATTCCACGGGTCGAGGAGGCTTAAATCGGATTGTCGGGAGCGCAGGGGCGGTTCAGTGTCCGCTCCCTGCCCTCTTATTAGGGGGCGCCCACCGACTGACAACCGCAGACTTTTCACACCCATCATGACCGACGCCAACCACTGCCGCCAACACTCCGCCATCGTCGTAGACGGCCCCGACCGCGCCCCTAGCCGAGCCATGCTCCGGGCCGTGGGCTTCACCGACGCCGACTTCGCCAAGCCTGTCGTGGGCGTCGCCTCGACCTGGTCGATGGTGACCCCGTGCAACATGCACATCAACCGCCTGGCGGACGAAGCGGTCAAGGGAGCCGATGCCGCCGGCGGTAAAGCGGTCATCTTCTGCACCATCACCGTCTCGGATGGCATCTCGATGGGCACCCCCGGCATGCGCTACTCGCTGGTCTCGCGTGAGATCATCGCGGACTCCATCGAAGCCGTGACTGGCGCCGAAGGCTTTGACGGCCTCGTCACCATCGGCGGCTGCGATAAAAATATGCCCGGCTGCGCTATCGCCATGGCGCGCCTCAACCGCCCTTCGGTCTTCGTTTACGGCGGCACCATCGTCCCCGGACTGCATCGCGGCCAATCGGCCGATATCGTCACCGTCTTCGAAGCTGTCGGCAAACACGCCGGTCAGCAGATCGGCGAGAGCGAACTCCGGGAGATCGAGGTCTGCTCGATCCCGGGCGAAGGCTCGTGCGGCGGCATGTACACCGCCAACACCATGGCCTCCGCGATCGAAGCCCTCGGCCTCAGCCTGCCGGACAGTTCCGCGCAGCTCGCCAATTCCAAAGCCAAGCTCGAGGACTGCGAACGCGCCGGCAAGGCCGTACTCGAACTGATTAAGAAGAATATCCGCCCATCGGATATCCTCTCCAAGGACGCCTTCGAGAACGCCATCACCGTCGTCATCGCCCTCGGCGGTTCGACGAACGCCGTGCTCCACCTCATCGCAATGGCCCATTCCGCGGGTATCAAACTCACCCTCGAGGATTTCGAGCGCGTCGGCCGCCGCGTGCCCGTGCTCGCCGACCTCAAGCCGAGCGGCAAGTACAACATGGCGCACTTCGTCCGCATCGGTGGCCTCCAGCCACTGCTCAAGATGCTCCTCGATAAGGGCCTCCTGCACGGCCACTGCATGACCGTCACCGGCAAGACCGTCGCCGAGAACCTCGCAGGCGTCGGCAGCTACGCCGCCGACCAGGACGTCGTCCGTCCCTTCTCCAATCCGATCAAGGCTGACAGCCACCTGCGCATCCTGCGCGGCAACCTCGCCCCTGAAGGCTCCGTCGCCAAGATCTCCGGCAAGGAAGGCAACGCCTTCACCGGCAAGGCCATCGTCTACGAATCCGAAGAGGCCTCCCTTCGCGGCATCCTCGACGGCGAGGTCAAGGACGGCCACGTCATCGTCATCCGCAACGAAGGACCCAAGGGCGGACCCGGTATGCGCGAGATGCTCGGACCCACCAGTGCTGTCATGGGCAAGGGCCTCGGCAAGACTGTCGCCCTCATCACCGACGGACGTTTCTCCGGCGGCTCCCACGGCTTCGTGGTCGGCCACATCACCCCCGAAGCCGCCGTCGGCGGCGTGCTCGCGGTCGTACAGAACGGCGACACCATCACCATCGATTCGCAGAAGAACGAGATCAACCTGGACGTGCCGGCCGCGGAGATCGCAAACCGCTTGAAGTCCTGGAAGGCCTCGCCTTGCAAGGAGAAGCGCGGCACCCTCGCCAAATACGCCAAGCTCGTGTCCTCGGCCTCCGAAGGTGCCATCACCGACGGAGACTGAGGTCTTTAACTGAAGTAAAACGAACGGGCGGACGCTTCGGCGGACCGCCCTTTTTGTTGCCAAGTCGGCTTGCGGCGGGGAAAACTGTCTTACCGTGGCCAACTCCTTCGATCTCTTCCGCAAGCAGCTCCAGAACTTCCCTGAACTCGGCATCGCGCTCGACTTCAGCCGTGCGCCTGCTCCCGCCGGCTTCACGGAGAAGATGGCTCCAGCTCTCGCTCAGGCTTTCGCCGACATGGCCGCGCTCGAAAAAGGCGCCGTCGCCAACCCCGACGAAAAGCGGATGGTCGGACACTACTGGCTCCGCTCCCCTGAGCTCGCACCCGACGCCAAAATCGCCGCCGAAGTGAAGGCCGCTATCGATGCCATCGCCGGCTTCACCGCGCAGGTCCACGCTGGCCAGGTCAAAGGCTCTGCCGGCAAGTTCACCGACCTTCTCTGCATCGGCATCGGCGGTTCGGCCCTCGGCCCGCAGTTCGTCGCCGATGCGCTCGGTGGTAAGGCCGACAAGCTCCGCGTCCATTTCATCGATAACACCGACCCTGATGGCATCGACCGCGTCTTCGACACGCTGGGTACGCGCCTCGGTACGACGCTCGCGATCGTGACCTCGAAGTCCGGCAGCACACCAGAGCCGCGCAACGGCCAACTCGAAGCAGCGCTCCGCTGGAAGCAGGCCGGCCTCTCCTTCGCCGCCCACGCCGTCGCCGTCACCGGCGAAGGCAGCCAGCTCGACAAGGTCGCCGTCACCGAAAAGTGGCTCGCCCGTTTCCCGATGTGGGATTGGGTCGGCGGCCGCACGAGCGAGATCGGTCCGGTCGGGCTTCTGCCCGCGGCACTGCAGGGCATCGACATCCGCGGCCTCCTCGACGGCGCCCGCGCGATGGACGCGCTGACCCGCGTCCCCGATGCGCAGAAGAATCCCGCCGCTTCGCTTGCCCTGGCTTGGCACCACCTCACCGAAGGCCGCGGCACCAAGGCCATGGTCGTGCTCCCTTACAAGGATCGCCTCCTCCTCTTCTCCCGCTACCTCCAGCAACTCGTGATGGAGTCACTCGGCAAAGAACTCGACCTACAGGGCCGCAAGGTCCTCCAAGGCCTGACCGTCTACGGCAACAAGGGTTCGACCGACCAGCACGCGTACGTGCAACAATTGCGTGACGGTGTGAATAACTTTTTCGCCGTCTTCATCGAGGTCCTCAAGGATCGCGAAGGTTCTTCTCTGGAAGTGGAGCCCGGCGTGACCTCGGGGGACTACCTCCAAGCGTTCTTGCTCGGCACCCGCGAGGCCCTTTCCGGTAACGGCCGCGCCAATATTACTATTACCATCAATCAGGTGGACGCCCGTTCCGTGGGCATGTTGATCGCTCTCTTCGAACGGGCCGTCGGCCTGTACGCCAACCTCCTCGGCATCAACGCCTACCACCAGCCCGGCGTCGAGGCTGGCAAGAAGGCCGCTTCTGAGACCCTCAAAGTCCGGGCCGCGGCCATCAGCGCCCTGGCAAAGTCCAAGGGCAAATGGCTCTCCGCGACGCAGGTTTGCGAGGAAATTGCACTTGAGGGGCAGGAAGAATTGGTGTTTAAAGTCCTTCTGCACGTTTCTTCCAACCCCGGTGCAATCTCTCGTCAGGAATCCCCTGATCCCGGGAATACCCTCTTCATTCATTCTTAAACCCCCAATTCCCCTACCCCATGAACAAGAAGCTTAACGCCTTCCTCCGTATCCTGACCGCCGTCGCCGCCGTCGCCGCCGTCGTTTTCGCCTTCCTCCTGAAGGGAAAGATGGACGCCGCCCTCACCAAGACCGCTTGGGCCGTCAATGACACCGAAGTCAAGGCCGGCCAGGCCTACGACGCCCGCATGGCTTCGCTCTCCACCGTAGGCACACTACTCAACGACAAGCGCAAGTCCATCGCCGACCTCGAACTCGCCAAGAAGGACCTCATCGCCGACGTCGCCGATAAGAAGACGAAGATCGAAGGCCTCACCGCCTCCAATACCGCCCTTGAAGGCGAACGCGCCGAACTCACCCGCAAGCGCGACGAACTCGCCGCCCAGCTGACCGACGCCAACAGCAAGAAGGACGGCGCCGAAGCCGCCCTCGCTAGCGCCAAAGAAGAACTCGTGAAGGCTACCGAAAAAGCCGCTGGTATGTTCTCTAAGGAACAGCTCGCCGAAAGCGAAACCAAGGCCACCAAGGCCGAAGAAAAATCTGAACTCATCCGTGGCAAGTACGCCGCCCTCCACGCCAAGGTCTCCCGCGCGATGGATAACAATCCGTCCCCCTTCGGCTTCGCCAGCGACCCTCTGGGCGAGCCCGCTAAGCCTGGTGATGCCGCCCCTGCCGTCGCCGCCGTCGAAGCCGCTTCCGAAAGCATCCTGACCAACGTCCTCGCCCTCGACTCCAACTCCGGCATCGTCGCCTTCTCGGTCGGCGAAGCCAATGGCATCAAGGAAAAGGCTGTCTTCGACGTGAAGATCGCCGGCAAGAAGGTCGGCAAGGTGCAGATCTCGACCGTCAAGGGCGTGCTCTCCTTCGGCCAGCTCCAGCCTGACAAGGAACTCGACATCCGCGCCATCTCGAATGCCGGTTCGGTGTCCCTCGTTCCTTCCACCAAGCTCGCTCTTAACTGATGTCCGGCCGCACGCTCATCGTCTTCGCTTTACTCGCCTGCCTTCTGGGCCTGACGGGTTGTGAGACCGTCGAGAAGCCGGCCGACTCCATGCTACCTCAGTCCCAGCCCACTGGCTGGCAGGGCGGCATCCCAGGCGTATCGACGCCGGGTTCCGGCTACCGCCGCTAATGCATTCCGCCGCCGCAGGTGCCGCCGGCCGTCCGCAGGGACCGGCCGGACGGCTCTGGGTCGTGGCTACGCCGTTGGGTAACCTCGGCGACATCACCGCGCGCGCCCGCGAAGCCATCGCGGAGTGCGACCTGGTCGCGTGCGAAGATACCCGCGTGACCGGCGGCCTTCTCCGCCACCTCGCGATCTCCAAGCCGATGCTCGCCTACCACGAGCACAATGAGAAAGACGCCGCCATCCTGATCGCCGACAAGATCGCCAGCGGTGCGAAGATTGCTCTGATCACCGATGCGGGCACACCGGGTATCAGCGATCCCGGCTTCCGCGTCACCCGTGAATGCCGCCGTCGCGGCCTAACCGTCACCCCTCTCCCGGGACCTTGCGCGATCGTCGCCCTGCTCTCCGCCTCAGGACTCCCGACCAACGCTTTCCGCTTCGTCGGTTTCCTGCCGCCGAAATCCGCCGCCCGTCGCCGCTTCCTGGAAGGCCTGAAGGAAGCCGATGAGACCGTCGTGCTGCATGAGTCCTGCCACCGCATCAGTGACTTCCTGGATGAGATGCTGGAAATCCTTGGACCCGCTCGCGTCGTCTGCGTCGGCCGCGAACTCACCAAGCTGCACGAGACAATCCGAACGTCCGCTCTGTCGGAACTCGTGCCCGCACTGAAGGCCGGCTCGCTTAAAGGTGAATTCACCGTGGCAATCGCCCCGGCCGGCTTCGAACTCTAGGCAGCTTATCGCGGGTTGACCAAACAGCCCTCTCGGCCGCATGCTGTCGGCCAATGGCGGGTTTCGACGACAGTCTGGTCCGCGAGTATTTCGAGATGAACGGTTTCTTCGTGCGCCAGTCGCGCAAGTACGCCGTCCAATCCCGCAGGAAACGCGCCGATGAAGAAGGCGACCTGCTCGTGATCAACCCGTCGCCGCAGCGCGGAGCCGAAGCCCCTTTCCAGCTTTTCAGCTCGGACCTACCGAAAATTAGCGCCGCCGTCGTTGCGGTGAAAGCCTGGCACACGACCAAGGCCATCACCCCGTCGATGATCAAGAAGGGCGACCTGCTCGAGTTCGTCCGCGAGGAAGCCGTCAAGGCCGCGAAGGAGGCCTTCGCTGACCTGACGTCGCCCGAGGGCCAGCCGATGGCGAAAATCCTCGTGCTACCCGGCATCCCAGCCACGGAACCGCAGCGCTCGGAAAGCATCACGCTGCTCCGCGAAAGCGGCGTGGACCATGTGCTGACCTTCCGGACCATCCTCGAGAACCTCGTCCAGGTAGTCGAATCGAACCAGAGCTACGCGAAATCCGACACGTTGCAGTTGCTCCGCCTGCTCCGCGTCTACGATATGGTCAAAGCCGCTCAGCTCGAGCTGTTCGGCGGCGCCAACTCTCCGAAGTGATCCATCCGTCCGCCCAGATCCATCCGTCCGCCCGACTCGCCCCCGACGTCGAGGTCGGCGCGTTCGCGATCGTCGAAGCGGGTGCGACGCTTGGCGCAGGCTGTCGCATCGCGGCCCACGCGATCGTGAAGGCGCGGGCCGAACTCGGTGCTGGCGTGCACGTCGATCATTTCGCCGTCGTCGGCGGAGACCCGCAGGACCTTTCCTTCGACCCAGCCACGGATTCCGGTACGCGTATCGGTGACCGCACGGTCATCCGCGAACACGTCACGATCCACCGCGCCACCAAGGCCGGCGAACGCACCGTCATCGGTACGGACGGCCTCCTGATGGCCGGTAGCCATGTCGGCCACGACTGCGTCCTCGGCGACCATGTCATCCTCGCCAACGGCTGCATGCTCGGCGGCCACGTGCACGTCGGCGATAAGGCCTTCGTCAGCGGCGGCGTGGCGGTGCACCAGTTCTGCCGCATCGGCGGCGGCGCGCTCGTCTCGGGCAACGCCGTCATCACCGAGGACGTCCCGCCCAACGCCCTGTGCCATGGACGTAACCTGATCTCCGGCCTGAACCTTATCGGATTGCGCCGTCGCGCTGTCCCGGCTCCGGCCGTGACGGAGATCAAGCGCGCCTACCACGCGGTCTACGACACGCACGGCGCCTGCGCCACGCTCGCGCAGAAGGCGCTCGCCGAGGGCGACTACCAGACGCCGGAGGGGCGCGATTTCCTGAACTTCTTCCTCGGCGGCAAACGCGGCCGTTTCGTCTCGCCCGAATGAGCACGCTGCCCATCGCCGTCACCTGTGGAGATCCGGCTGGCGTCGGCCCGGAACTCCTCGCCAGTTGGCTGAAGGCTCACCCCGAATCGGCGAGCTCCGTCGTGCCCATCGGCCCGGCCGACTGGATCGCCCAGCTCGGCCAAGGCATCGCCGTCGGTCCCAAGGATTTCGTCACCCGGCCGGGCAAGCCCGACGATGCCGGCCAACTCATCGCGATTGAAGCGATGGAGATGGCAGCGCGCGGCGCCACCGGCGGGCGTTTCTCCGCGGTCGTCACCGGCCCCGTGAATAAGAAAGGCCTCGCCGGCGTGGGATACTCTTTCCCTGGGCAGACGGAATTCTTCGCATCGCGCTGGAGCGGTGAGCCCGTGATGGCCTTCGCCGGCGGCAAGATGACCGTCGGGCTCGTCACCTGGCATATCCCGCTCTCCGAAGTCCCGAGCGCCATCACCGCCGCGGACATCCGTCGTACGGTCTTGGCCCTCGTGTCTCTCCGCATGAAGCTCGGCGACCGCAAGCCGCGCATCGCCGTGTGCGGCCTGAACCCGCATGCCGGGGAAGGCGGCCTACTCGGGAAGGAAGACGACGCCGTCATCCGGCCCGCCGTCGAAGCCTTGCGCGCCGAAGGCCACGAGGTCGTCGGGCCTCTGCCGGGTGACACAGTCTTCCACCGCCACCTGCAGGGCGAATTCGACGCCGTCGCGGCGATTTACCACGACCAAGGCCTGGCGCCTCTGAAAGCCGTCGACTTCTCGACCTCCGCCAACCTTAGCCTCGGATTGAGGCATGTGCGTACGAGCCCAGACCACGGCACCGCCTACGAGATCGCCGGCCAAGGCAAGGCGGACCGTGGCAGCCTCGATTCGGCGATGCGCCTCGCGCGCCTTCTTTCGGTCTGATGCGAGCCCTGCTGCTCTGGCTCGCAACGTGCCTCGCGCTCAGCGCCGGCGAACATCGTATCGCCAGCTACAGTCCTGGCGCGACGCAGACCTTACTCGACCTCGGTTGCTCCGCGGAAATCGTGATGGCCACGCGCTGGTGTCCCTTGCCGAAAGATCATCCCGCCGCGAAGGATGCCGACATCTTCCTGCCCGACCTTGAGCGCCTACTTGGGGCGAAGCCTGACCTCGTGATCCTGCCTCGCATGGCCAATCCACTCTGGGCGGAGAAGTGCGCGAAGGCCGGCCTGCGCACGGTCGTGCTCAGCCCGGAATCAGGAAGCGCCGTCGGCAAGGACATCCTTGTCCTGGGTGAGGCGACCGGCCGCATCGCTCAAGCGCAACAGCTGGCCGACGAACTGTCGATGCGGCCGACGAAAACACCTCGCACCATCATCATCATCTGGGACGGAGTCATGGCCGGGCCGGACAGTTATCTCGCCGAGCCATTGGCCGCGGCCGGATTGAAATCCGCACTGACGCGAGGCTCATGGATCAAGTTCGACTGGGAAATCATCGCCACCGCGAAGCCGGATGCAGTGCTCTGGATTCAGGACTCCCGGACGGACAGCGCCATCGTAACCGGACTTGGGAAAGTTATCGAAATGGGGCGGATACCGGGGGTCAGGGACCTGCTGTGCCTTAAAAATAAACGAGTTTATCAGGCTAGAAGTGGCAGTAACTGGTTGCCTGGCAGTGGTTTAACAAAAATAAAAGGTGATCTGATCGGCGTCCGCAAAGAGATCGAATAGTGGGGTATCTCACTCCCTGCAAAGGCCTCCGACCGGTTGACTTGGGCCAGATACCGGCGACCATGTCATCCCACCATGAACACCAAGTTCCTCAAGCTCCTCACTCTCACCGTCGGCATCCTCGCTCTCTCCGCCGCCTTCGTCAGCGCCGAAGAACCCAAGAAGGATGACGGCAAGTGCCCCAACTGCCCTTGCGAAAAGGAAAAGCCTAAGGCCATCGTCTCCGAAGAACCCAAGAAGGACGACGGCAAGTGCCCTTGCGAAAAGGAAAAGCCCAAGGCTATCGTCGCTGTCGACGAACCCTCGAAGGATGGCAAGTGCCCCTGCGAGAAGGAAAAGCCTAAGGCCTAATCCGCTCGCTCAGGCGATCAAAAGACGAACCACCCGGTTCGTCTTTTTTGTTGGCTTAGAAAGTCAGCATCAGTTCGGCGCGCACGAAAGCCGGGAAATCATCGTGCACCGCGAAGCCTTTGCTGGCGGCCTGTAAAAGCTCCTCCGGTTTGGCGGCGCCGCTGCGCATGGCGCAGGAGCGGATCCCGGCATTAAGTCCGGCTTCCCAGTCCGAGACGCGATCACCCGTCATCCAGCAGCGGGAGGGATCGAGACCATGTTCAGCGATTTTCTCCAAGATGAAGCGTGGGCTCGGCTTGCGATAAAGCGACGGTTCATCGGGACGTTCGGGCGCCGCCTTGATCTCCAGGATACCTGGCGCCGGCAACGCGAGCAGCTCCAGCATGCGCCGATTACAGGCTTCGTATTGCGTCCACGTAAAGATGCCGCGGTTGATGCCGCTCTGATTGGTCAGCACGAAGAGACGGTAGCCGGCACGCAGGCAGGCCTCCAGGGCGGGCTTCACCCCCGGAATCACCTCAATCTGGTCTTCCCGGCAGGTATGATGATGGTCGCGGATCAAGTTACCGTCGCGATCGAGGAAAAGGGCGGGGTGGCCAGGCATCAGGCCAGCCAAACAAACCTGCCCACAATCGCAAGGGAATGGAAAGGGGGCTTGACCGAGGGGGCGGGAGGGGTAGAACCGACCCTCATCCCAGCGTAGAACCATGGCCAA
>JBAXMD010000007.1:0-30787 GCA_037134475.1 Verrucomicrobiota bacterium | reverse complement strand
TGTTAGGGGTGGGGTTTTGGGGTGGGGTAAGGGCTTACTTCTTGTCAGCAGAGGTCGGGGCCTTGGCTTCGATGGCCTTCTTCTCTTCTTCCGTGATCTGGACGGAGAGCTTGGCTTCGGAGGGCAGGGTGATGGCTTCGGCGTTGAAGTCGAAACCGCGGGACTGCTTGAACTCGCCGAGGCTCTTGGTGAGGTCGTCCTGGATCTCCTTGATGGCCTTCTCGACCTTCTTTTTGTCGTCGTCCTTGGTCAGCTTGGGCTGGAGGTCGATGAGCTGCTGGAGCTGGCTCTTGGCATCGGTGATGCGCTTGAGGGAGAGGCCGAAGGTCTCGACTTCGCCCTGACCGGAAATGGTGTCGCGGATCTGGAACTTCTTTTCTCCGGTGGAGATGATCGTGTCGGCCTTGAAGTCCTTGGCGGCGGAGATCTTGGTGAATTCTTCGTTCGAGATCGGGGTGGCGATCACGGCCTTGGTGGCGGTGAACTGGTAGGGGCGTTCGATGCTGAAGCCGTTATAAAGCTTGGTCATCGACTCGTTGTCGCCCTTGAGCTTGGCGGTCTTGGCGGCGATCTCGTGGCCGCGGGCTTCTTTCTCGGGGGTGGTGAGCGCGTTATCGAGGAAGACCTGAAGGCGCTTCAGCTCTTCGACCTGCTGGCTGAGGACCTGGATGTTCTTCTGGAAATTGAGGCAATCTCCGATGCTCTTTCCGACCCAGACTTCAGCGAAGTAGGCCTTCTGCTCGGTCTTGGTGCCGCCAGCGAGTTTGACCTCCGGCGCCGGAGCAGCCGCGGCCTTGGTTTCGGCGGCCTTGGTTTCGGCGGGCTTGGCTTCCTGAGCATTCAGGGATACGCAGAGAGCAGCTAGGAGGAACGAGAACTTGTTCATGGGAGTAGGAGGGGTGGTTTAACATAGGCAGAACGACCCTCTGGACTACCAAAAAATCGCTACGCCCTCACTTTTTCGGCTTCTGTAAGGATTGCTCGATGATCTTGGTCAAATCCACCCTCTCAGCGTCTTTCTGGAGCTGCTCGTCGGCCAAGACCGCGCGGACCTTTGGGTGATCGATGAATCCAGTTAAATCGTTGTTATTCAACAACTCACGCACTTTCTTGTCTTCCCAGGCCTGATACAGGGTAGGGTGGGCGGCCAGGGCGCGGATCTCGGGCTGGGCCATCAGCCGGCGCCGAGCCTCAGGGTCGGCCATCAGCCGGCGAGTCTGGCGGATAAGGGTCCGCTGCTTGTCGGGTATCGGGGACCAGCCCTTCAGATCGGCGGTGAAAGGGGTCCCGGCTAAGTCGTTCCGGATCTCGACCGTCCAGTGGTGACGGTTGTCACTGGCTTTCTCGAAGAGGTCGTAGACCGAGGCCACAGTCGCGAGGATGGCGACACAGATCAGGAAGTAGAGCAGGCCCGTCCAGCAACCTACCAGCGAACCCAAGACCGGGCTCTCGGCTTCCGTCTGGCCTTCAGGCTGGCGACCCAGTCGCCAGAAGAGGGCGTAGCAGGCCAGGCCGGTCAGGCAGGTCAGGACGACCACGCCGGTGAAGCCGCGTAATATCCAAGGATAGGCAGTGCCTTGGAGGCAGGCATGGCCGAGGTCGGAGCCAAAGAGCCAACCGACGAGTTGGCCGGTCGCGAGCGCCACGGGACCAGCGAGCTGGCGCATGGGGCCACGACGATAGCCGCGCCAGGCTCCGCGGACCATCAGCAGCGCGAGGAGGACAAGAGCGACCCAGACGGTCACGGAGAGGGGTGGGACTGGGACCTCAGCAGTCATCGGGATTCGCCGAGCACCTTGCGGATGGAGGGCTCCCGTGCTTCGATGCTCTCGGCTAATTTGAACTGCACCAGCGCCCGCCGCAGATTGTGTCCGGGATAACGGACCTTGAAGTAGACGTCGCCGGCGAGATGGTCGGCGAGGAAGCGGATGCCAAGCTCGAGCGGGATCAGGTGGATGCAGTCGAAGAGATGACGGTGGTCCGCTTGGCTGAGGAAGTCCTTCGCATGGGCCTGATAACCCCTGTAAATCATGCTGAAAAGCTCTAGGTCGAAGATGACGGAGCCGAGCTCGGAGGCGTCTTCACCCGCGGGATTACATACGGAGCGCATGGCATCGCCGATGTCGTAATGGACCAGCCCGGGCTGCACGGTATCGAGGTCGACGATGCACGTGCCGCGTCCGGTGGCCTCGTCGATCATGATGTTACCGACCTTCGGGTCGCCGTGCGTGGTGCGCAGGCCGAGGTCGCCGCGGGCGCGCGCTTCCTCGAGCACGGAGCAACGCGCGCGGCGCGCTTCGACGAAGCGGACGGCCCGCTTGGCTTCCTGTGAGGCGTTGAGGAGGTCCTGGCCCGTCGGCGCCGCGAGCGCCGCGTCCAGCTTGGCGAGATAGCCGGGCGTGACGTGGAAACCGGGAAGCGCGTAACCGAGCCGCTCAGCCGGCAGGTCACTGACCATGCGATGGAAATGGCCGAGTACGATGCCGGCCTCGTGGGCGTGTTCCGGGTTGCGCACCTTTTCGTAGGCATGCGCGCTGGCGATCTGCGAGATCGCGCGCCAGAGGTCGCCGTCCGTATCCGTCACCCAGTCCTCTCCGGTCTTCGTCTGGATGATCTTCGGAAGCTGCCAGATGCGGTCCGCGCCATCGGCCTCGGCCTCGAGCTTCGCGTGGCAGTGGTCCGTGAGCACACGCATGTTCTGCATGATTGCTTCCGGGTTCGGGAAGACCGACTTGCGGATGCGCTGCACGATGAAGCGCTGCTCCGAGAAGGTCGTCCGGAAGATCGCCAAATAGGTGTCGTTGACGTTGCCCGAGCCGTAGGGCTCGACGGTCACGAGCCTTCCCTGGACGTCGAACTGGCGGGCGATTATGGCGGCTCGCATGGGGCTTTCGGGCTAATTTGCGGTTAGTTTCGAGGCTGGCGAGGGCATTCCCACATCGCCAAGGCTTGATTTCCGTCCGGGGCTCCTCATGTTCAACGTTCCTCTGCGCCGCCACCTTAGCTCAGCTGGTAGAGCATCTCATTCGTAATGAGAATGTCGCCGGTTCAAATCCGGCAGGTGGCTCCATCGCAGGGGACAATTTTCCAGCAGCCCGTTTGCCCGCCAGGGCTTTTCCTCCAACCTTCCCGCCATGAGTCGCGCTGACCATCCGCCCCGCAGCCGGGACCTTTCCCGCCGCTACGACCGGAATTTCCGGGCCGATGACGCGTACCGCGCCACCTTGCCGGACATGCAGAACAAGGACGCGTCCCTGATCCATGGCGCCAACGTTCCGATCCAGCACGTCGGCATTTCCGGCTTCCGCCTGCCGATGCTCGTCGCCACCCGCGACGGCAAGCCAATCACGCTCGAGTGCACGGTCACCGGCTCGGTGTCCCTCGCGGCCGACCGCAAGGGCATCAACATGTCCCGCATCATGCGGACCTTCTACGAGTTCAAGGACCGCGTGCTCTCGCACGAGCTGCTTGAAGAGGTGCTCGTCCGCTACAAGAAGGACCTCGATTGCAGCCGCGCTCGCATCATGGTCGAGCTGCGCTACCCGATCATGCAGAAGTCCCTGCGTTCGGGTCTCGAAGGCTGGCAGTATTACCGCGTCGTCCTTGAAGGCACCATCGATGATCTCGATCGCCTCCGCCGCTACGTCCATTTCGACTTCGTCTACTCGTCCGCCTGTCCTTGCTCCGCCGAGCTCACCGAGCATGCCCGCGAAGAACGCCTTGCCTACGGCATCCCCCACTCGCAGCGCTCCAAGGCCCGCGTGGTCGCCGAAGTCTCACCCGGTCGTTCCCTCTTTGTCGAGGACATGAAGGACCTTTGCCTCAAGGGCCTCCAGACCGAGACCCAGGTGATGGTGAAGCGCGAGGACGAGCAGGCTTTCGCCGAACTCAACGGCGCCTATTCTAAGTTTGTCGAAGACGCCGCCCGCGTCGTCTATGAGCAGTTCGATGCCGATGCCCGCGTGCGCGACTTCGTCATCGCCTGCTCGCACCTCGAGTCCCTGCACTCCCATGATGCCGTCTCGGTCATCAACAAGGGCATGCCGAGCGGTCTTTCGGCGGATTTCAGCAATTTTAGAGACCTGATCTGCTAGTCTGCTGACGGCTTGCCCATCTAGGGTGACCGTCATACGGTCACTTTCATGAGGGGGTAGCTCAGCTGGATTCAGAGCAGCAGCCTTCTAAGCCGCCGGTCGCGGGTTCGAGTCCCGCCCTCCTCACCACTTTCAAGCCCGCCGCCCCTTTTCGGGGAGGCGGGTTAATCGTATCCGGATGTCCTGGGCTTGCGACAGGCCAGCTCTGCGACTATTCAAAATCATGCAGATCCACGTCGCCCGGAATTCCGCTCAGCTCGGAATTTTCGCCCCCGAAGAAATCGTCGCCGGCCTGCAGTCGGGCCGCTTCCTCGCCTCCGACCTCGCCTGGCGCGACGGCATGGCCGCCTGGACGCCGCTGGGTGATTGGTCCGAATTCCGAGGCGTCGGCGTGCCGCCTCCGCCTCCGTCTTCCGCGTCCCCCTTCGGCGCGAAAGATGAAGCCTCCCTCGCCATGCCTTCGTGGGAGCGGGAGCCCTCGTTTAGTAGTTATGTCGCGACGATCAAGGAGGTCGCCCTCGACCCGGTGCGCACGTTCGCGAACCTGCGCGACGGCGGCTATGCGCGCCCTATTGCCTTCAGCTATTGGTCGCTGCTGCCAGCTTGGATCTTAGGCAGCCTGCTCTATGGCGGACTTATCTTCTTTATGATGAGCGTCGGCCAGGGGGCCTCCTTACCGAAGGATCCCGCCATGCAGTGGCTTTCAGGAACAACCCCTATGGCCGCCGCTGTCATCATTTCCGGGTTCCTAGGGGTCATCTTCGTCCTTACGCCTCTCTTGCAGTTTTTGGGTGCGGCCTTCACTCACCTCCTCCTTCTCCCCTGGAGGCCATCGGGAAGCTACGCCCAGACCTATCGAGCTAATGCCTACGCCTCGGCTGCGTTTATGCCCTTTGTCTTCATCCCTTGTCTTAACTACATCGCGGCACCCTGGCAGATGGTGGCGCTCATCATCGCCCATTCGCAGGTCCATCGCATCGCTTGGTGGAAGGTCGTGATCTCGCTCGTCGTGATTCCGTGCTGCTGCGTCTGCGGGTTTTACGCCATGCTATTTGCCACCATCGCCAACAAGTTCGCCCACTGATTCCCCCATGCAAATCCACGTCGCCCGGAATTCCGCTCAGCTCGGAATCTTCGCTCCCGAAGAAATCATCGCCGGCCTGCAGTCGGGCCGCTTCCTCGCCTCCGACCTCGCCTGGCGCGATGGCATGCCTGCCTGGACGCCGCTGGGTGACTGGCCGGAGTTCCGCGTAGCCAGCGTGCCGACCTCGCCTGGTGCGCTGCTTGCGGCACCCGTGACCACCTCGATGATTCCTTGGGAGCAGGGCAAGTCGCTCGGCTCTTTCTTCGCAACGATGAAGCTGGCGGTGGTGAGCCCAGCTTCCCTTTCGACCGGACGCTTCGCCTTCGGGGATTGGCTGGCCTTTTGTTATGTAGCCTTGGCGATCAGCGCCCCGTTTCAAGTCGTTCGACTGGCGTTCGCTCCCGATCCCGGGCGAAGCGTCGCGGAATTCCTCCAAGGGTTTTCCTCCCCCGCACTGCAGGCAGTGGCTGAGCAGATGCTCAAATCCCCTCCGACCCCGATTGGGCTGACCATTTTTTCTACTGTCATCGGGTTAGCCTTTGCTCCGCTTATCTATGCTGGCTGTGCTCTTCCTCACTGGGTTGGCCAGCGTGTCTTCCGGATTCAGGTCTCGGTCGAGCGCACGGTGGCGGCGACGCTGCTCGCGACCGGTTTGCTCATCATCGTCATGGCCCCGTTTCAGCTCCTTTCCTTCAATGTCGGCGCGCAGATTGTGGTCAGCTCCCTGTTCTTTATCCCGGCGATGGTCGTCTACTTTAGGTGCTTCGGTGCGGCTACAGGCGTCAGCCCTTGGAAGCAGTTCGGCATCTCCAATCTCGTTTGGTTCGTCCTTTGTTGCTGCTGCTGCTTCTTGCCGATGATGGTCGCCATCGGGCTGCCCGCAATGAAGGCATTAGGGCGCTGACCAGTGCTCCGGCTGATCCGTAGACCTGCCTATCCGGGTGAGCTCAATCACGAGCTCGTCTGGCCGGCGGCTTTCCTCGGGGGGGCGGTGTTCGCCTGGGGCTGGTTCTTGTCCGGCCTGCAGCTGCCTCAGTGTGTCTTCATGCGCCTGACGGGTCTGCCGTGCCTCGGCTGCGGCGGCACGCGCTGCGCCCGCAATCTGGTTCACCTGGATTTCAGCCAGGCCTTCCTGTTCCACCCCGGCTTTTTCCTCGTCGTGACGCTCGCCGCCCTCTGGACGATCTACTCGGCGGTGTTTTGGATTCGTCGCGACACGCTTCGGCTACGTCTCTTCATCGAGCCGGCGGCTGATCGGCGACTGCGCGCCGCTTTTGTGTGCGTGCTGGTTGTCCACTGGGCTTGGCAGTGCTATTACCTGACGCGCTGACATGATTCGTAACCTGCTGCGTTTCCTCGGCTGGGTCTGCCTCCTCGTCCTGCTCTCGGTCGGCGTGCTCGGCCTGGTCTATGTCCTTTCCGAACGCCCGCAGAAGATCGCGATCGAGCATCGCGTGCTCAACGTGGTCGATACGGTGCGCGAAGACGGCACGACCCCACGCACGGTCGTCGATACGCTCGATCGCTTCGCCGACGGTACCGAAGCGGTGAAGGGCGATATCGTCCCGGCGCCGACGCCAGATAAGGATGCGACCGCTCCTTATGGCGAGCCGGCGGATCGCCTCGGGCTGAAGCGCCTCGTCAACCGCGGTTACTCGGTCGGCTTCGACGAAGGGCTACCCTCGCCCCGCTGGTCATCCTATCGCGTGTTTCCCTATAAGGATGTGCATCTCGATCGTCCTTCGACCTTCAAGCCTGATGCGCGCACGTCCGCGCATGTGACGACTTCAGAGTACGTACGTTCGGGCTTCGATCGAGGCCACCTTTCGCCGAACTACGCGATCTCGGTCTGTTACGGCGAAGAGGCTCAGAAGGAGACTTTCCTACTGAGTAATATCGTGCCCCAGCTGCATGCGCTGAATGCAGGCCTCTGGAAGGATATGGAACAGCGGATCATGAAGCGCTACGTCGCCCGCTATGGCACGGTCTGGGTGCAGGTCGGTCCGGTCTTCACGGCGCCGTCGGCGAAGCAGGTCGGCCGCATCCCCGTGCCGACATCCTTCTGGATGGTCATCTCGGAATACGAAGAATCCGCCCACGGCCTCCGCGCCATCGCCTACCTCGTCCCGCACGAGGAGAAGTGGCGCGATGTCGAGTTGACGCGCTACGTCGTGAGTATCCGCCGGGTCGAAGAACTCACCGGACTAGATTTTTTCCCGAAGCTACCCAAGCTGACGCAAGATCGCCTGGAATCAGCGCCCGCGCCGCGCGCTTGGTGACGGCAGTTCGCGGCGAAGGTCCGAAGCGTGAATCAGACACACGCAGTCGGCGCCGTCCGCCGTCGGTAACCACATGATGGGTAGTTTGGGCCACGCGAGGTGCATCGCCTTCTGGAGTCCGCCGACCTCGATGACGAGGATGCCGTGCGGCTTCAGCGTTTCGCGTGCCTGGGTGAGGAGTTTGCGGATGACATCGAGGCCGTCCTTGCCCGAGACCAGCGAGCCCTTCGGCTCCTTCTTGAATTCGGCCGGCAGACGGCGATAGATGCCTTCGGGTTCGTAGGGCGGGTTGCTGAGGATCAGGTCGAACTTCGGTCCCTTAAGCAGCGCCGTCATGGTGTCCGTCTCATGCAGCGTGACACGCTTCGCCAGCTTGTGGTCGGCGATATTAAGCGCCGCCACTTCGAGCGCCGGTGCCGAAAGGTCGGTCGCATGGACGTGCGCCTTCGGGAAGCGCTTCGCGAGCAGGATGGCGAGGCAGCCTGAGCCCGTGCAGATATCGGCCACGTCGGTCACCTGGGCGGCGGGCGGCAACCACTGCGGGATGGCCTCAGGGATGAGCTCGACGAAATACGACCGCGGGATGATCACGCGTTCATCGATGCGGAAGCGCAGGCCGCCCAGCCAGGCTTCACCCACGAGGTAGCCGGTGGGTACGCGGTCAAAGACGCGTCGTTCCACCAGCGAGAGGAAAGAAGCCTTCTCCTTGGCCGTCAGGGCGCGTTTGAAGCAGGAAGGGAGTTTCTCCCAGGCCAGGGCGGTGGCGTGGCCCAAGAGGGTCAGGGATTCTTCCTCGGCGTTCACGAAGCCTTGGCCATGCGCGATGCCGGCCGACTTGAACAGTCGGTTGGCGAAGCGTAAACAATCACCGCCCGTTTTAAGGCGGGCGGTGGCTGCAGGGGTCGGGCGCGTCGGGGCGCTCATCGTCGGCGGCGGGGCCGCTTAGGTGAGCGGGGCGGCGGACCAGAGTTCCTTCGGGGTGCGTTCGAAGAAGTCCTCGAGGTACTTCGTCGTCGCGCCGCCCTGGCGGAAGGCCGGGTCCTTCATGATCGCGCGGCAGACCGGGATCGTGGTGTGGATGCCGCGGATGATGTACTCGCCGAGGGCGCGGTGCATGCGGTCCAGGGCCTTCTGGCGGGTCGCGCCGACCGAGATCAGCTTGGCCACCATGGAATCGTAGAGGGGCGGGATGACGTAGCCCGAATAGCAGTGCGAGTCGACGCGGATACCGTGGCCGCCGGGCGTGTAGTACAGTCCGATCGTGCCGGGGCTCGGGGCGAAGTTGCGGGCCGGGTCTTCGGCGTTGATGCGGCACTCGATGGCGTGGCCGGTCATCTTGATATCCTTCTGGGAGAGCTCGAGCTTCTCGCCGCAGGCGATGAGGATCTGGCGGCGGACGAGGTCGATGTCCGTGACTTCTTCGGTGACGCCGTGCTCCACCTGGATGCGCGTGTTCATCTCCATGAAGTAGTACTTACCGTTCTTATCGACGAGGAACTCGATCGTTCCGGCGTTCTGGTAACCGATGGTTTCGGCGAGCTTGACGGCGACCTTGCCCATCTCCTCGCGGAGCTTCGGGGTCAGGAAGGGGGAAGGGGATTCTTCGATCAGCTTCTGGTGGCGGCGCTGCACGGAGCAGTCGCGTTCGCCGAGGTGGATGACCTTGCCATGTTCGTCGCCCAGGAGCTGGAACTCGATGTGGCGGGGTTGCTCGATGTACTTCTCGATGTAGACGCGACCGTCACCGAAGGCCTTCTCGGCTTCAGCGCGGGCGCTTTCGAATTCCTTCGGGAAAGCCGCGGCGTTGTGCACGATGCGCATGCCCTTGCCACCGCCGCCGGCGACGGCTTTGACGATGACCGGGAAACCGATGCGCTGGGCTTCCTTGATGGCTTCGCGCTGATTGTCGACGGGTCCGTCGGTGCCGGGGACGCAAGGCACCTTGGCCTTGGCGGCGGTCTGACGGGCCATCGCCTTGTCGCCCATCATGGCGATAGTCTCCGGGCGGGGACCGATGAACTTGATGTTGGCGGCGGCGCACTTCTCGGCGAAGCCTTTACGCTCGGAGAGGAAGCCGTAGCCAGGGTGGATGGCGTCGACGTTGGTGATCTCGGCGGCCGAGATGATGCGATCCTCCCGGAGGTACGAATCCTTGCTCGGGCCGGGCCCGATGCAGACGGCTTCGTCGGCGAGCTGCACGTGCAGCGACTGTTCGTCGGCCTGGGAGTAGACCGCGACGGTCTTGATGCCTAGTTCCCGACAGGCGCGGATGACGCGAAGGGCGATTTCGCCGCGATTGGCGATGAGGATCTTGTTCATGCTCGGGTGTTCGTGCTCAGCTGACCTTCACGCGGAAGAGAGGCTGGCCGAATTCGACCGAGGTGCCGTTGGCGACCAGGCACTCGACCACCGTACCGGAGATTTCCGCCTGGATCTCGTTCATGACTTTCATGGCTTCGATGATGCAGACGACGGAGTCGGCCTTGATCGGGGAGCCTACGGTCACGAAGGGAGGGTTCTCAGGGGAAGGGGTGCAGTAGTAGGTGCCGACCATCGGGGACGTGACCAGCTTGATGCTGGGGTCCGCGGCGGCGGGGGCGGCCGGGGCGGGGGCAGCGGCCGCAGGGGCCGGCGCCGCAGCGACAGGGGAAGCGGCCACAGGGGCTGCTTGGGCTGCGGCCGGGGCGCGACCAGGGAGGTCGCGCTTGATGCGCAGCTTGAAATCTTGGTCTTGGATCTCGAACTCGGAAAGGTCCGACTTCTTCATTAAATCCACGACTTGTTTAATCTTAATTAGGTCCAAGGTAATGTCCTCCGTGAGGGGGTGTCCCTCTCTGATACAGGGTGTCAGGGGGGTAAATCAACCCCTCATTCCTGAATTCCGTCTGGAATCTTACCTAACTTGCTGTCCCTCTGTGGTTTAATGATATCTTTTAGGGTCGGAATCGCACTTGTTTCCGGCTTCGAAAGCGGCCCTTTTAGCTTTATTTTTGTTAAGCTGATGAGGGCGCGATTCAGGTTGATAAGGTCCAGCGGATTGAACCCCGCCTTCCGGGGCAGGGAGAAGTCCCCTTCGAAGTCCAGGGTGGAGGTGAGAAGGTCGATTTCCCCGGCCAGATCCAGGCGAGCTTGGGGGCCAGTGATGGCCAGGTCGGGGAAGTAGGCCCGCCCGCCCCCGCACCCGAAGGTACCCTTGGCCTGGCTGAGTTCGTAGGTCGTAGCGCCCACGCCTAAGGCTTCCAGTACCGTGGAGATGCCCCCGAGGAGCCGGACCTTCTTGAGCTCCGGATCCGTGAGCGAGTAGTGGCCGAGCCCCTTCAATAGGCGCGGCGTTTCGAGGTTAAGGTGCCCGGCGAAGTCGAGGTCGAGTTTGCCGGCCGTGGCCGCCTTGGCGGGGACTGGCGAGTCCTTCGGCTTGGTCCCACTTAGGTCGTTCAGCAGCTGGCCAATCTGTGCGGGGTCGCAGGCTTTGAGTCCGAGGGAGACCTTGGCCTCGTGCAGCGGGTCGCCGTCCAGCGTGAGCTGGGCTTCCCCGTCGGCGAGCCCGAGCTTCGCCCTTACGCGCATGCCGCCGTCGACGTTCTCGGTGTTCGCCTGCAGGGATTTCCCGGAGACGCCCCAAGCGGAAAAAGCGCCGGCGCACTCAATCGAGGTCTTGATGTCCGGACCTTTGGCGCCCGGAGTGAGCAGCAAGGTGAAGCGGTGGTCGACGGGTAGGGAGAGTCCGCGCAGGGCATCGCCGAAATCTTTGCCGGCGCAGCGCGCCGCAATCCAAGGCTGCAAGTTACCTTCGGCGCGCACGACGGGTCCGGCGAGCGCCAGCGGCTTGGACCAATCCCACGAGGCCGAACCATCGATGCTGCCGTCGGCTTCGGAATCGCCGCCGCTCAGGCGATGCAGGCCGATGAACGTATGCTTGGGGTCGGCGTCGATGGAGATTTCGACGTGCCTAAAAGGCGCGCCCAGAAAGTCGAAGCGGTTCAGGAGGACGCGGCCTTTCGTCACGCTGGTCATCGCCCCCCAATGGCTTTCGACGTCGATGATCGCGTAGGGATTCTCGCGGATGAGCATCATCTGCCAGAGGGAGACCCACCATTCGCCGAGCACACGGTCGAGGCTGGGCGGCGCGATCTCGCCGTTCAGGTGGAGCTTGAACGCGCCACCGGCCTGGAGTTCGCAGTCGGCCGACCCGGTGATCGAAGCGATACGCAGGTCGCGTAGTCGAAGGGGGGCGTCGGCGCGGGAGGGGTCGAAGTCGAAGCGCGTGCGCAAGGGGAGGGCTTTATCCGGCGAGATCGCCTCGGCCGAAAGACCCAATCCGCGGAAGCCGGAGACCGAGACTTCGCCGGAAGCCCTCGCGAATTCGCCCTTCGCCGAAAGGTTTGCCGCGACGTCGCGCAACAGGATCTCGCCCCGCAGGTCTACGCCGGCAGCACGAAGGAGTTTGCCGACTTCTGGTTGGGCGCTGACTTCCTCTCCCGAGAGAAGCGCGTGGTCGATTGTCGTCGCCACCGCTCCGTTCTGGCCGAGGGTCGCCGTCCCGCTGGCCGTCGAGGCGTCGGAGAGGATGTGGAAGTCAATCTGGCTGCCGCCACCGGCGATGGGTCGGGCATCCAGTCTTACGCGGCGGAGTTCGAGTCCGAGCACCTTTGCCTGCGCCAGCGTCAGTCCTGCGACGGTGTCTTCGCTTCGTCCTTTGCCGCGCGCATGTACGTCGAGCCGCTCCGCCGAGAGGTTGCGCCAAGCCATCTCCTGCGCACCGCCGTCGAGCCGCCAATCAACGACTCGTCCGTCTGACGTGACTTTAACCGTGCCGCGGAGATTCAGGCCTCTGACTTGGATGAGCCCAAGGTTGCCATCGGCCCAATCATTCCCGAGCACCGCCTGGACGGCCAGTTCGGCGCTCCCATCGCTGCTGCCTTGGCAGCGGAGCGAGACCGAGGCCCCACCGGAGCGTTCGGCCACATCGACCGCCGTCTCGATGGCCGCGAACGCCGTGGCCAGCCGACGGGCGAGGGGAATCTGCGCTTTGATATCTTTCTCACCACGAAGCAGTCCGGTCGGCACTTCGCCGGAAAGATGGCAGGTGATCTTACCGCCGCGCGCTTGGATGGAGCGGAGGTTGAGCCAGCGGCCTTCTTTGGTGACGTCGACCGTCAGCGTGTCGATCAGCGGCCGGCGGACGCCGCCGCGGGCGACGGATGCCGGGCACCAGAGACGCGCGCCGGACAGGCGCACCTGCGTGGGCTCGATCTGGCCGGCGACGAGGAGGGCCGGGTTGAGCGCGATTTCCACGCGCGCCGCGGTGAAGACGTCGCCAGTCATTCCATCCACCCCAAGCGACAGGTCATCGGCCGCCAACGTGAGGTCGGGCAGCATCCAGTAATTGCGGGCCTGCAAGCGCAGTCCCTGCTCGGCGAGCTGTGACCGGACCTTCTCAGTGAGGAAGTCCGGCAGCTTCGTCGGATGATCGAGGTTGGCGATCCAGCAGAGGGTCAGCTGGACTGGAAGTAACAGAAGGAGGCAGGTGTTCGTCAGCCCGCGCAGGAACCTGCGGAAGGGGGAACTTGCCGGCTTCGGTTTCATCTGCTGGGTTCGGCCAGCAGCGGGATCAGGATCTCGGCGAGGCCGGCTTCGAGGATAAAGTCGTCGTCATCCGCTTCGTCTCGCATGAGCAAGGCGCGCGTGTTGAAGGGAGCCGAGCAGAGGTAGGTCCGGAATGTCTCGCTCGCGGCGCCACCGCCCGTGGCGGCTTGATCCGTCACGCGGATCTCGAATTTCCATCCGCCTGAACCGACGTCACGCCCGGGGAATTCCAACGCGCGGACTTCGGCGAGGCCGACTGCGAGGCGTCGCGAATTGGCGGGGTCGAGACGTCCGGATCCAGCCCAGTTGCCATCCGGGCCGAGGCGCGCTTCGCCGAGGACTTTACCGTCGCCGCGGGAGGTGAGGCGGAGGCCGCTCACGCGGGCTCCTTGGGGAAGCTCGGCGACGGCGCGTTTACGCCATGCCTGCGGTTCGACGTTCTGGTGACCGGCGTTCAGGAGGGAAACATCGCAAACCGCCGCGAGCGGCGAGCCCTTCGCGTGCACGACGCGCGTGCCGGCTCCCTTGTCCGGATCGTCCGTGAAGGTGAGCAGGATGCGATCAGCACCGAACTCGAGTTCAACGGTCTGGATCGAGGTGGTGCCGGGATTCGTCAGCGTCATCACGGCCGGCACGCTTGTTCCGGCGACGGCAGACTTGCGGCGTGTCGCGCGGAGCTGCGCCACGGCGTCGAGAAAGCGGCCGACGATCTTGGCATCGGCTTCGCGTCGCTTGGTGGCCGTGGAACCAGGCGCGACCGGGATTTCCCAGCGGGCTTCGGTGGCGACCCCTTCCAGTCGGTGCAGCGTAATGGTGCGACCGCCGGCCGAGATGGTGAAGCCGGTGACGAGCGTCACGTCGAAATCGGCTGGACGGGAGGCGGCGAGCGTCTCGCGGGCAGCGAACCAATCGTTGAGCAGGCGTGCTTCGATGAGGAAGACAGAGCTGTTCTCCTCGAGGCGTGCGCAGAGCATCGTGGGTTGGCCCGGCGCGGGGTTGCCGACGAGTAATACCTGGCGGCGACCATTGCCTTCGAGCGATAGGCGGAGCACCGGGGCGGTCAGGCCGGTGACGTCGTCGGCGAGGGCGACGAACTTGTTTGCCCGCAGGTTGGTGAGATCGGCGACGGCCCGGGTGGTGGCGTCGGCATCCGCGAGGGCGTCGTAAGGGGTCTCGAAGCGCCATTCGGCCAGCTGGACGCGTCGTCCGATCCGCGGGCGGGCTTCGGAGGTGAGGGCGGTGACGATTTCGCTGTCCTTGGTGCGGTGACGAACCGAGACGGCGCGCGCCTCGAAGTCGGCGATCTCGAAAATCTTATCGACGCGGTAGCTCTCAGGCTTTGCGGCTAAGGCCGCCGCCATCGCTTCGGGTAAGGGGATGATTCGCTTACCGTCGTCGGTGAGCAGGAAGTGATGGCGCGTCGAGGGCTGCACGCCGATCTTCGCCTCGACGGTGGAGCCGGTCTCCGAGGTCACTTTGAGGGTCCAGCGCGGCACTTCGAGGCCGTAGTCCTTCAGTCCAGAACCGTTGGCCTTGGCTTCGGCGGCATCGAAGCCAGCTTCGGCGCTGACGAAGCGGAGTTCGTCGAGTAGGCGCTGGACGGACCAGATATTGGCCGGCCAGTCAAACGGCTCGGTTAGGCGCCACCCGGAATTACGCTTTTCGAGCACGACGCGCTCCGGTCCTTCGCTCAGGATAAGTTTCGTCGGCGTCGACGGGAAAAGCTGCGTCTGGCTGATGGCCGTCGGTTGATGGCCCGATGTAGCCCTCCAGACGAGCCCGAAGGCGATCAGGTTGGCGACCAACAGGATGACGGTGGTGCGGGAGATCCGCATGAGTACGTCAACTTCTGCGCCGCCACACGGAAACCGCAAGCCCGACTGCGAGGACGGCCAGCGGAATGAGGGAGAAGCGGAGGGCTAGGGCCCAGAAGTCGGCGGCGGTGGCGTTGAGCTGATATTCTCCCTCAGCGCGGGCCGGCAGGGAGATCGCCCGGTCGCGGTCAGTGAGCCATGCGGCGCACTGGGTGACGAAGGCGCGGTTGCCTCCTCGGTTCAGGCGCTGGTTGGCGGCGATCTGGGACGTGCCGATGACGACGAGACGGCCGCCCGCGCCGCCCACGCCCTTGCGGATGCCGGTGGCGCGCTCCGCGGCGGCGGCCAGGCAGACGGGGCCGGGTTGGTCGCGGTCAGGGTCGAACTTCACCGGTCGGCGGACGAGGTCGGTCTCGCCCCAGGCGGCGTCGGAGGAGAAGACGAGCTGCCAGACTCCGAGCGTGCTGTCGGGCGCGCTGCCTTCGTCGAAGCGCGCCGGACGAATCCGCGAGGCGATGAGCGGGAGGTTTTGTTCCTTGAGGACCTTGGTCAGCGGGTGGTCCTTTTCCTCGAGACGAATCAAGGCGATGTCGCCGTCGGTGGTACGCCGTGCTGGGTCGGGCTCTTGGAGTTCGGCATCAGGCGAGAAGATTGCCCAATCCGCCAGCGTCGGATCAAGGCCATGCTCACGGCCCGGATCCAGCATGGCGAGTACGCGACCATTGCGTTCGTAAAGGTAGTTCTTCAGGCGGGCGTTCTCGGAGGCCGAGAAGGGTGTAGCCGGTCCGGCGATGAAGACCATCGCCGCGTCACGTGGCACTTCAGCGACCGTGGCGAGGTTCAGTTGGCGGACCTCGAAGTTGCGGTTACGCAGCTGGCGCGACAGCAGCGACATCCCGCGTTCAGGCATCGCGTCTTCGACGCCGAGTTCACCGTGGCCCGTGGTCACGTAGCAGATGGCCGCCTTGTCTTCGGTGACCTCGATGAGCGCGGAGGTCACGACTTCTTCGCCGCGGAAGCCGCCTTCCTTGGTCACGAACTCGTTAAGGGTGACGTATTTGGCGCGCGAGCCGCAGCTCAGGATGAGCGCGACGGAAGCATCAGGGGCGCCATGCCGTGCGGCCAGTTCGGAGAGCAGGGGGGCGTTACGTCCGCCGCCCGCGAGTTCGACGGAAAACCACGCGGGTCCGCTGCGCCCGGATTCCACGACATAAGAATCAAGCAGCTTGAGCAGGCGGGAGCGGATGGCCTGCGCACGTTCGCTGGTGTCGTTGGTGACCAGCACGGCCCTCACCCAGCCTTGGTTGCGGCCCACGCCGACCGGGCTGCGACGGCCCGCGGCTCGCACGGTCTCGGCGGATTCAGGCGCGAGCGAATGTCGGCGGTCCGCCGTGATGTCGTGGCGCAGGCGGAACTCCGGCAGCGACGCGAGGAAGTTGACGACCACCGCGAGCGCAATCGCGAGCAGGGCCTGTGTCAGGCGGTTGAGCCGGCGGATGGGCCGGACGGAACCGAAGTCATCGCGGATGGGGGTCATATCACTCCTGTCCCTCCACGGATAATACCGCCAAGCCTAGGCAGAGCAGCGTGCCCGTGCCGTAAAGGATGATCGGACGGGAGTCCAGGATGCCAGCGGCGAAATCCTGGAGGTGGCCGAAGGTGCGCAGGTGCGCGGCGGGTTCCCGCAGCCAGCCGAGCCATTCCCAGCTTTCGATCGGCAACGATTCCATCGCGCCGCCCGCAGCTGTCATCGCCAGCAGGCTGATGAACGCGAGCAGCGCCGCGAGCGCGGAAGAACGGGTGACGCAGCTGCACAGGATGCCGATGGCGACGTGCAACAGTCCGCTGATGGCGATGAAGCAGAGGCCGCCCCAGAGGATCGACGGGTCGCCGAGGCGCGTGTCGCCCGGTGTGCCGAGGCGCTGGACGGCGAGTAAAGGAAAGAGCGTGAACAGCAGCCAGAAGACCACCCACACGATCCAGGTCGAGAGGAACTTCGCCCAGACGACGGCCGTGGCGCTCGCCGGCGTGGTGAGGAGCGCGGCCAAGGTCCCGGAGCGACGTTCTTCGGCGAAGGTACGCATGGTGAGCAGCGGAAGCACGCAGAGTAACGGCAGCCAAAAGAACCAGAGCGTCGATTCCACGGGCGTCCGGTCGCTCGGCGTGCGGCTTCCCTCGACGAGCGCGAAGAAATGGATGCCGCCCATGAGCGCGAGGAATAGGCCCGCGGCGGCCCACGTGTTCCAGGAGAGCGCGGCCGAGCGCAGCTCATGCGCGAGTAAAGTGCGGAAGTGGCGCATCAGGAACGACGGGCCTCTCCCGGGGCACGCCGCGTGGCGGCGAGGAAGATATCTTCGAGGCCGAAGCGGTCTTCGGCGATTTCGCGCAGGTTGATGCCGGCGGCAATCAGCGCGCCGGCCAGTATCTCGCGCGCAGGCGATCCCGTGGGCAGGCTGATGCGGAAGGAATTCCAGCCGTCGGCGGAGGGCAGGGCGGCCACGGTGGCCGCCGCTTCGATCGTCCGGCAGGCGGCGAGGAGCTCGGCTTCGTCGGCACGCGTCACGATGGTGAAGCTGACTTCCGGGAGGAGCTCGCGACGGAGGTCTTCCGTGCGACCCTGTGCGACGAGGCGTCCGCGGTTGATGATGACGACCTTGTCGCACACCTGCTCGACCTCATGGAGGATATGGCTCGAGATGAGTACGGCCATCTTGCCTCGCAGCGAGCGGATGAGGTCGCGGATACCGAGGATCTGGTGGGGATCCAGTCCGATGGTGGGTTCGTCGAGGATGACGACCTTCGGTTCGGCGAGGAGGGCGTCCGCGATACCGACGCGCTGACGGAAACCTTTCGAGAGCTGCCCGATGAGCCGGCCGGAGGCGCGGCGGGTGAGGTCGCAGTCATCCATGACCTTGCGGACGCGCTCGCCGACGCGGGAGGGGTCGACGTCCTTGAGCCGGGCGCGGAGCGTGAGGTACTCCTCGACGCGCAGCTCTTCGGGCAAGGGATTATTCTCCGGCATGTAGGCCAGGTGGCTCTTCGCGCCAGCGGGATCAAGGGCCACCGAGACGCCCCAGATCGAGGCGCGACCGGAGGTGCCCGACATGGTTCCGGAGAGGATCCGCATCGTGGTCGACTTGCCGGCGCCGTTCGGGCCCAGGAAGCCGACGATCTCGCCCGGAGCGACGGAGAAGCTCAGGTCCTCCACCGCGGTCAAGGAGCCGTAGCGCTTAGTCAGCTTTTCGGCCACGACGGCGGCTTCCGGGAGGGGCGCTGCTTCGTTCATGTGTCGGGCTCCGGGAGGATGGGTTACGACTCGTCGGCACCATGCGAACGGGTCAAAGAAAGACACGCCGAACGACCTTTATTGGCAAGGAGAATAGAGGTCCGCGCGCGAGGTCCCGCTTGCGGTTCATCGTTCGTCGGGCGTTAATGATGACACCCGCCATGAGCCTTCGTATCGCCGGCCCTCTATCGCTCCTCTCCTTCGCTTCCGTCCTTCTGGCGGATCCGCTGTCGAGCACGTCCGTCCGCCAGCCAGGCGAAGACGTCGACGCCGCGGCGGTGCGCACGCGGCCCGGCCTCGCCCCGAGCGCGGCGTTGCTCTTCAATGGCTGGGGCGTGACCCCGGCGGGATCACATGTACCCAGCGGCGACATGGCTTTGCGCATGGTGATCGCCCCCGATAAGAAGGCGGTGCTGGCCGTGAGCGCCGGCTATAATAAGCAGGGAGTGACGGTCGTCACGCTCGACGAGCCGCGCACCTCGCAGTTCCTCTCGTTGAAGGAATCCTTCAACGGCCTGGCGTTCAGTCCGGACGGGTGTCGCTTTTACGTCAGCGGCGGCGACACGGGCGTGATTCATGTCTTCGATTATAAGGACGGTAAGGCGACCTATGCCCGCGAGGTGAAGCCCAACCCCGAAGGCCGCGCGGTTTTCCTCGCCGGCATCGCCGTGCACCCGAAGACGGGCGCCGTCTATGTCTGCAACGAAGGCGGCCATGAGCTCTGGAAACTCGCCCCGGACACCCTCTTGCTCGAAAAATCGGTCGCGGTCGGCCAGCACCCGCACTCCGTCACCCTCGGCGGCGACGGCAAGCATCTCTACGTGACGAACTGGGGTAGCCGCAGCGTCAGCGTCGTCGAGCTCGCCAAGCACCAGCGTGTCCGCGACATCACGGTCGGTATCCGCCCGAGCGACATGGCGCTCGCCCCGGATGGCCGCCTCTTCGTCGCCTGCTCCGGCGACAATTCCGTCCACGTCATCCAGACGGGCCAGCTCGAGAAGCCGGGCGAGGCCGCCGGCCCGACCCGCCGCCTCTGGGAAGGCGCCCGCGAGGTCATCGCGACCTCGCTCTACCCGCAGTCGCCCGAAGGCAGCACGCCCTGCGGCCTCGCGATCTCGCCCGACGGCAAGACGCTCTTCGTCGCCAACGCCGACAACAACTCGGTGATGGTGGCCGACATCTCCGGCGACCTCATGGAAGAAGCCCAGGATCGCGGCGAGAAGATCGCCTTGGTCAACGGCTTCATCCCGACGGGCTGGTATCCGACGGCGGTCGCCGTCACACCCGACAACAAGTTCCTGCTCGTCGCCAACGGTAAGGGCCTGACATCGCGCGCAAGCTTCCCAGCCCTCAGCCCCAAGCCGAACAAGCTGCATAACGGCCTGACCTTCGATCACCCCGGCAAGACCTTCGAAGGCTCGATCTCGTTCGTCGCCAAGCCCGACGCGAAGCAGATGGTGGCCTACACGAAGCAGGTCCGTCTGAACTCCCCTTACAATCCCGCGCAGCTGCGCGCCGCCTCGCTGCCCAGCGATTCCGTCATCCCGTCCAAGGTCGGCGAGCCTTGCCCGATCAAGCACGTGCTCTACATCATCAAGGAGAATCGCACCTATGACCAGGTCCTTGGCGACATGAAGGACGCCGCCGGCAAGCCGATCGGCAACGGCGATCCGAAACTCACGATGTACGGCGAGAAGGTCACCCCGAACCATCACCAGCTCGCCCGAGAATACGCGCTCCTCGATAACCTTTACTGCAACAGCGAGGTCAGCGTCGACGGCCACAGCTGGACCGACGCCGCGATGGCGACCGACTTCAACCAGCGCTCCTGGATCATGTCGTACTCCGCGCATGGCAAACTCTTCGGCAATGACGAGATGGAGACGCCGGCCAACGGCTACCTCTGGGATCTCTGCAAGCGCCACGGCCTGAGCTACCGTAACTACGGCGAAGGCGCCCAGCGCGTGCCGTCGGAGAACCGCGGCACCTGGAAGCGTTCCGCCCGCAACAAGAGCTCGCGCGACATGGACCTCGTCCAGAACTGGATCGACGACCTGCAGGCGGCCGAGAAGACCGGCGACCTGCCGCGCTTCACGATTATGTCGCTCGGTGAGGATCATACCACGGGTACGACGCCGGGTTCCTTCACCCCCGAAGCCTGCGTGGGCAGCAACGACCTCGGCCTCGGCCGCATCATCGAGGCGGCCAGCCGCAGCAAGTATTGGAAGGAGATGGCGATCTTCGTCATCGAGGACGACACCCAGAACGGCCCTGACCATGTCGACGCCCATCGCACGGTCGGCTACGTCATCAGCCCTTGGTGCAAGCGCGGCGTCGTCGACAGCACGCTCTATACCCAAGCGAGCATGATCCGTACCATCGAGCTCATCCTCGGCCTGCCTCCGCTCACGCAGTACGACGCCGGCGCGACCCCGATGTTCAGCCTCTTCAGCAAGGAGGCCGTGCTGACGCCCTATTCTCCGCTGATGCCGCAGGTCGACCTGCAGGCGAAGAACACCAAGAAGAGCGCCTTCTGGGAACGCTCCGAGAAGATGAACTTCGCCGAGTATGACCGCGCGCCGGAGGACGAGCTCAACCGCATCCTTTGGGCCGTCGCCCGTCCGGGCGAGCCGTATCCGACCCCGATCCACCGCGCGATCTTCACGCAGCCGGTGGAGAAGTAATCCACGACACTGGGCACGAAAAAGCCCCGGCATTGGCCGGGGCTTTTCTTTACCTGTCTCGCTTGGTTCACTTAGCGGCGGGAGCGGCCGGCGCGATGAGCGACGGCTCGGACTGCACGAGCGCTTCCTTATCGGACTTCCAGACGTGCCCTGCCCGGAGCTTCTTGTCCATCGCGTTGAGCCACTTGGTGGCTTCGGCGGAGTCGCCCTTGGCGACGGCGATGTTGGCGAGGGTTAGCATGGCGAAACCGCGGAGGGTTTCTGGGGCGTTCACGTCATCGGCGACGACAGCGATCGCCTTGTCCGCGCCCGCTTCACCGGCTTCGAGGCGGCAGAGGGCGGCGTACAGACGGGCGCGGGTGCCGAGGGCGGAGATGGCCGGGGCCTTGCCGGCGAGACCGGTCAAGCGGGAGGCTTCGTCGTAAGCCTTGGCGGCGTCGGCGAACTTGCCGGCCTTCTTGAGGTCGTCGGCCACGTCGGTGATGGCGACGGCGGCGAGGGGTTCGCCCGGGTGGCGTGAGGCGAAGGCGCGGCGGGCGGCTTCATCCTGGCAGGCGGTGAATTCTTCGCCGAGGGCTTCGCGGCGGCTTTCGGCGTAAAAGAAATAGGCTAGGAAGGCGAGGATGCCGACGACGATGCCGACGGTGCCTTTGACGATGATGTCCTTATTGCGCTCCCAGAAGAGCCAGAGACGGTCCTCGGTGTCCGCATTCACGAAATCCTCATCGACGACGACGAGGTTACGGTCGTCGCCAGCCGGGGGCTGCTTGTTGGAACTATCTTCAGGCATGGGGGGTCAACCCTTGGCAAAGGACCGATTGTGTCAACCCCCGCCTCCCCCGCCTACGGGCTTGTCCCCGCCCCCGGGAGGGCAAGTATGGGTGGACTCATGAGCGCTTCCGCCGCCGTCCTTCCGCTCCTTCAAGCCGCCCAAGCTAAGGGCCAGATTTCCGCCTCCAGCCTCGCCAACGCCGGGGATTGGCTTCGCTCCGGGGCCTTGCCGACCGCGGCGATCGACTCCCTTAAGGACCTCTGCGATCGCGGAGCCTGGGCAGAACTTGAGGACCGTTTTTACAAGGGCATCGCCTTCGGTACGGGCGGCATGCGCGGCCGCACCGTTGGCCGCGTCTCGGCGGCCAACGAACTCGACGCCCAGGGTCTGCCGGTCCGCGCCGCCATCGGCTCGGCCTGTCTCAATGACATCAATGTCCTCCGCGCGGTCATCGGTCTCTGGAAGCATGTCTCCGCGACCCAGCCCAGCGCCCGCCTCGTCGTCGCGCATGACGTCCGCCATTTCTCCCGCCACTTCGCCGAACTGATCGCCGGCGCCTGGACCGAACTCGGCGGCGAAGCCTATCTGTTCGTCGGCGCGCGCTCCACTCCGCAGCTGAGCTTCACCGTCCGCCATCTCGGCGCCCACGCCGGCGTGGTCATCACCGCGAGCCACAATCCTTCCCACGACAACGGCTTCAAATGCTGCCTCAGCGACGGCGGCCAGGTGCTTCCTCCGCATGACGCCGCCATCGTCGCCGAAGTCGGCAAGCTCGGCCCCGCCGATGTCGCTCCTTATCTTGAGACCGACATTAGTCGCGTGCTCACCGTCCCGGCTTCCGCTGAAGACGCTTACCTCGCCCGCGTCGCCGGCGTCGTCCTCGATCCGGAGGTGATCTCGCGTCACACCCCCAAGGTCGTCTACACGAATGTCCACGGCACCGGCGACGTCATGGTCGTCCCGGCGCTGCGCCGCGTCGGTATCGACCCACACGTCGTCGAGGAACAGCGCGAGCACGACGGCCGTTTCCCGACCGTCGCTTCCCCGAACCCGGAAAACGCCAGCACCTTCGCCCTCGCCCTGAAGCTCGCCGACGAAATCGGCGCCGACCTTATTCTCGCCACGGACCCTGATTCCGATCGCGTCGGCGTGGCCTGCCCGCTGCCCGCTGGCGGCCATCGCCTGCTCAACGGCAATGAAGTGGCCGCGTTGCTGACCGAATTCCGCATTTCCTCCCTGAAGGACGCGGGAATCCTACCTGCGGCCGGCTCGCCGAACGCGGCCGTGGTGAAGTCCCTCGTCACGACCCCACTCGTCGCTGCGATCTGCGCCCGCCAGGGCGTCCGTTGCGTCGAGACGCTCGTCGGCTTCAAGTGGATCGCCCGCAAGCTCGAGAAATGGAGCCGCCGGCTGGCCGAAGCCGCCGGCGCTGATGCCGCGGTGCTCCCGCTTCTCCGTCGCGCCCCGCTCGCCCTGCGCCACTCTACGCTCTTCCTGCTCGGCGCCGAAGAAAGCTACGGCTACCTCGCGGACGATGCCGTGCGCGACAAGGACGCCAATGCGACGGTGGTCATGCTCTGCGAGTTCTCCGCGCTCCTCCGTTCCCGCGGCCGTACGCTGCTCGACGCGCTTGACGTGCTACACCTGAGCTATGGCGCGCATCACGAGGATCTCCTCAATCTTTCCTTCGAAGGCGCCGAGGGCGCCGCGTGCATCCGCCGCATTGTTGCCTCCTGGCGCGCGACCCCGCCGGCCGTCATCGACGGCTCCAAGGTCGTCCGGGTCACCGACTACGAGCGCGACAAGGTGATCGATGCGGAAGGCGACCGCGTCCCGCCGGAGGAATTCATCCTCGCCGAACTGGCCGATGGCCGCCGCATCGCGGTCCGCGCTTCCGGTACGGAGCCGAAGGCGAAGTTCTATTCGTTCACGAAGGCCGAGGTCGCCGATGCCGACGACCTTCCCGCCGCCCGCGAACGTGCTCGCAAGTCCGCCCTCGGGCTTCGCGCCTGGCTCGAGGCCGACGCCAAGCGCCGAGCCAAATAATCTTATTATGAAGACCCTGTCCTTGTTCTCCCTCCTCTTGCTCGCCGGCTGCTCCAGTCCGTTGGGCGACCGTTCGTTCGTCGCCGAGAAGACGCCCGCCGCCGCGGCTGTCTCAGGGCAGTCGGCCGGCCAAGGTTCGCTCGAGGATCGCGTCCGCGCGGCCAACGAGAAGAACGACCAGCGCCTGCTCAAGGGCGACTGGCGTGCGGCCAAGCCGGCTGTGGGTCCTCAGCAGTAAGGCCTACTTGGCCTTGGGCGTCAGGGGTAACTTGAGGCCCATCTGGGCATCGAGGTAGGTCGCGAGCTGCTCGACCAGCGCGGTGGCGAACTTACGCCGGCTGGCGTCGGTGTCGCGTACGCCCTTGGAGTGGCTCTCGATCTGCAGCCCCGCGAAGCCGGTACCCGTTGCGGTGTGGGTGCGGACATTGTAGCCGCCGTTGAAATAGGGTTCGCCCGGGACGGGCTTGCCGAGGCTCGGCGTGGAAGGGAAGCCAGCCTTCTCCATCAGCCCGCCGAAGCTTTGCGGCCCGTGCAGGAGCGCCGGATAGAGGGCCGGATTCTTCAGCGCGAAGAACTGCAGCGATCCTTTCTTGATAAACTCCGGCTTGGCGAGCTCGGTGTCCGCCTGGCCGAACTCCTCTCGGTTGTGCCCATAGCCTAGTTCAAGGCGCGCATCGGCGTGGCCGTGACCGTGAAGGTCGATGTAGAAGCCTTTGCCGTGTTTCGCGACGACCGCCCTCTGCGCGGTCTGGATGAAGCCCTGGAAATCCTTCCAAGACTGTTCGGCCAGCGGATTCCCGGCGGCACCTTCGACGATCTCGCGGTTGCAGTCGATCTTGCGACGCGTGACGCGGCAGATGACCACGTGCGGGTGCTGCCCGGTGCGGGCGACAAACTCGTCATCGATGGCCCGCGCGAGTTCCTGGGTATTGGTATCGAAAGCGAACGTGCCTTTCTCGCGATCCGGAAGTTCGTCGGGCTTGTCGCGGCCGCCATGCGGTGCGGAGAGCACGAACGGCAGGCTGCCGGGGATATACTCGACGTACTTATTGCGACCGAAGATGGCCTTGCCGGGCTCGTCCGTCTCGGCGGCACGCAGCACGACGGTGGCGGCCAGCAGGCAGACGCAGAGGAGGCGGGGCATGCCGTATCCAAAGCCAACCGTCCCGGAGGGTCAAGCGGACGGAACTCAGCGGACGGCGCCGCCGGCCAACAGGGCGCGGACCGCGGCTTCTTCCGGTACGGTATCCGCGGTGCTCGCCGCACCGATGCCATCCTGCAGGACGAAGCGCAGCTTGCCGCCGCGGACCTTCTTGTCGCGACGCATCGCGGCGAGCATGGGCTCGAGCGGGAGCGGCGCGCGTAATGCGGTGGGTAGGGCGTGCGACTTCAGCGCGGCCGCGACCTGTTCGGCCTGGGCGGTGGTACAATGTTTCAGCTCGGCCGAAAGGCGGGCGGCCATCACGAGCCCGATCGCGACGGCTTCGCCGTGTAGGTAAGTGCCATAGCCGGCGGTGGCCTCGATGGCGTGCCCAAAGGTGTGGCCGAGGTTGAGGAGCGCACGGCCGCCTTGGGCGCTGGTCTCGCGTTCGTCGCCGGCCACGACGGCGGCCTTGATCTCGACGCAGCGGCGGATGACGCGCGGCAGGAGCGGATGGTTCCAGGTGAGCGGCGAGTTCTGCTCAAGCAGGCCGAAGAGGTCGGCGTCGGCGATGATGCCGTGCTTGATGACCTCGGCCATGCCCGCGGCGAATTCGCGTGGCGGCAGCGTGGCCAGCAGGTCGGTGTCGGCGAAGACGGCCGTGGGCTGGTGAAAGTTACCGACCAGGTTCTTGCCCGCGGCGAGGTTGATGCCGGTCTTGCCGCCGACGGAGCTATCGACCATCGCGAGTAAAGTCGTCGGGATCTGGGTGAAATCGACGCCACGCTGGTAGGAGGCCGCCGCGAAGCCGGCGAGGTCGCCGACGACGCCGCCACCGAGTGCGAGGACAGCGCCGTCGCGGGCTACGCCGTTGGCGGCGAGGAAATCCCAGACGCGCACGAGTTCGGCGGCCGACTTGGCGGTCTCGCCGTCCGATGCGGTCACGAGGACGGGCATGAGACGGGCGAGCTGCGCGGTGAACCCCGATTGGGCGACCGCGACGCCCGGCGAGGTGATCGTGACGCACTTCTGGCCGGCGGCCAAGCGGCGTTCGGCCATGGCCAAGGCTTCCTGGCACATCCCGGCCCCGATGCGGACGGGGTAGGAGCGCTGGCCTAGTTCGACGGTAACGGTCTCGGCCGACATAGGTTCACGCTGGGGCGAGGCGCCCTCGCTGGCAAGACAACCTCACTCCGCCAGGCCGACGATCGAGCGGGCATAGGTCCGCGCATCGAAAGGTTGGAGGTCGGCTGGCTGTTCGCCGACGCCGATGAAGCGGACCGGGACGCCGAGTTCGCGGACTACCGCGACGAGCGCGCCGCCGCGGGCGGTACCATCGAGTTTGGTCACGATCAGGCCGGTAAGCCCGACGGCCTCATGGAAGATGCGGGCTTGTTCGATGGAGTTCGCGCCGAGCGAACCGTCGATGACGAGCCACTTCTCGTGCGGTGCGCCCGGGTGGGCCTTGGCCGTCACGCGGACGACCTTCCGCAGTTCTTCCAGAAGATGAGCCTTGGTGTGCAGGCGGCCCGCGGTGTCGAGGATGACGACGTCGACGCCGCGGGCGACGCCGGCCTTGGCCGCATCGAAAGCCACGGCGGCAGGATCAGCTCCGGCGGCTCCGCCGACGACTTCGACGCCGAGCCGGTCGGCCCAGGCGGAAAGTTGTTCGCCCGCGGCGGCGCGGAACGTGTCGCACGCGCCGAGCAGGCAGGTCTTACCCTCTTGGCGCCAGCGCCACGCCAGCTTCGCGGCGGTGGTCGTCTTGCCGGCCCCATTGACGCCGAGGAGCATGATCACATGCGGCTTGGAGAAAGCCGGCGAGGCGATGGTCTCGCCACCGAGCGCGCGCACGATGCTCTCGGCCGCGGCTTCGGCGGGCGAGGTCTTGCGGAGGGCGGCTTCCGATTTCCACGCGGCGCGCGCGGCTTCGACGACTTCGTCCGCGGTGGCCGGGCCGAAGTCAGCGGCGATCAGGCGTTCGCGCAATTGCTCGGCCGACTCGGCATCCATCGGCCTCGCCAACAGATTGGCCACAGCCTCAGCCGTGCGGCTCAGGCCGGACTTCAGGCGCTCGAAGAAGCCCGCCATCGGTTCAGCCGCCTTCGGCTTTGCGCGGGTCGCGGCCCAGTTCTTCCTTATAGCTATCGAGGATGCCGTTCACGAAGCGCTTGGATTCCTCGGTCGAGAATTCCTTGGCGATATCGACAGCCTCGTTGATGCTGACGACTGGCGGGATATCCGTGCGGCGCATCAGTTCGAAGATGGCGATGCGCAGGATGGCGAGGTCGACGCGCGCGATGCGGCCGAAGGCCCAGTTCTTGGCGTACTTGCCGATCACTTCATCGATGAGGGTGAGGTCGCGGATGACGCCTTGGATGAGTTCCTCGGCGAAGGCGTAGTATTCGCGGGGCTGCGGACGCTCGGAGAAGAAGTCGAAGAGTCCCGTCACCATGTCGGCGTGGCGCTGGACTTCCCAAGAGCACAGGAACTGCATGGCGGCCACGCGGCCGTCATGGCGACGGTTGCGCTTGGCGGGCGCCGCGGCGGGATCGGGTATGATCGGCTCGTCAGGAGCGATGATGGCAATCTCGATGCCGGCCGGGATGTTGTGGCGGCGGAAGGCGTCGACTGTCTTCGGGCTGGAGCCGATGATCTCGATCAGGCGGCGGTGGCTGCGAATCTCCTCGCGGAGCGCCGTTCGGGGTTCCTCGACCTGCGAAGGGAGCGGGAATGGTCCCGAGATACGGGCGCCGGTGCCGGCGACGCTGGCGATGATGTCGGCCGCCGTCTGGTCCGCCATGCGGTAGTCGACGCCTTTGATCCGGATACGGATCTTGGCGCGCGCGGAGGCGGAAATGGGAGAGTCGTTGTCCATCGGTCAGTTCTGGGCGAAAGGTTCCTGGCCGCCGCGCTTGCGCTCCTCTTCCTCGACTTGGTCGAGGCGTTCGCCGAGCGTGATGCGGTGGCGGGCCATGGTGAGGGCGGCGTGCGCGAACTCAGTGCCACGGTCGAGCGTACCTTGGCAACGGGCGACGGCCTGCTCGCGGTTGTTGGTGACGACGATGCCGTTGATCACCGGGACTTCGGAGCGGATGGCGGCATCCTGCAGGGCCTGGGCCGTCGAGTGGGCGATGATTTCGTGGTGCGGGGTGTCACCGGCGATGACGACGCCGAGGGCGATGATGCAGTCGTAGTCGCCCGTCATGGCCGACATGTAGGCCGCGAAGGGAATCTCACCGGAGCCGGGGACGGCGAGTTCGACGATGGAGCCAGCGGGGACGCCGGCGGCGCAGAGGCCTTTGATGGCGTTCTTCTTCAGGGCCTGGACGAGTTCCGCATTGTAACCCGCCGACACGATGGCGAAGCGAAGTTCGGCGCCATCGATGGCGTCAGGGGTGGGCTTGTCTAGGCTCATGGCAGAAGAACAGAGGGGCGATGGAGTCGCTTCCGAACCCCTCTGCAAGCGGAAAAGGCCAAAAACCCTTAGAACGGAACCTGCTCGACGATCTCCAGGGCGTAACCACCGAGCCCCACGACCTTGCGCGGGTTGTTCGTGATAAGCCGGATGCGACGGAGCCCGAGATGAGAAAGGATCTGGGCACCGATGCCGTAGTCACGTGCGTCCATGGCGCCGAGGCGGATGCCGGACTGGTCGGCCTGCACGCCGCCGAAAGGCTGGGTGACGTGGACGATCACGCCGCGGCCGGCCTTGGCGACGGCTTCGAAGCTGGCGGCGAGCGAGGTGCCGGCGCCGAACGCGCTGCCACGGAAAAGGTCACCGAGCATGTTCTCGCGCTGCACGCGGACGAGCGTCGGCGATTCATCCGGCTGACCGAGGGTGAAGACGAGGTGCTGGCGGCCGTCGGGGAGCGAGCGGTAGACGCTCAGCTTGAATTCGCCCCATGCCGACTGGAAGGGGCTTTCGGCGACAAGCTCGACGAGCCGCTCGCGGCGGTGGCGGAATTCGATGAGCTGCGCGATCGAGATCATGTGCAGGCCGAACTTCTTCTTGAGTTCGACGAGCTCAGGCAGGCGCGCCATCGAGCCGTCCTCGTTCAAGATCTCGCAGATCACGCCGCTCGGGTGGAGGCCGGCGAGCGACGCCAGATCGACCGCGGCTTCGGTGTGGCCAGCGCGCTGGAGTACGCCGCCGGGTCGAGCGAGCAGCGGGAAGATGTGGCCGGGCTGCACGAGCGCCTCGGGCTTGGCCTGCGGGTCGGCGAGGATGGAGATGGTCTTCGCGCGGTCGTAGGCAGAGATGCCGGTGGAGATCCCTTCGGCGGCGTCGACGGCGACGGCGAAGGCGGTGCGCTGGGACTCGCGGTTCTCGGGGACCATCTGGGAGATACCCAGGCGGCGTAGCTGATGCTCGACGGTGGGCACGCAGATGAGGCCGCGCGCGTGGCGGATCATCATGTTGACGGTCTCCGGCGTGGCCTTTGAAGCCGCCATCACGAGGTCTCCCTCGTTCTCGCGGTTCTCGTCGTCGGTCACGATCACGAGTTTCCCGGCGGCGATATCCGCAAGGGCTTCCTCGATGGTGTCGAAGGGCTCGTTCATGAAAGAGGGAGGTTCGAACTTGGTCGTAACCTCCCTCGGTGCAAGCGGGGAGATGGCTCCCTGCCCGTAAAACAGCCCGCTTAGCGTCTATTTAGCGGCGGCGGCCTTACCTTTGCCCTTTCCCTTGGCAGCGCCTGGCGCGGCCGGAGCCGGCGCGGCCTTCATGGCCTCGGCGATCTTGACGCTGGTTTCTTTCCAGGAGGGCTTGGGGTCTGCTTTGACGCTCCAGATTGAGAAGTTACGGAAGGTCGCGGATTTTCCACCGCAGGTCAGGCCGGGGTTAGCCTTCTCTAGTTTAAAGAGGTCATTGCTGCCAAAGCCTGAGATCTTTCCGTCAATCGTCGCGACCATGGTGTCGCCGAGCATTTCCAAGACGATGCTATGCCAGGTGCCGGGCTCGAATTTTTCCGCTTGGGCGAGGAAGAGAACGGCTTTGTCTGGTCCGTCATGATCGCTGTCGTCGCGTTGGATGCGGAGCGAGGTAGGGGAGATGGTGACGCGGGCCATATGCTCCTTGAGGGAGTTGATGCTCAGCGAAATCGAGTTGGCGCCGTCGAGACGGAACTCGACCGCGACGACGCAGTCCTGGAACTTGGTGGTAATGCGACTGGCGGCACCGTGATTGTCGGCGGGAATCTGTTCGACGTGTGTTCCGTCTTCGGCGCGTTCCCATTTGCCTTTCGCTGCCTTCCATTCGGCTGACTTTGAGGATGCGGTGAGCGCGTCGGAAACGAGTTCTTTATCCGGTTGCGCGAATAAGGTCGTGGGCGCCGCAGCGTGCGCAGGGGCGAACATGGCGCCTAAGGCGAGGAGGGATAGGAGGGGGAGTTTCATGGGTAGGTACCTTTATAACAACGGAAAGGGGAGATTGTTGCTGGCGGGGCCTTTTATTCGTAAGTAAGCTGCGCGGTGGCCTTCGTATCCGCTGTCGAGACCGTTCGAAGCCAGTAAGCGTTGATCCAATCGGGGAAGGCGTGGGTGAGTGCCTGCCCGGGGGCGAGCTTGAAGCTTTGGTAGGCTGAAAACCGACCATCACCCGCGACGTCGAGTTCGACTGTGAAGACGGTTTCCGCGTCGCCCTGGTTTTCAAGCACGAGGGTCTTCTTATCATAACCCGTCATGAGATAGGGATCGGAGGGCTTGTTCGCTTTGACGACATTGCCCTTCCAAGGGCCGCCATGACCTCGCGGCTTGCCGAGCTGCCACAGGTCGTCGGCGGCGCCGACCCACACGGCTGCCTTACCATCGTCGGAGCGGATGAGGTGGCGGTTATCTTTCGCGTTCGGCTCGATACCGCTGAGTACGAGGAGTCCGCGGTAAGAACAGTAGTCATGGACGGCGGCGTCGCTGGTCGCGATCGGGCGCATCCGGATCGCGCCCAGAGCGTTGAGCGCCGGTAGTTCGTAGAAGGTGCCGTGGGCTTGAAGCAGGTCGCGCT
>JBAXMD010000006.1:0-31490 GCA_037134475.1 Verrucomicrobiota bacterium | reverse complement strand
GATGCGGTAGTCTTCCCAGGCCAGGTCGAGGATGCGGTGGGAGACGTCGCTGATCATGCAGCGCTCGTCGATAAGCAGACGGTTAAGGACCGGGATGCCGATCTTCTCGAGCGGGAGGGCTTCCCAGAGGGCCTTGCGCGGGTCGGCGACGACGCCGGAGCCGAGCGCGAGGCAGGCGACGTCGTGTTCGGCCACGCCACCCGGGAGTAGATTGAGTTTCAGGCCAGCGACCGTGTGGCCGGAGTTGGCCCCGCCGTTCACCTTGAGCACCGTGCCGACCACATCACGGCGGCCCGTGAGGGTCTGGAGTTCGCGGACGATCTCGGGGATGAGGCGGCCCTTGCCTTCGTCTCCCATGCTGATGCCGACGTCGGCGATGAGGTTGCTCTTAAAGGGGGTGAGTGCCATGGGCAGGAAGGAGGAGGCGGGCGGGTGAAGCCGTCCGCAAGAAGAGGAAGGCGGGGGTGAGGCTTAGGCCGAGGCGCCCTTCTGGCGTTCGTAGAAGTCGTTGATCTTCTTGGCGACGTCGCGGTAGCCCGAGTCGGCCATGTAGATCATCTTGTATTCGTCGACGGCTTCCTTGTCCTTGCCCATCTTTTCGAAGGTGTCGCCGAGGGCGTAGATGATATCCTTCTTCAGGTCGTTCATCATCTGCACTTCGCTCTTGGCGGCGGTCAGCTGCTCGATGGCGAGGTCGTACTTGCCGCCGAGCGAGAAGGCGCGGCCGATGGCGAGGAGCGCCGGCTGGCGGAACTTCGGATTACGCTGGGCGTACTGGAGCTGCTGCACCGCATCCTCAAGGCGATTGGCGGAGAGGAGCAGAGTGCCGAGTTCGAAGCGGTAGCCGAAGTCGTTCGGGTAGCGTTCGACCAACGAGAGGGAGGTCTTAAGGCGGAAGTCGTTGAGCTCGGTTTCGTTCTTGGCGAGGGCGTCCTTGCTGGCGGTGTCGGAGGGGTTGCCCGTGATGGCCTCGCGGAGCTGCTTGGAGATGCGTTCGTAGCGGCGGATGATGAGGTCGCTTTCCTGACGTTCGAGGGAGGTGTCGGCCTTGCCGAGGGTCGTCATGCGGCCGCGCTGCAGCCAGGCGATGGCACTGTCGAGGTCTTCGGCGATGAGGAACATGCGGACGATGTCGCGGTAGAGGTCGAGGCTATCCGGGGACGCCTGAATTTGCTGGGCGAGTTCAGCGGCCTGCGCAAGGGCCGTGGCCGAGTCGGTGACCGTGCGGGCGGACTGGTCGAGGCGGAGGGCTTCGTCCTTGTCCTTGAGCTTGGACTGGAAGTCTCCTTTGTCCTCCCAGTTGCCTTTCTTCATCGTCTTGTTGACCGAGGCCTTGCGAACAGCTTCCTGGAGGTCGCCGTTGCCAGGGAAGAGCTTGAGGCCCTTGTCGGCGGCGTTGAGCGCGTTGTCGTTTTCACCGGCGGAGATCCAGACGTTGGCGAGGTCGACGAAGTGCTGGATCTGGGTGGGCTCGTTGGTGGAAAGTTCTTCGAAGGCGAAGGCGGCGAGCTCATGGAACTCGAGCTTGATGGCGGCGAGGGCGATGGTCTTGTTCGCGTTGGAGTCGATCGGCTTCTTCGCGAGCACTTCTTCGGCGGCGGCGATCGCGGCGATGGGGTCGGCTTCGACGGCCTTGGCGATCTTGCCGGAGGTCAGGGCGCCGGTGATGCCGTCAAAGAGCCCCTTCTTCGTTCCATGGAGGGTTTTCTGGGCCTTGCGGAGGGTGCGGCGCACCTCGATGCAGCCTGGATTGCGAACGAGGATACCCGTCAGGACCTCGACGGCGTACTGGGGGTTTGTCTTCAGTTGCTGGTCCGCGGCGGTGATCTGCTTCTGGAGCCGGGGATCGAGTTCAGTAAGGGCGACTTTTTTCATGGGTAAATGGGCTGATTGACCTGCGAAAACTGACCTTCCTGATGCGGGTGGTCAATCCCTTGGACGTGAAAAACGCAGGTGTCGGCGAAGGGCAGGACGTAGGGGGGCGGCGATAATCCTACCGACGCAGTCAGCGGCCCTGCATGCACAGGGGTGAAAGAGGCTTTCGGCCAATGAAAAGCCATAGTCGAAGGTGATTTCCTCGCCGGAGGCAATCGACTCAAGGGCGGTCAGCCAGGCTGCCGATTCTTGATCGTGCCAGATGAGTTCGGCGTTGGGGCGGCAGGCATGGTTGGCGTGTCGGGTGGGGTTGTCGGCCGCGGAGCCGTCCAGCCATCGCCCCGGCGAGATTTCCAAGGCGTAGACCTTGCCGTCGGAGGAGGCTTCTGAGGGAGGCTGCTCGGTAGTCGTACCGGAGTAGGGCGCGATCCGTTCGCCTGGCGCAAAGGCCCGTTTGGCGAAGAGTCCGAGACCGGCGATGGGCGACGGACGTGACTCGACGTCCTGGGCGCTCATGCCTCCGAACGGAGGTCGCGCGTCATCAGCGCGACGACGCCCGCGCGCGGGTCGAGGCCCTTGTAGAGGATCGCGTGCAGGCAGAAAAGAATCGGGGCATCGAGGCCTCGGCTGGTCGCCAACTTGGACAACGCCTCGGCGGCGCGATGGCCTTCGACGGCTTCCTTGCGGGAGGCCAGTGCGGCGAGCGTGCCTTGCGGGTCCTTGGCGAGTTGTTCGCCGAGCGAACGATTGCGGCTCCAAGAGCCGTGCGCGGTAGCCATCAGGTCGCCGACGCCACCCAGACCGAGGAAGGTTTCCGGACGAGAGCCGAGGGCTTCGCCGAGTCGGGCCATCTCTTGAAGCGAGCGCGTGAGCATGGCGGCTTTGGCGTTCGAGCCTAGGCCGAGTCCGTCGCAGAGGCCGGCTCCCAAGGCGTAGACGTTCTTGAGTGTGCCACCGATCTCGACGCCGACGAGGTCGGTCGAAGTGTAGGCGCGCAGGGTCGGTCCGCTGACCGCGGCTTGGACGTCCTTGAGGAGTTCGCCGTCGGCGAGCGAGGCGAGCACCAGCGCTGTCGGTAAGCCGCGCGCGACTTCGTCGGCGTTGCTCGGACCGCTCAGCGTGCCGACGGGAATCGGGCCGAAGGCTTCCGCCATCAGTTCGGAGGGTCGGCGCAGCGTGGAAAGATCGAGGCCTTTGCAGAGCGAGATCGCCATCTTGGCGCCTGAAGCGCGGACGGCCGGTCCGATGGTCGTAAGGAGTTCCGGCAGTCCTTTGGAAGGGCAAGCGAGGAAGACCAGGTCGGCGTCCATCAGCGCGGGCAAGGGCTCGAGGCCGATTTGGATCGAGTCGTCAAGGCGGTGTCTCGGGAGGTATTCCTTGTTCTCGCGCGTGGTGGCGAGCGCGAGGGCCTGTTCGGCGCGGCGTGGGACGAGCGTGACGGTCTGGCCTTGGCGGGCGAGGTGGATGGCCATGGCCGTACCCCAGCCGCCGGCTCCGAAGATGACGCAGTTCATTTGGATTTCTTGGTGCGCACCTTGACGGCCCAGCGGCGGACCGCTGCGACCGCGTCACGGTGCAGGTTGGCTTCGGGACGAGCGAAGGGCGGAGGTTCGGGCGTCAGGCCGAGCAGATCATGGATGACGAGGATCTGGCCATCGCAGCCACGACCTGAGCCGATACCGATCGTCGGTATCGAGACTGCGTCGGTGATCGACGGCATGAATTTCTCATCGACGCATTCGACGACCATCGCGAAGGCGCCGGCGGCGGCGATGGCTTGGGCGTCGATCAGGACCTTCTTCTGATCCTCGGGCGTCAGGCCGCGACGACGATAGCCGGCGGAGTGGACGCGTTGCGGGAGCATGCCGACGTGGCCCATGACTGGAATGCCGGCGTCGACGAGGCGGGCGATGGCCGGAGCGAGGGAGGCGCCGCCCTCGATCTTCACGGCCTTGACGCCGCCTTCCTGGAGAAAGCGTCGGCAGTAGCCGAGGAGCTTGGGGAAACTGTCGTGGGCCAATCCGAAAGGGAGGTCGCCTACCACGAGGGCTTCCGTCTTGGCCCGGACGACGGCGGCGGAGTGGTGGATCATCATATCCAACGTGACGCCGACCGTGTCGGGCAGTCCGAGGACCGCATTGCCCAGAGAATCGCCGACGAGGATGAGGTCGGCGCCGCCGGCGTCCGCGATGCGGGCCGTGCTCACATCGTAGGCGGTCAGGCAGACGATAGACCGGACGCCTTTGAGGGCGCGGAGGGACCGGGTGGTGGACTTCACGCCTTTGGGCTTACCCAGAGACGCTCCGCTTGTAAAGCGTGGGTAAAGGGTGTATGCAGGAGATGTGTTGAGTCGCATCGCCAAGTTGTTCCGTAAGCCCGATTACCGGGTCAATGCGTATGCGCACCGCGACCTTTCGCATGAGACCAAGCTGGCCTGGCATGCGCGTCTGAAACTCCTGCTGAGCTCGCGTCGCGGTTTGGATCATGCGGCCGATACCCCGGGAGTCTGGGCTCGTTACCGTAAGTGGATCCTGCTCGTGCTGGCTTTGGCGGCCGCGTGGGTGCTGGCCGAGAGTGCCGTCGCCTGGAATTTCTTCGAAGGCTGATGCGCTTACTTGCGGGCTTTCCAGCCGTAGTCGCGGTACTTCCATGACCAGGTCCCGTCGCGGCGGCAGGTGACCGTACCGAAGCCTTCGGGCTTGCCGAAGACCGGACCTTTCCACCACATGCCGCAGACCGCGCCCCCTTGCAGGTAGGTGACCTTGCCGATCTCGATGCGTTCGACGACGTGGCCGTGTCCGCTGAGCACGAGCTGGATGTTATAATCGTCGAACAGCTTCCGGAAGGTGTGCAGGTTGCGGACGATGGCTTTACCGTCGAGGTGTTGATCGGGGCCCTTCAGGACCTGATGCCAGGTGGTGTAGAACGGGATGTGCGAGACCATGATGATCGGCTTCGTGCGGCCGGTCGCGACGAGGTCTTTCTTGAGCCAGTCGAGTTGCGCGTCATCGATCCAACCTTCGTAGTCGAGCGTCTCCTTGTTCTGGCCGATCGAGTCCAGGATGATGAAGTGCCAGCCTTTGTGGTCGAAGCTGCGGTAGGTACGCGCGAGGCCGAAGCGCTCGGCGAAGAGTTGCTTGCCGTAATCCTGGTCGGTCGGCTTCACGAGGGACTTTGCCGACCAGCCTACGACGTCGTGGTTGCCGATCGTATGATGGACGGGGAGGGCGAGCTCCTTGCTGCATTCGTCGAATACCTTCCACTGTTCGCGGATGCGGTCCATGCCGACGTCGAGCGCGTCGAAGATCAGGTCGCCGCCCGTCAGGACGAAGTCGGCGGGCGTGGCGAGGGTGTTGACGGCCCGCAGGCATTGGCGAAAGCCTTCGGGGGCACCGAGCTCGGGTTGGACGTGGATGTCGGTCAGGTAGGCGAAGTCGAACGAATCTTCTTCGTTCGTGGCGCCAAAGGCCTGGGTCGCCAAGCCCGCCAGCAGGCTCGTCCCCAAGAAGTGACGGCGGTTCATCATCGGCTCAGGCCGGTCCGAAACCGAAGAGGTCGATGCCGAGCTGTTTGGCACGCGCGATGACCGCCGGTTTGTCGATAAGGATGACCGCGTCGGCTTCGAGCGCGGCTTTCGTCACGCCGCCTTCGGCCATGCTCTCGAGCGTCTTGACGCCGAAGCAGGGGACGTCGAAGCGCCAGTCTTGGGCGTGCTTAGAATTCTTGGTGAGCAGCATCTCTTTGCCGCCGGTCTGCGCGCAGCGGCGGAGCATGTTGTCGGTCCCCTCGAAGGCTTCGACGGCGATGACGGTGCCTTTGGCTGTGACGACGGACTGGCCGACATCGAGGCGGGCCATCTCGCGGGCCATGCGCGTGCCGAATGCAAGCTGGTCGTCGCCGATGCCGCAGGCCCAGCCGGTCATGCAGCCGGGCGAGGCGAGGTGGTCGTCGAGGAAGAGGCGGGCGTCGAGCATGCGGACGCCGACCTTCTCGATTTCGACGGAGATGGCCCCAAAGATCGTCTCGGCGTTGCGTTCCTTCAGGGAAGCCATCAGCGCGATGAGCTTCAGGTCGGGCACCATGCCCGTGAACAGTTTTCGCGGGGTGATCTGGCCGGCCATCACGGCGCCGGCGGCGCCCAGCTCCTTGAGCGCATCGAGCATCTGGCCGAGTTTGCCGACGGGGATGGCACGATGGTCGGCGGGGGCGAAGGTGGCGATCAGGGCCGGGTCGGTCTCTTCTTCGAAGGAGACCAGCTTAACCTTGGCGCCGCGGGCGCGGGCACATTCGATGAGCAGGGCGGGGTAGCGGCCTTTGCCGGCGATGACCGCCACGGCCTGCGTGGGGTCGAAGCCCGGGGGGAGGAATCGCGAGGCTGACGCCATGGTGGCAGTGTTTCGGCCTAAGGGCTCGGGCTCAAGCCTGCTTTGGGTTGCCACCGGTAGGCGGTCGGAACGTAATACGGCATGCCTTCTGCCATCGGCATCCTAGGTGGGACTTTCGATCCTCCGCATGCGGGTCATGTGGCGGCGGCCGTGGCCGCGCACAAGCAGCTCGGCTTGGATGAGGTCCGCGTCATTCCGGCGGGCCAGGCGCCGATGCGTACGGGAGCGCCGGTGGCTTCGGCGGCGGACCGCGCGACGATGTGCCGCTTGGCCTTCGCGGATTACCCTTGGGCCGTGGTGGATGAGCGCGAGACCCGACGTGCCGGCACGAGTTGGTCCATCGATACCGCCCGCGAATTAGCCCTGGAATTTCCCGATGCCTTGCGGGTCTGGATCCTTGGAGCCGATCAGCTGGCTAGGTTGGATCGGTGGAAGGGTGTTGCCGAGCTCTGCAGTCTGGTAGAATTCGCCGTCCTGTCACGTGATGGTATCTCGACCGTGCCGCCTCCGGCCATCACGGCGTTCATCCGCCTGACGGTGTTGAAGGCTCCGGCGGTCCAAGTCTCCTCCACTGCTCTGCGCGAGGCCCTGCGCCACGGTGATTCGCCCCGAAACGGCTTGCCCCTAGGGGTTGCCCGCCACATCGATGAGCGCTCCCTTTACCAAGCCTGACCATGTCCGCCCTTAAAAAGAAGACCAAGAAGACCTCCGCCAAGCCGGCCGCCAAGGGGCGTCCTGCCGGCAAGTCCCCTAAGCCGGCCGCCCGTTCGGTCCGCCCGGCTCGTCGTGTCATCCCGGCCATCCCTGCTTTGAAGGCCAAGAGCCGTGGCGATAAGTCCGCCGCGAAGCCGATGGTCGTCATGCCGAAGATTCCGGCCCACCTCATCGCCGCCATTCGCGCGTTGGATGATAAGAAGGCCGTCGAGATTCGCGTCCTGGAGATGGGGCAGATTTCTTCCATCGCGGATTTCCTCGTGATCGCCACCGGAACGTCCGAGCCTCACCTGCGGGCCCTACGTATCGCCCTTGAGCATGCGCTGGACGATGTCGGCGTGACTTCCCGCTCGGAATCCCAGCGTGATAGCGGCTGGACGGTCGTGGATGCCTTCGACGTCCTCTTCCATGTCTTCCGTGACGACATTCGCAAGAGCTACGCCCTGGAAGCCCTCTGGAAGGACGGACTGGATATCCCAGTCTCGGCCATCTTGAAGGCCTGAGTGGAAAGCAAGCACCCGGTGGTGGTAGTGGGCAGGATCGAACTGCCGACCTAGGGCTTATGAGTCCCTCGCTCTAACCAACTGAGCTACACTACCGAAAACCGAGTCCGGTCAGTCCAGCCAAGCCCCCTTGGCTCGTCAAGCCGATTGAGGCTTAGGGGTGAGGATGGACGAGAATCCAGAAACACCAAAGCCAGAGCACGTAACCGAGGCTGGCCAGCAGGATCGAGAGATTAGCCTGCGTCTGGCGGATTTCGGAAAGGCCTTCCTGATCAAGGCTCCTGCCGACTTTACGCACGAAAGCGACTGGCAGGAAGCAGCCCACGGCGGTCGTGAAGGTCAGGAGGATGAAGAGCGAGAGCGGCGCTGTTTCGGGTGAGATGGAGTGCCAGGCGTACACCAGCAATGAGAAGAGCGGAGGGAGCAGGAACGTCGAGCCGCACCAGAGGTAGCCTTCGCGGACGGAGCGTTCGAGGGATTCGCCGGCGGCGTTGCGCATAGTGTCCGTCGTGAGCGCTTCGCCCAAGGGAAGTTCGGAGCCGGGCGGAGGGGGTGGAGCATCGGCACCGGTAGCGTCGGACGACGAGGTGGACGGAGCGCGGCTGAGTCCGATGGCGCGGAAGTAGTCGCGTACCGTCATCCACGAATCATCGACCTCGATGTTATGCAGTAGGCTGATGTCGCCGGCGCGGAGCATCTCGCTCACGCGGACGAGGGGGAAGGGGCCGGTGATGGCGCCTTTCCAGCGGAGGCGGAATTGGGTGGGGCGTGACATCGTTCAGAGATCTCGGCCTTGGAGGAGGGTTTCCCAGCCGCCGTCGGGGGCGAGTAATCCTTTCGGGATGCCGGCGGCCTGCGCGGCTTCGGCGACGGTACCAGGGTAGCGAAGTAACGGCGTGAGCGGGGCGGCTTCGGCGACGCGCTTGGCCTCGCCGTCATCGCCGACGCGGAAGAGCACGGTGGCCTTGCCTTCGTTATCCAGGCCGTAGAGGGCGCTGCCCTTGATCTTCTCAAGTAGCTCGGGCTTGCCATCGCGTCCGACCCAGCCGGCGAAGATCAGTTTGCGGTTGCGCAGGTTCGCGAAGGTCGTGCGCCAGAAGCGGGCTTCCTCGGCGTAGCCGGCACCGCCGGGGGGAGTCAGGAAGGCTTTCAGTTCCAGTTGAATATCGGTCCACTTGTCCTTGAAGAGGAAGTCGTAAGGGCGCAGGGAATTCTGCGTGATGCGACGCAGTTGGTCGGCGTCGCGCTGGGCGGAAGGAGAGAAGAGGATGCCCCAGGCGTCTGGTCGCGAGGTCGCGAGTTTGTAGAGTTCCTGGAGTTGGTAGGCGCGGAGCTCCGGGTAGCGGGAGTCGCTGCGACGGACGCGGTCCATCGTGCGGATGAGCGGCTCGAGCAGCTTCCCCGTCTTGGCGTCCTGGAAGCGGCTGACCTGGCGGATGAAATCCAGTTCGCTGATCGTGGTCGGGGTGGCGAGCTCCTCGCCCGCGCGTACACCGTTGTTGAATTCGCGTCGGCTCCAGGTGGTCTCGATCGTGGCGCCTTCGCGGGTGAGTTCCTTCGCCTTCTGGCTCAGCTCGACGCCGTCGGTGATGTTACGTTTCGACTCGGTGATATCGCCAATCACGTAGACCGTCCGGCCTGAGGTGATCCCGCGGATGGAGTAAAGGTTGAGGGTGTAGCGGCGAAGTGAATCCGCCAGGGAGGTGTCCGAGAGGGCGCGTAGTCCGCGTTGTTCGACGTCGGTCAGCGTGGCGGGATTAAAGATACCGGAGGCATCGGCGGCTCCGGCGGCGTCCCACATCGCGCCGACGCGTGGGGCGAGCGCCGAACGGGGTAGGGCTTGTAGGGTGGGTGCGCGGGTGAAGACGAAGGAGGCACGGGCGCTCAGATCGGACTTCTCTCCCGCGTTGTTGGCGGCGGTGTCCGACAGGGCGGCGAGATAACTTGCAAGGTCAGCGGCCTTGCTGAGGCCCTTGAGCGCGGCGATCGTCTTCCGTTCGCCAGAGAGGCGCAGTTCGGCGCGATCGGCGGCGGCCAGGGCGGAGTCGAGATCCTTGTCCTTGGCATCGGTCAAGGTCTTGAGGAGTAGCCGGAGGCGTTCCAGGGCTTCGGCCGCCTTGGTGAGGTCGGTGGCGTTGTCGTCGCCCATGGCTTTATTAAGTACTGCAATCTGGGTGGCGACGTCGTTGCGCGTACGGTCCAGCATCTGACGACAGGCGGAGAGCAGGCCTTCCGGTTCCGGGAGGATGGCCTTGAGTTTGGCCTGAAGTGAGCCACCGACCTGGTTGAACTCCTGAAGGTACTTATTGGCCCGACTTTCGGTCTCGGCGACGTTGCTCAAGGTGAGACTTTGATGGCGGCGGTCGGCGAGGGCTAGCGCTTCCAGGCGGAGGCGTTGCTCATCGGCGTTCTGCGTGGCCAGACGCTGGCGGAGCGGAATCGTCTGCGCCTTACGGGCGGCTTGGTCGGCGGCGGAGAGGCCGCCGCGTTCAAACTCATCCAGCGCGACGGCCGCGGCGGGATGATCGTAGAGTTCGATCAGGCGGGAGGCTTCGGAGAAGCGGTCGCGGGACTCTTCTTCCTGAGTCTTGAGGATATTCCAGTACACTACGCCGGCGATCAGCAGCAGGACGCCGCCGACCCAGGAGGTCGTCAGGAGCATGTAGCGTCGGTTCAGTCGAGCGCGGGTATTCTGGCGTAAGGCACGTGCGTCGCGCAGGATGCCTTCCGGCAGACGTTCGGCCTGCGGGGTCGCGCGCTCGAGCCAGGAGCTCAGGCGCACGATGAGGATGGCGGGGGAGGAACCGCGGGCGGCTTCCAGTTGGAGGAGCGCCCATTCTTCGTTCAGGCCTTCGATCGTGGCGCGCAGGGTGGCTTCAGCTTCGTCGATGGCGGCCAGTTCGCCGGCCCAGGCCTCGAGTTCGACGACCTCGGCGGTAAGTTCGGCCGCCAGCGTGAGCTGATGGTCGCGTTCGAGCGAGCGGACGCGTCCTAGCGAGGCGGCGCAGGCTTCCCAGTGTCCACCGGCACGCGCACCGGCAGCCTCGGCGACGAGCGTGGCGACCTGTTGGGCGGCCTTGGAGCGGAGCCAGGCCACGCGGCGCGCGAGGGCGTCGTCCCAGCGCGGTTCGTCGGCGAGTTCGTTCGCGCCGAAGCGTTCCATGCGGTTCATCAGTTCGACGGCTTCCTCTTCGCGGCCTTGCTCGAAGAAAGTCGCGACCTTGCCGAGCGATTCGCGGAGGAACTTGGCGGAAAGGCGGGCGAGTTCGGAGCGGGCGTTAGGATCGTCCGGGTTGATGCGGACAATCGAGCGCAGCACTGAAAGGGCGCGGTCTTCCTCGCGACGGCGGATGGCGTCGCGGTAATCGCGGTAGAGCGGGTGGCTTTCGCCGATCTCGCGGCCATAGAGGCCTTCGACGGCGAGGACGTGCTGGCCGTCGAGCGGGAAACCGGCGGGCAGGCCGCGCTCGCGGCAGAGGGCGTGCCAGCGATCGGACTCCGCGAAACTCAGCAGGGCGCAGAGGCCGAGCAGGTCGGGGTCGGATTCGGCGGCTTGGAACGCGGCGTGTTCATTGCCGCTGCGCACGAGCGTCGCGCACTGTTCGAGGCGTTCACGGGCGCGTTGGCAGAGGGCGGAGTATTCGCCGGCGAGGGAGCGCGCCTCTAGGTCGGGGGTTCCGAGCTCGAGCTGGCCGCGGATGCGGGCGATGAGTCGTTCGACCTGCATGGATCAGCGGAACTCGAGGAGGCGGGGTCCAGCGGTGCCGTTGGCGTCGATGGCCTGAATCGACCATGGGGCGCCGGCCTGCATAAACTTGCCTTCCTTAAAGAGCTTCCGACGGCTGGCGACGATCTCGTAGGGAGGCGTGCCGGGGCCTTGCTTGCTCTCAAGTCGGATGATGTCGGTATCGAGCACCGAACGGGTGGCGCGGATGGAAGGAAGGTCGCGGTCGGGGAACTCGTGGCCGTCCGGATAAAGTCCGATTGAGCCGTTGGTCCAGATGAAGGCGTTGACCGCGCTTTCGGCCCAGGCCGCGGGACGGATGACGCCGGTATCAGCGTCGAGGAGCAAGGCATCGGGGCCAAGGTTCAGCGGTTGCAGCGCCTTGAGGTCGCCGATGAGTGCGAAGCACTGTCGGTTGCCGTTGGGAAGCATCACTTCGATCAGCCGATTGGCGCCGATCCGGGCGCCTTCGCCGGTGGGGAAGTTGAGCGAGGCCTCGTTGCGCCGGTTGCTCAGTCCGATGCCGATTGCCGGAAGCTTGCCAGGTTCGGGGGTCGATTCGATCCACGTGGCCTGGGGGGTTCGACGAATTTCTCCGTTCAGGTATTTCGTCTGATCGTCGCGGAGGTGGGCGGAGGTGAAGGGGAGTAGGCGGATACGGATCTGCACGGACTCTCGCTGCGTTGCGCCAGAGCTCTCGACGAATTTCGCCACCGCGTCGGCGGCGGAACGGGAGAGGGGGAAGTCGGCCTGCGACGGAGAGTTCGGGCCGGATTCGCCGGTCCGCCATTCGCCCGGAATGACCATCGTCGGGCGTACTTCGATGTCCGTCAGGGACTGCGCGCGCACGAGGCAGGCCTGTAGGCGCTTCCAGGCTTCATCCTGCGGCACCTTGATCTCGGCTCCAAGACGAAGGGCTTCCTTGGCTTCGACGACCGACTGTTGGATGGACTTCGAGTCATTGAGGACGCCCGGACGGTCCAATCGCGTCAGAAGGTCCTTCGTCACGCTGGTCGAGAAGTTGCCGAGGATGCGCGGCAGGATCTGCTCGCGGTAGTTACGAACGAAGCTCGGTGAAAGGGCGCTTGTTTCGGCCCAAAGTTTCGCGGCGCCCATGAAGTCATCGGCATCCATCAGGCCCCGGATCTCCGTGAGGGCGCGGTTCGCCTTCAGGATCTCGTCGGTCTTATCGGGGGCGGCAGGCGGCGGCCTGACTTCGACGACGATGCGAACGGGCGCGGCTTCTGGGCGTTTGTTCAGCATGAACATGGCGGCGGCGCCAGCCGCGAAGATGATGACCCCGCCGATGATCCAGGCGGTCGTATTGTTGCCGGTTGAGGCGGAGGGCGAAGCGATGGTGCGGCGTTGCGGCTGCCCGGCGGCGACCTTCGGTGAAGTCAGTCCGGCGGCGGCCTGACGGGCGATGTCGCCTGAAGGCGCGGGGAGGGACTTCGCCGTGGTGAAGTCGATCGTCGCAGGAGAGGAGGTCGAATTGACCGCCCAAAGGAAACCGTCGCTGCCCGTGGTCGTGGCGTCAGTGGTGAAGGTCGCGACCCAGGAGGATTTACCGAGGAGCGCGGAGGCTTCGGCCAGCAGGCGGAGGAGGCGCAGGGTTTCTGGCGGGTTGAGGAGGCCGACGGCGGCGGGGCCCGAGGCGTTGATCAGCCAGGCCGCCTTGGCGCCCGTGCCGGTTTCTTCACGCCACGTCACGGCGGGGGTCAGCGGGGTCTGGGTTTCCAACTGGAGGGGGCGGTCTTCGCCTTCGAGCCAGGTCGGGGCGCCGGACCATTCGTTGCGCCAGCCTTTCCAGCGCCCGGCGATAGCAGCCGGCGGAGGCAGCACGGCGGCTTCCTCGAGCGAGAAGATCAGGTGATGGGCCAGGCGGTTGTCGCGCTGGGTATAGTCGAGTCCGCGCGCGACGAAGCGGGAGAGCACGCACCAGTTCTTGCCGCCGGCTTCGAGCAAACGGAACGTGAACGTCTCGCCTTCGGGGCGCTCATGCGGAGTGCCGACGGACTCGAGCAGCTGCGCGAGTCGGTCGGGAACGGCCCGGTGGCGGGCGACGGTGCAATAGCCGCTGCGGCCGGGTGTGAGTCCCTGCGGCGCCGACGTGAAGATAAGTTGGAGGGGCATCAGCGGGCGGTGTTTTCGGACGAGGGGAACATCGCGGGGGAGGCGAGGTGCATCAGCCAATAAAGGGGTTCTTCGACGTGCGCGGGCGCGAGGCGCTGCGGGTCGGGGGCGATGCGTCCTTTATTTAGGCCGGCTTGGATCATCACCGGCGTGTGGCCGAACGAGGTGGCGGCGAAGTAGCTGATCTGCTCGGCGAGCGATTCCGCCGAGGCGACGAGTCCGGGGCAGAGTAGGACGAGGACCTCGCGGACGCGGGCGGAATTACGCGCGACGGCGGCGAGGTCGAGGGCACCGGATCTGACCACGGGTTCGAGCGGCGAGCTCAGGAGCTTTTCCCAGGTGTCGGACTTTCCGACGACAAAGGCGAGCGGCGTCTTGATGCGTTCGTCCTGCGCAAGTCCGAGGACGCGCTTCATGCGTGTCTCCATCTCGGCAAGGATGCTGTCCTGTTGGTCGATCCGTCCCTTGAGCGTGAACTGAGGGTCTTCGACGCCAACGAGCTTGGCTTTGAAGCGCGCGTTGGCGGTGGGGTCGAAGAGGAAGATCAGGCCGCTCGAAGTCGCGACGTGCATCGCGCCAGGTGAGTCATGGATATCGATGCCTGGTTCAAAGTGTTCGCCGGCGTTGTCGTAAAGGATGACTGAAGTCTCGTTGCGTTGCTGGCCCGGGCGGCTGATCGAGTAGATGAATGGGCGGGGTAAGGAGACCATGCGGCCGAGGCGGGGGAGCTTCTCGTAGGTCGCGCCTTCGAGGGCCGTCTTGCCGAGCAGCGCGTCTTCCGGCGTGGCCGCGGAGAAGAGCGTGTTGCGCATCTGGTTGAGCAGCATGTTGCCGCTGGGGTCACCGTCCTTGAAGGCGAGGTTGAAGTCCTCGGGCAGTCGGTCCTGCAATGTGCGTGTGAGCACCGCGAGGTAGTAGGACTTACCGGCGCTGGGCGCGCCGATGAGCGAGATGATGCGGTGCGGACGGTCGAGGTAGCCGGGAGGCAGCTGGCGTCGGCAATGCGGGCAGGCGATGTCGGTGCACGCCAAGCCCATCGGATCGAGGGCGAGGCCTTGGTCGTTGAAGCGCGTTGGCTGGAAGCGGAGGCGCACGTCGGAGCCGAGGATCGGGTCGCCGCGCAGGTCTTCGTGCACCGCGATGCTAAGCGCATCACCAGAGTCGAAGCGCGTCCAGCATACCGGGCAGAGATGGGCGCCACGGTTCTGTTCGGCCGCAAGCAGCACCTTGCCGTTCGGGCGGACGACGGCTTCTTCTGGAGGAGAAAGTAACGGCGCGATCTGGGAAAGGCTGAAGCCGACCTCGAGTCCCTGCGGCGTGCAGGCGAGGGTGTCGGTCGCGCGTCCGAGTTCCTGGGCGACGTCGAGGAGACGCTGCGGAGGGAATTCGCCAAGCTGGTCGCCAGTCTGGGCGTCGAAGAGGACCCAGAGGTCCGTCCGGATGAAGGTGAAGTTCTGCTGGTCGGCGGGGGCGGCGACAAGGAGAGCGGAAGGCAGCTGGATGGTCGTAGCCTCGGAAATATCGAGGCGTTGACGAAGCGGGGCGCCGTTGACCAAGGCTGAACCCTGTCCGGAGGGTTCAAGGGCGAGGGTCTCGCCGTTTTTCACCAACGAAAGCGATGGGTTCACGCTGTCGCCGGGCAGGGCGGAGGGGAGGCTATCGATGACACCCCGGGCTCCGCTGAGGCAGTCGACCCAGGAGAGGGTGGGGTTTTTCTTGCTGGAAGTGAACATCGGCTCCGAGGTGGGGTCTGAAATAGGTTGATTAGCGAGGTTGGACTGTAAAGATATGAAAGCACGATTATAGGTCACCCCTTGACCTGTTTTCCCTTACCCCCTTAATCTTGCCTTAATGGAGACCGAAGCCGACCAGTCCGCCTTGGACCGTGCCCGCCAAGGGGATCTTTCGGCTTATAATGAACTAGTCCTGAAATATCAGGGCCGTATCTTCGCCAAGGTCTTCTCCTTGCTTCGTAATCGTCAGGACGCCGAGGAGATCACCCAGGATACCTTCATCCGGGCCCACCGTGTCCTGGCTTCTTTCCGTGGTACGGCGACTTTCTCGACCTGGATTCATCAGATCGGCACCAACCTGGCCCGTAACCGTTACTGGTATTGGCGCCGTCGGAAGCGCGACCAGTCCATGTCCCTTGATGCGGACCTCGGGGATGATCCTGGAGCGACCCTGCATGATATCCTTTCGGATGGCGCCCAGGGTCCCGGTCACGAGGCCCAACATAACGAATTCGTCAACAAAGTTGCCGAATGCATGGAACAATTGAAGCCGGAGCACGCTCGTATTCTTACGATGCGCAACGTCCGCAACATGTCCTATGAAGAGATCGCCGAAGACCTCGGCCTCTCCATCGGTACCGTGAAGAGCCGCATCAACCGCGCCCGCGAAGCCCTGCGTGACCTCATGGGAGAGGAGTTCCGCGGATGAGCACCTCCGAGTTCGAATCCTTGGTCGCCGCTTTCCTCGAGGGCAACGCCTCGGAGTCTCAGGTCGCCCGTCTGCGTGCCGCCCTCGGCCAGTCTCCTGAGCTCCGCGCACGCTTCCAGTCCCGCGTGCGCCTGCATAAGGCTCAGCTCAGCTTCCTCAGCCGTCGCGAAGAACGTTCCCTTGCCGGCGTGATGACCTGGCTGCACGCCTTCGGTCAGCGCATGGGCCGCTCCTTCGCTCACCTCTGCCTGCTTGCCCTGGTCCTAGTCGAACTTCAGGTCACCATTCCGGCGGAATACTCCGGTCTCCTTTCCTACGTCGACGCTCCGGCGGCCGAAGAGCAGGTCCTCGGTGGGGCCGAGCTGCCTTTACGCCTATTGACCGACTCAGTGCAGGACTTCGATCTCCCGCCGACTATCGAGGTTCCTGACATCACGATGCCCAACTTCGTGATTCCGGATATGGTCATGCCCACCGACGAGCCGACGACCCTCGAGGTCTGAGGTTAATCCTGCCTTGCTTCCTTAGTTCCGTGACGGTCAATTGACGCACGGATGAAGGCTGGAAACCATAGGCCCGAGGTACGCCTCAAGGGCATCGCCGCCGCTCCTGGAGTGGCCCGTGGTCCCGCCTACCCGCTGATGCGGGGCATGACCATCGTCTCGTGCGAAAAGGTCGCCGATTCCGAAGGTGAGCTCCGTCGTCTCGAAGCCGCCTTGGCCGCCACGCGCGAGCAAATTTCGCAGCTGCGCGACGACGTCGCCCGTAAACTCAACGAATCCGAAGCCTCGATCTTCGACGCGCACCTGCTCGTCCTCGAGGATGTCGCCCTGATCGATGACGTGAGCAAGGAGGTCCGCCGCAGCGGCTTCAACGTCGAGTTCTGCTTTCAGGAGGTCGCCCAGCGCTACATCGAGATCTTCGAGAAGATGGACGACGACTTCCTGCGCGAGCGGGCGTCGGATATCCGCGACGTGACGGGCCGGGTGCTTGATCAGCTCCTCGGCACCCAACCCGAACGCGTGGGCCAGGCTGCGCAGGCGCACGTCGTGGCCGCCCGCGATCTCACCCCTTCCGACACCGCCGGCCTTCATGACGGCGGCGTCCTTGCCTTCGTGACCGAAGAGGGCGGCCGCACCAGTCATTCCGCGATCATGGCCCGCTCGCTCGACGTCCCTGCGGTCGTCGGCGTGAAGGGACTGATGGAAGCCGTGCAGGAAGGCGACGTCATCCTCGTCGACGGCGAATCCGGACTCATCATCCTCAATCCGACGGCTGAGACCATCGAAGGGTATCGCGATAAGGAGCAGGCTATCCGGACCCGCCGCGACCGCGTGCTCTCCGAGGTCGCCTTACCCGAACTCACGACGGATGGCGCCGCTTTCAGCCTGCAGGCCAACATCGGCGACCCCGCCGAGATGGAAGATGCCTTGGCCTATTGCGCCCGTGGCGTCGGCCTCTATCGTACCGAGAACCTTTACCTCCGCCTCGACGGCTGGCCCGACGAAGAGGTCCAATATGAAGAATATGCCGAAGTCGTGCAGGCCGCCAAGGGGCGCCCGGTGACCTTCCGCACGCTCGACCTCGGCGGTGACAAGCGTCTCGGCGACCTCGCCGACGAAGCCAATCCTTTCATGGGCTACCGCGCGGTACGCCTCTGCCTGGAGCGTCCCGATGTCTTCCGGCCGCAGCTCCGCGCCCTTATCCGCGCGGCGACGCATGGCCCGGTGCAGGTGATGTTCCCGATGATCTCGGGCGTCGAGGAACTGCGTCGCGCGAAGGAGATCTTCCGCGATGTCGAGGCCGAGCTCGCTCGCGAAGGCGTCCGCGCCGCCGCGCCGATCCAGCTTGGCGCGATGATCGAGATCCCGTCCGCCGCCGCGGTGGCCGACGAGCTGGCCGTCGAGGCCGATTTCTTCAGCGTCGGCACCAATGACCTCGTGCAATACCTGCTGGCCGTCGATCGAGGTAACCAGCGCGTCGCGTCGCTCTATGATCCGTGTCACCCGGCCGTCGTCCGCACGCTGATCGCCATCTTCGGGGCCGCCCGCCAGCGGGGGATCCCCGCCGCCGTCTGCGGCGAGTTGGGCGGCGATCCGCTGTGGGCGCCTTTGCTCATCGGCCTCGGTGTGCATGAACTGAGCATGAGCCCAGCCGCTTTACCTGAGGTCCGCTTCGTGCTCCGCCATTCCGCCGCATCCGAGCTCCGCGACCTCGCCGCCAAGGTCGTCGCCTGCGCCGACGCCGCCCAAACCCGCGCGCTGCTCCAGGATTTCGCCTCCGCCAAACTCAAGTTACGCTGATGTCCGCCAAGATTCCCGCCGCGAACCCGCATGTCGCGGCCATGTCGCCTTATGTCCCTGGAGAACAGCCGCAGGGCGGGGGATGGGTGAAACTCAATACCAACGAGAACCCTTATCCGCCCAGTCTGCGTTCCCTGGAAGCGATTCGGGTCGCCTTGCTGAATGATGGCGCGGCCCTTCGTCTTTACCCCTCGCCCGATTCCGCGCCCTTGCGCGAGGCCGTCGCCCGGTTCCACGGTTTCGCCGCCGCCCGCGTCGTCGCCGGTAATGGTTCGGATGATATCTTGAATCTCATCATCCGTGCCTACGCTGGTCCGGGTCGTCCGATTGGCATGCTCAATCCGAGCTACTCTCTTTATCCCGTGCTGGCCGCCGCCCAGGCCGCTGAGGTCGTCAAGGTCGAGGTCACCGAGCAGCTCAGCGTGGATGTCGACGCCATCGCGCAGTGTGGCGCCACGGTCTTCTTCCTGACGAACCCGAACGCCCCGCTCGGCGTCGCCTTCACGCCGGATGTCGTCCGCGCCGTCGCCAAGGCTTTTCCCGGCCTGCTGGTCGTTGACGAGGCCTACGCTTCCTTCGCCGATGCCGATTGCGTCGCGCTCGCCCGCGAGCTGCCCAACGTCATCGTCACGCGCACCCTGTCCAAGGCTCATGCCCTCGCCGGACTTCGTGTCGGCTACGCGCTCTGTCCGGCCGGTGTGGCTGAAGTCCTGCATCGTGTCCGCGACAGTTATAACGTCGACCGCCTCGCGCAGGTCGCGGCCGCCGCGGCGCTCGACGATCGGGAGTGGTTGGACGTCACCGTCGCCCAAGTGCGCGCCACGCGCGAACGTCTGGCCGCCGCGCTCCGCAAACTCGGTTGGCAGGTGAATCCCGCTGCCGGGAACTTCGTGCTCGCCGCCCCCGTGTCGTCGACACGCGCCGCTTCCGTCGAGACTTCCGCGCATTGCTTCGAGTTCCTGCGCGCCCGCAAGATCCTCGTCCGCCGTTTCCCGCACCATCGCCTCACCGAGAAGTCTTTGCGCATCTCCGTGGGCACGGAGCAGGAAACCGACGTGTTCCTGCAGGCCGTGGCGGCTTGGATGGAAGGGTGAGGTTGACAATCCCGCCTCCCGCGGGGATTTCTGGGGGTATGAGCGCAGTCGTTCGCAAAGCCAGTATCCGACGGGACACCGCCGAGACCAAAATCGCCCTCGAGGTGAATTTGGACGGTACCGGGTCGTCGGAAATCGCCACCGGGGTGCCCTTCTTCGACCACATGCTGACGCTGTTCTCCCGTCACTCCTTGGTCGACCTCAAGGTCAAGGCCACCGGAGACACCGACGTCGACTACCACCACACCGTGGAGGACGTGGGCATCGTGCTCGGCCAGGCGATCAAGGAAGCGCTTGGCGACAAGGCCGGCATCCGCCGTTATGGTTTCTTCATCTTGCCGATGGATGAGACCTTGGCCCGCTGCGTCGTCGACCTCAGCAACCGTCCGATGATGGTCTACCAGGTCGAAATCACCAACTACATGGTCAAGGACTTCAATATCGCGCTCGTCCGCGAGTTTTTCCAAGGCCTCGCCAATTCGCTCGGTTGTAACCTGCACCTGAAGCTCGAGTACGGCGATGAGCCGCACCACATCGCCGAAGCGCTCTTCAAGGCTTTCGCCCGCGCCTTGCGTGAGGCGTTGGAAGTCGATCCGCGTCAGGGTGGTCGCGTGCCGAGCACCAAGGGCACGCTGGCCTGACCGTGGAAGCCTCTGGGTCAGTGCGTCGCCCGCGGGTGGCCGTCATCGATTACGGGATGGGCAACCTTCGTAGCGTCAGCCGTGCCATGGTGGCCGCGGGTGCCGATGCCTTTTTGGCCGCCACGCCGGCCGAGGCCGAGAAGGCTGAGCTGGTGGTGTTTCCGGGGCAGGGGGCCATGGCCGACTGCATGGACTGTATCCGCCGGACCGATTTCGAATCTTTCCTGAAGCAGTGGATCGCCGCCGACCGTCCTTTCCTCGGCGTCTGCATGGGCCTGCAGGTCCTGTTTGAGCGCTCCGAGGAGGCCGACCGCCCCGGTCTGGCCATCTTCCCCGGGGTCGTCCGCCGTTTCCCCTCCCAGCCTGGCCTGCGCATCCCTCACATGGGCTGGAATGAGGCCATCTTCAAGCCCGGTGCCCCCTTGACCGAAGGCCTGCGGGCCGAAGGGGAGCCGTTCTATTTCGTGCATAGTTACCGCGTCGTCGAGACCGACCCCTCCCTAGTCTGGTGTGAGACCGACTATGCTGGCCGGTTTGTGAGCGGCGTCCGTCGGGGCCGGGTCTTTGCGACCCAGTTCCACCCGGAGAAAAGTCAGGTCAAAGGCTTGCAACTCTACCGCAATTTCCTGACTTTGTCCGCCCGCTGAGGCGTGTTTTCGACTCTGGCGGCAATACCCCCGCCATGAGCACTCAAAACGCCACTCTCAACCTGGACGGTAAAGACATCGTCCTCCCCATCGTCGTCGGCACCGAAGGCGAACGCGGGGTCGACGTCCGCAAGCTGCGCGACGAGACCGGCTACATCACCTTTGACGACGGCTACGCCAACACCGGCGCCTGCGAGTCCAAGGTTACCTTCATCGACGGTGAGAAGGGCATCCTCCGCTACCGTGGTTACGGCATCGAAGAGCTCGCCGAGAAGTCCAACTTCATCGAGACGGCCTATCTGCTCGTCTACGGCGAACTGCCCACGACCGCCCAGCTGACCGCCTTCAAGGCCCGTATCCTCGACAACTCCCAGATCCACGAAGGCCTGCGCATCGCGCTCAGCGGCTTCCCCGGTAACGCCCACCCGATGGCCGTGCTCTCCGCCACGCTGAACACCCTCGGTTGCTATTACCCTGAACTCGGCACCAACGAGCGTACGCATGACTTGGCCAAGTTCGACGAGACCGCCGCCGTCCTGATCTCCAAGGTCCGCACGCTCGCCGCGCTCGCCCACCGCTCCAAGGAAGGCGAGCCGCCCGTGTACCCGAAGCCGGGTCTCGATTACTGCTCCAACTTCCTGCACCTGCTATTTTCGCAGCCCAACGCCGATTACGCCGTCCACCCGGAGATCGCCCGCGCGCTCGACCTGATCCTCCTCCTGCACGCCGACCACGAGCAGAACTGCTCGACGTCCACCGTCCGCATGGTCGCCTCGGGTGGCGCCAACCTCTTCCCGTCCGTCTCCGCCGGCGTCTGCGCCCTCTGGGGCCCGCTGCATGGCGGCGCCAATCAGGCCGTCATCGAGATGCTCGAGGAGATCCACGCTTCCGGCGACGACGGATCGCGCTTCATCGCGGACGCCAAGGATAAGACCAAGAGCGTCCGCCTGATGGGCTTCGGCCATCGCGTGTACAAGAACTACGACCCGCGCGCCAAGATCATCAAGGCCCAGTGCGACAAGGTCCTCAAGGTCCTCGGCATCAACGACCCGCTCCTAGCCATCGCCATGCGCCTCGAGGAAGCCGCGCTCAACGACCCGTACTTCAAGCAGCGCAACCTCTACCCGAACGTCGACTTCTACTCGGGCATCATCCTGAAGGCCATCGGCATCCCGACCGAGATGTTCACCGTCATCTTCGCCATCGGCCGCATGCCCGGCTGGATCTCGCACTGGAAGGAAATCGCCGAGACCCCGAAGCAGAAGATCCATCGCCCGCGACAGATCTACGTCGGCAACACCGAGCGCACGTATTCGCCGATCGCGCAGCGTGGATAACGCCGCGGGAGTCAGGGTGGCGGTGATTTTGCCCGCCTATCGGGAAGGTGCGCGGGTGGCCGCGGTCGTCACCGGCTGTCTCAAGCATGTCGACAAGGTCTTGGTGGTGGATGATTTCTCGCCTGATGACACGTCGGCCCTGGCCGCCGCCGCCGGCGCCGAGGTCGTCCGGCACGACTCCAATCGCGGTAAGGGTGCCGCGCTCAAGACGGGGTTCGGGCATCTCCGCTCCCAAGGTTTCACCCATGCCATCGCCATGGATGCCGATGGTCAGCATGACCCGGAGCGCATCCCGGCGTTCATCGCGGCCGCGGCCGCGACCGCTTCCGGTGTCGTGCTCGTGCTCGGCAATCGTTTCCAGGATGTCCGCGGGATGCCTTTCGTGCGTCGCCACACCAATCGCCTGATGTCCTGGCTGATCAGTCGCATCTGCCGGACGCCGGTGCCTGATTCGCAATGCGGTTATCGTCTGGTGAGGCTTGATAACCCCGTGCTCTATTCGGCGAAGGCCGACCACTTCGAGTATGAATCGGAGGTGCTTATCCTGACGGCCCGGGCCGGCGGACGCATCGTCAGCGTGCCTGTGCCGACGACTTACGGCGACGAGCAGAGCAAGATCCGCCCGTGGGTGGATACCCAGCGCTTCCTACGCTTATTGCTTAGGCTCTGATTTCCCGCCGCGTCCCTGGGCCGAGGTGATGCGGAAGACCGCGCGGCCGGGGGTGTCGCCCGTTTCGCCGAGCAGTTCGCATCGTCCTTTGACTGAGGAGGTCTCCTCGGTGTTCAACTGACGGAAGTCGCGTTTCTCCCCGATGCACAGGAGTGAGCCGTGCGCGTCGGCGAATTCGCCGAGCTGCTTCTCGATCGTGAGCTGCGGCAGCGGATGGTAGGAGTAGAACGGGTAGTAGGGCCGGAAATTACCTTTGCCGTAATCGGCGCGGAGTTTCGGGTCGGGGACGAAGATGGCGACGGGTTGCTCGCCTAGGTAGTACTTGGCGGCGCGGCCGAGGAAGCTGCAGGTCACGAGTTTCTCGCCGGGCTTGCGCGCTTTCGCCGCCAACTTACAGATCTCGCGACTTCCCACGGTGCCTTCGAGACGTGCCTCGATCCAGAGGAAGGCGGTGAAGACCAGCACGACGTTGAAGGTCGTCGAGACGGCCGCCCAGAGGAACGCGCGCCTGGACAGGGCGAAGACCCCGGCGACGGTCAGTGGGATGCCTAGGGCGATCAGCTGAGGCAGGAACGGCAGGGAGTTCGGGTGGAACGTCGGCAGGTACCAGATCAGCACGGCGCCTTGGAGCAGGGTGAACAGGCCGACGGCCCAGCGTTCGAAGCGGCCGAAGCCCTGCGTGATCCAGCGCTCCAGGGTGACGCCGGCCAATAGGCCGACCGGGACCGTGAGGAAGAAGATGTAGCTCGGCAGTTTGCTCGCCGCCACCGTCATGAAGAGGTACGACGGGATCAGCCAGCAGATGACCATCGTGAGCCCGGGTTGCGTGCGGAAGCGCTGGCGGAAGTTGGCCGCGGTTTCCCACAGCGAGGCGACGACCAGCGGTATCCACGGGATGGCGCCGCCGATGAGCATCTCGAGGTAGTAATACCAGTGATTGTTGCCGTTATGCTCGGAGTGGAAGAAGCGGTCCCAGTTCTCGTGCACGAAGAACGAATCCCAATAGTAACCCCAGCCGGTCGCGGGCGAGGTCGGCCCGGACTGGTGGAGCACGAACATCGCCAGGTACCACGGAGCGGCGATGAGGAGCCAGAGCGGCACGCAGATCGCGAGGGTGCGCCACGTCCAGGGCGACTTCAGTCCGCTCAGCCAGCCGTAGGCGAGGCCGGCCATCGCGACGAAGAGCAGGCCTTGCGGGCCTTTGGTCAGCATTGAGAGCGCCGAGCAGACCGTCAGCGCCAGCAGCCAGCGAAGCCTCTTGGGCTCATCGTGGAAGGCCCGCCAGAGGCAGTACATGCTCCCCGAGATGAAGAGCGTGTGCGAAAGGTCCGTCAGCATCAGCCGCGACATCACCACGAATAATGCGCCGGTGCCGACCACGATGGCCCCAAGGAAGCCGGCGAGCGGCGAGAAGAACCTGCGACCGATGCCCCAGGTCAGGAACACGACGAGGCTGGCGGCGAGCGCGCCTGGCACGCGGGCCCCGAATTCGTTATCGCCGAAGAGAATCTGCGCGAGGCAGGTCTCCCAGTAGAACAGGATCGGCTTCTCGAACTGTGGCTCACCGAAGACCCGCGGCGTGATCCAATCGCCGCTCTGCACCATCTCGCGGCTGGTCAGCGCGTAGAACGGTTCATCAGGGTCGATGAGGCCGAGGCTGCCGAGGCGCCACCAGAAGAGGAAGAGCACCAAGGCCGTCAGGACGATGGCTTGGAAGCGGGTGGAATGCAGAAAGCCGGGGCCGGACGGCGCAGGGGAGGGGGAATCGGTCATGTCAGGTGATCTGGACGAGAGTGTAGCGTTCTTCGCGGCTGGCGAATTGGGAGAAGCGTCCGCCGCTGAGGGCCATCTGGGTGTGGTGGCAGCGGATGGCGTCGAGTTTGAGGAGCTGTTCCGTCGCGGTCAGCTCAAGCTGATCGGAGGCCAAGTGTCGGCGCATCACCTTCTGGGACCAGGGCCGATGGATCAGGTAGGAGTAGATCAGGCAATGCACGCCGGTCGTGCGGACGGCATCGAGTCCGTAGTAGTGGGTCGCCTGATGGTCCGGGTGGCGGTCGATCTCGGACGGGACGACGACGAGCGTGGGTTGCCACTCGCGGAGGAGCTTTTCGAAGGCCGGGCGTGGGCCGGCTAGGTCTTCTTCCCAGAGAGCGAGGATGCCGGCGTCGGGTAGGCCCAAGGATTCGGAGCGGACCTTGCCGCAGCCCAGCAACTGGAGGGCGTGCTGACCCTCGGCACGGCGACGGGCGCCCCAGCGGGCGCGCTCAGGGGCGTCGATGAACCAGCGTCGTTCGACGAAGCGCTGGGGCCACGGGTTGTTATCGCCGTCGGTCACGAAGATGACCCGGACCTCGGCCCCCGCGGCCAGGGCCTTTTGGATCAGCCCGCCTGTCCCGAGCGACTCGTCGTCAGGGTGCGGAGCGAGGATGGCGATTTTGGCCCCGGAGCGAAGCTGGTCCTTCAGCCGGACGGACGATGCCGAGGGAGCCTCCATTGGAGGTATCGTTGCCGTCCCGCGGATGCCTTATCAAGATTAAGCGTCCGTAAAGGGGGAGGGCCGAACGTTTCCGTTCGGCCCTCCGTCTTTTGAGTCATACACTATAAGCCGGATTCTGTCCTTGGGCGGCTCTCGCCGATCCCCTGCGCGTTCATTTCTCTGACCTTGCGGACCCGCCTTGCGGCGGTGCGACAACCCGGGACCTTGGTGGGCGACCTCGAACGGTCCCTGTTCGTCTTGCACCGGATTGGGTTTACCTTGCCTCGTCGGTTACCCTTCGAGCGGTGGGCTCTTACCCCACCTTTTCACCCTTACCTCGTTCCTTGCGGAGGAGGCGGTATCTTCTCTGTGGCACTTTCCGTCACGCCTTGCGACGTGCCCCGACTTGCGGCGGGAATCCTGCCCTATGGTGTCCGGACTTTCCTCACGGATTACTCCGCGCGAACGCACATGTATGACTGTCCGGACAAGATAGCGTCCGCCAGCCCCGCAGGGAAGGGCAAAAGCCGAGACTTAGGCCTTGGAAAGGCCTTCCAGTGGGTTTGATTAGGCGGACCCCATGCGAATCCTCCTCCTCGCCCTGTTTTCCCTCATGACTGCCCGCGCTGCCGAAACCATCAAAGTCGCCTGCGTCGGTGACAGTATCACCCAGGGTGCGGGCGCGAAGTCGGGCCAGTCCTATCCGTCCCAGTTGCAGGGCTTGCTCGGCGACGGCTATCAGGTCGGCAACTTCGGCGTCAGCGGACGAACGCTCCTGAAGAAGGGCGACTTCCCTTACTGGAAGGAAAAGAAATATCAGGACGCCCTCGCGATGGAGCCGGCGATCGTGGTCATCATGCTCGGCACCAATGACACCAAGCCGCAGAACTGGAAGTTCGAGGCGGAGTTCGACGCCGATTACCGCGAGTTGGTGAAATCCTTCCAGTCCCTCAAGTCGAAGCCGAAGGTGTTTGTCTGTCGTCCGGTGCCGGTCCCCGGTAAGGGCAACTACGGCATCAACGAGGAGAATATCCAGAAGGAGATCCCGCGCGTGGATACGCTCGCGAAGGAACTCGGCTGCGGCGTGATCGACATGCACGCGGCGCTCGAGAAGTCCCCCGAGTTGCTGCCGGATCGCGTCCACCCGAACACCGCGGGTGCGGGTGAGATGGCCAAGGCGGCGGCTAAAGCGATTACGGGCAAGTAAGCCTCAGCGGCGCGAAGCCGGCTTCCCGATGATGCGTCCGAGTACCTCTTGGGCCGCTGCACGTAGTTCCTGCCAGCGAGCTGAAGGGTGGGAGGGACCGTGGGCGATGAGTTGCAGCGTGCTGCGCCATTCCAGGACGGCCCGCTCGAGGTCGCCTTGGCCCGGCCCGTGGCCATCGGCGCCGACGGGCGGGATCTTGCCGTGGAGGGCGAAGCCCTTGAGCGCTTCGGCGCAGCCTTCGCCGAAGCCGGCGGGCAGGCCTTCGCGCAGGTAGCCCTCGGCGGTCAGAGATTTGTAGGCCAGTCGGCAGCAGGCGCCGAGGCGGCTGGAGTTACGTCCCGCCGAGGCCACACGCTCGCCGGCGCGGAGTTCGGCAAGGTCCCAAGCAATGGCGTGGGCGTCATAGGCTAGGTCCTCGAGCGCGGCCGCGACGGCCAAGCCTTCGCCGTGCTGGAAGAGCGACGCGACGTGGCCGCGTTCGGTGGGGCGTGCGGCTGAGTCGATGAGCCCGAGTTTCTTCCAGAGTCGGCCAGCGCGGGCCGTGTGCAGCGTGCCGCCGCCGAGGACTTCACGCAGGTTGATGTCCTGCTTCTCGACCTGTCGGCGCGGAGGGTTGATCAGCGGGTGATTATCCGCGTCGGGCCAGACGCGGACGTTGGCGCGGGAGTAATCGAGTTTCACCTGTACGCTGTCGCGACCGAGGAATAGGCCGCCATGGGCCAAGCCGCCTTGGGTGAGTTTCGGGAGCAGTGGCAGGATTTCTTTCTCGAGGAGTTCGAGTTTCCAGGAGCGGGGACGGGTCTGGCCGCCTTCGAGTTTACGCAGGGACTTCAGGAGCCACTCGGCCGGTGTGAGGTGCGAGGCCCCGGCTTCCTTGGGGAAGTGGGCGAGCGTGATGGTGCGGCCATAGCGCAGGCCATCGCTCGTCTCGAGTTTGCAAGGCGTGCCGTAGGGCAGGGCGCGGAGCGAGTCGGGCTTGGTGAGGGCAGGGTGCCACGTATCCTTGACGTAGATGAGCGCTTGCGAGAGGGGGACGAGGTGCGTGGGGCGTTCGCGCTGCCAGGTGCCGTTGCGTCCGCAGATCTCGTCGATGTGGCGCGTGGTGCCGGCCGGAGCGGCGGGTGTATCGGTCGGCAGGTCTTCATCCAATCGATCTAAGGCGAGGTCGATGGGTTCACGGGTGAAGAGCGCCTTGGCCAGTTTGGCGGCGGCCGCTTTCGGGTCCTCCGAACGTCGCATGAGCGACAGGAAGGCCGGCCAGTCGAGGGAGGCGCTGCGTTTGAGCTGGAGGGGTTTGGCTTCGCCAAGGCGCGGGCTGTCGCCGGTCCAAAGGGCGAAGCCTCGGTCATCGAGCCCGCGGCGGCCGGCCCGGCCGAACATCTGGAGCAGTTCGTCGGGGCGGACTTCCCGTTCGGCGTGTTCGGCGGCGTAGCGCCGGTCGGTGACGAGGACTGAGCGGAGCGAAAAGTTGATACCCGAGGCGAGCCCGGTCGTCGCGACGACCACGCTCAACTTGCCTGCCTTGGCCCACGGCTCGATGAGTTCGGTGCGTTGACCGAAGGTCAGGCCACTATGGTGGAGACCGACGCCTTGTCGGAGGAGTCGGTTGAGGTCATCGCCGGCCATGGCCCGTTGGCTCGGCGAGAGTGGGGGACCGTTGCCGAGGGGCAGTCCGGCGGCGATGTCGCGGGCGATTTGTTCGGCGGCCCGGCGGCGAGGGGCGAAGACTAGGATCGGGCCGAGGTCGGCGAGGACCGCCCGGATGACCGCCCGGGCAATATGCCCTTTGATGCCGGTCGGCTCGCGGGTCTCCAAGGCGTCCAGCGACACTTCCTCGAGGGGGATGGGGCGGGTGTGCTCTTCGATGAGGGTCACCTTACGGCCGAGGCTCCGGAGCCATTCTGCGACCGCCTTGGGGTTGGAGACGCTGCCGCTGAGCAAAAGCAGCTGGGTCGAGGGCGGGGCGATGGCTAGGACGGTCTCATAGGCCGCACCGCGGCGGCTATCGGCCAGCATCTGGTATTCGTCTACGACCAGCATGTCAGGGTGCCTTCCTTCAAGGAACCGATGGCGTTGGGTCTCGAGCGTGGCTACCACTACCGGGGCGCCGAGGTTGTCGCTGACGTCGCCAGTCGCGATGCCGACGTCCCAGCCCAGGGCTAGCCATTCAGCCCGCTTGTCATTGGCTAAGGCACGGGTCGGGACCGTGTAGACCGCCTGGCCGCGATGGCCCCCTTTGATCAGCAGTTCGAAGACGTGGGTCTTGCCGGCGCCAGTCGGGGCTTGGATTACCACGTCCTCGCCTTGGCGGAGAGCGCGGAGAGCGTCCTGCTGCCAGAGGTCGGGGAGGATGAGCCGTGAGTCCGACATGGCGACTTCTCATCAAACGGCCGACGCCGATAGACGCAAGCCGTGGGGGTTTGCGGTTGCGAGATTTCCTGACCCCGTGCTACGACTCTCGTCGCATGGCTATCAGCAACGATCTCGCCCGCGGGCTTAAGAAAGTCGACAAGGACCTCGACTTCATGATGACCTGCTTCGTCGAGGTGCTCGAGCAGCTCGACCACAAGGACCTCGCCGGCACTTTGCCGTGGATGGGCAAGCGCAAGGTGCGTGGCGTCCAGATCTTTTCCTACCGCGGCGTCCAGGCGTATTCGATCGCCTTCCAGCTCCTGAACATGGTGGAAGAAAACGCTTCCGCGCAGTCCAAGCGTCTCCGCGAAGACAAGTATGGCCTCGCCTCCGATCCCGGCTCTTGGGGTCGCGCGCTCCGCGCCCTGATCGCCGCTGGCCTGACCGATAAGCAGATCGCCAAGCGCCTCAACCGCATGCGCGTCGATCCGGTGCTCACCGCGCACCCGACTGAAGCCAAGCGCGCCACGGTCCTCGAGATCCACCGCGAGATCTACAAACTCCTCGTCCGTCGCGAGAATAATATGTGGACCGTCGCCGAGCAGCGCGCGATCCGCGAAGAGATCAAGGTCGCGCTCGAGCGTCTCTGGCGTACCGGTGAAATCTATCACCAGAAGCCCGACGTGGCGTCGGAACTTCGTAATATCAATTACTTCTTGTCGAAGGTCTTCCCGGACGCCGTGGTCAGCATGGACCTGCGTCTGCGCCAGGCTTGGGAAGAGGCCGGCCTCGACCCCGCTCGCATCGAGCACCCGGATTCATTGCCTCAGATCGCCCTTGGTACCTGGGTTGGCGGCGACCGCGACGGCCACCCGCTGGTCACGGCCGATGTCACCGCCCGCGCGCTGAATCTCTTCCGCTCCACCGCCGTCGCGATCTGCAACGAGCGCCTTGAGACTCTGGGCCAGCGCCTCTCCCTCGGCGATCACCTGCAGGAGCCGCCGGCAGTATTCCTGCGTCAGGTCGCCAAGCACGCCGCCGCCCATGGCGAAGCCGGCGAGGATGCCCTTAAGCGCAACATCGGCGAGACCTGGCGCCAGTATATCAACCTCACCCGTCTGCGCTTACCCAACGCCGAGGGCGAACTCGGTCACGGTCAGCACCGCACGCCCGAGGGCGTCATCGCCGATTTGCTGTTCCTGCGTGAGACCTTGGTGGAAGTCGGCGCCGGCCGCATCGCCCGCGCGGAGCTCGATCCGCTTCTGCGCTTCCTCCGTACCTTCGGTTTCCACATGGCCGTGCTGGATATCCGCCAGAACAGCGCCTTCCATGACAAGGCCATCGGTCAGCTCCTCGCCGCCACCGGTCAGGATGATACGAATTACGCGCAGTGGGCCGAATCCCGCCGCCTGGGCTTCCTCGACTCCGAACTACGCTCGACCCGCCCGTTCATGCGCGAGCAGGCTAGTATCGGGACCGAGGCCGACGCCGTGGTCGCCTGTCACCGCACGCTCGTCACTCATATCGACCAGTATGGCTCCGCTGGCCTAGGTTCGCTGATCGTCAGCATGACCCGTTCGGTGTCGGACCTCCTTTCCGTCTACCTGCTCGCCCGCGAGGCCGGTCTCACCGCCGGCGGTTCCGACGACGCCTACTGTCTCCTTCCGGTCGTCCCGCTCTTCGAGACCATCGGCGACCTTGAACGCAGCACCGGCATCATGGACGCGTTCCTGTCGCACCCGATGACCAAGCGTACGCTGCAGGCTCGTCGCGACGCCGGCATCACCGACGGCCTCACCCAGCAGGTGATGATCGGCTATTCGGATTCCAATAAGGACGGCGGCATCCTCGCCTCGCTCTGGAATCTCTACCGCGCCCAGCAGAACCTCGCCGCGGTGGGCGAGAAGCACGGCGTGCGCATCGTCTTCTTCCATGGCCGTGGCGGCACCATCTCCCGCGGCGCCGGCCCGACGCACCGCTTCATCGACGCCCTCCCGCAGGGTTCGATCCAGGGTGAGATGCGCGTCACCGAGCAGGGGGAGAGCATCACCCAGAAGTACGCCAATCACATCACCGCGGTGAACAACCTCGAGTTGCTGACCGCCGGCGTGACCCAGAACACCTTCCTGCACGACGTCGCCGTCCGCAGCGAGACCGCGCAGGCCAAGGTCATGGACCGTCTCGCTGAGTTCTCCCGTGAGGCCTACCAGTCACTCATCCAGACCCCGCGCTTCATCGAGTTCTTCCGCCAGGCCACCCCGATCGACGTCATCGAGGCCAGCCGCATCGGTTCGCGCCCGTCCCGTCGTACCGGCGCCGCCTCGCTCGAGGATCTGCGTGCCATCCCGTGGGTCTTCGCCTGGAGCCAAGCCCGTTTCTATCTCTCCGGCTGGTATGGCGTCGGCTCCGCTCTGGCCCGCCTCAAGGACGAAGACCCTAAGGGCTTCGAGGTCATCCGTAAGAACTACGATGATTGGCCGCCCCTGCGGTACATGCTCAAGAACGCCTCCACCAGCGTGTTGGCTTCCAATCGCAGCATGATGAAGCTCTACGGCGCGCTCGTGACCGACAAGAAGCTCCGTGACCCCTTCCTGAACCGCATCCTCGCCGAGCATAACCTGACCCGCAAGATGCTCGACGAGCTTTCCGGCTCGAAGCTCAGCGAAGGCCGTCCGCGTCTTCGCAAGGTCATCGCCCTCCGTGAATCGGCGATCGACCTCCTGCACGAACAGCAGGTCGCGCTGCTCAAGGACTGGCGCAAGAAGGTGGCCGACGGCGACCGCAAGGAAGCCGATGCGTTGCTGCCCCAGATGCTGCTGTCCTTGAACGCCATCGCCGCCGGTCTCCAGGCCACGGGCTGAGCCTAGTCATCGACCCAAACAGAAGGCCGGCTTCCGCGAGGAGGCCGGCCTTCTTGTCGTCAGGGGTGAGCAGGCGTCAGACGTGCTTCCAGAAGTCCATCAGGAAGCGCGTGGCCAGCTGGGCGA
>JBAXMD010000005.1:0-31927 GCA_037134475.1 Verrucomicrobiota bacterium | reverse complement strand
CCGCTGACGTATTCAGGGGCGAGCAGCTTACGGAAGAGGATTTCCACCACTTCGCGGTCGCCGACAAGCATACCGGCGTCGATGCGCTTCTTGGCTTCGGGACTTGAAAGCAGGTCGCTGACCACGATCGGGTCAGCAGCGTAGTCGCGGTATTGGAGGATGAACGCGGTGTTGGTACCCTTACCGGCACCGGGGGCGCCGTTGAGCCAGAAGATTTCGCGCGGAAACGCCAGCTTCTCGCGTCCGATTTCCCGCTCCAGACTGGACCACACCGAGTCGAAGATGATTTGGCCATCTTTGACCTCAAGGTCGCTGATGCCGGTGCCGGCGGGTCTGGGCTGAGCGTCGCTCATGAAGTTAAGAGTCTAGGAGTAAATCACCCCGAAGAACCTGCGAGGTAAAAAAGCGACGAGGCCGCTCCATTTTCGGGCAATTACTTCTTAACACCCTTGGTCTGGACGTCATCCGACCCCGGTTTCACCACCGGCAGACCAGGGTCGCTGGAGCGGTTACGGCGGAATTGGTAGCGGTTGATATCCTGCATCGAAAGCTGATCGACGGTCTTCGGATCGGGGTTGAGTTTACCCTGCCAATTGGATTTCACCCCGGTGAACTTGGCGTTGGTCTCGATGCCCATGTGCTGCTCCCAATCCTTCACCTCGGCCTTGGTGCCACCCACGGGGGACTTGATGCGATCGATGGACTTCACCTCGACGGTGTCCTTCGGCCGGACCGGCGCGCCGAGGGTGTCCTTGAGTTCGATGTCGGACTTCTTGCGGCCGATATTATCGTAGCGACCATGCCAGGTCTCGAGCGTCAGGAGATTATTACGCGAGTAGACCTGCTCCTTGCCGATGGTCGACATGCTCTTCTCGAAGCGTTGTTCCATGAGCCCGCTGGACTTCGAAGCCTTCTTCAGGGCGGAATTGAAATCGACGGCGTCATCCACGCTCTTGCCAATCCCCTTCCCTTCCATGGAAAAGGGGACGGTGCGACCATCGGCGGTCTTGATGGACTGCTTCGGCGCAGGAGCCAGCGCCGTCGTCGACGCTTTGGCAGCGGCCGGAGCGGATCCCTCAGGGCGCGGAGCCGTGATGGTGCGCGACTTGGCCGGAGTGCCGTCCAGCGGACGACCTTCGGCATCATAGCGGTAGACCTGCGTTCCTTCGATGCCGCCTTCGGCCGTGATCACCACGCCAGCCTTCATGGCGCCGGGCGGACGCTCCGCCGCCGCCAGCGTCAAAGCCGACAGGGCAAGCAGAACGGGGATGGAGATGCGGGGTCGCAAGGCCGACATGTTGGGGACCTTGGCGACCGACCTCAATCCCTTCTTAGCGGGGAATCGAGTGGGATTTGGTCTTCCAGATAAGCTTGGCGTAGTCGCCGATCGAACGATCAGACGAGAACTTGGCACAACGGGCGACATTCCGGATGGCCATCGCAGCCCAGCGACGACGGTCCAGGAAGGCCTTCTCGACCTTGGCCTGCGCGTCCACGTAGCTACGGAAGTCAGCCAGGACGAGATAAGGGTCGCCACCCTCCACGAGGGAATCGACGACGGGCGACAGCGCTCCAGCTTGTTCGGGCGTGAAGGTGTCGGAACGCAGCCAGTCCAGCAGCGCGGAAAGTTCAGGGTCGGCGGCCAGCACGGCATGCGGGTCGTAGCCGTCAGCCCAGAGCTTCTCGACCTCTTCAACCTGGAGGCCGAAGATGAAGATGTTCTCAGCGCCGACTTCTTCACCGATTTCGACGTTGGCGCCGTCGAGCGTGCCGATGGTCACCGCGCCGTTGAGGGCCAGCTTCATATTGCCGGTACCGGAAGCCTCCTTGCCGGCGGTGGAAATCTGTTCAGAGAGGTCAGCAGCCGGAATGATGCGCTCGGCGAGCGAGACGCGGTAGTCGGGCAGGAACACCACCTTGAGCAGGCCGCGGACGCGTTCGTCGGAGTTGATGACGGCACCGACGCGGTTGATCGCGTGGATGATGTGCTTCGCGAGGGCGTAACCCGGAGCAGCCTTGGCACCGAAGATACAGACGCGTGGCGTGAATTGGCCGTTCGGCTCGTTCAGGATTCGGCGGTAAAGGTGCAGGATATGCAGCAGGTTGAGGTGCTGGCGCTTGTACTCGTGGAGGCGCTTGATCTGGACGTCAAAGAGCGCGTCGGGCGAGACTTCCACGCCGACGAGATCTTTGATGCGAGCGGCGAGGCGGATCTTGTTGGCACGTTTGATGGCGAGGAAGCGGTCTTGGAAGGCCGGACGATCGGCCAAGGCGTCGAGCTTGCGTAGGCGACCGAGGTCAGTCTCCCAGCCCTTGCCAGCGACTTCGTCGCACAGGGCGCCGAGCTCAGGGTTACAGCCACGGACCCAGCGGCGCGGCGTGACGCCGTTGGTGACGTTGACGAACTTGCCCTTCCAGAGCTCGTTGAAGCCCGGGAACAGGTTCGCACGGATGAGGCGGGTGTGCAGTTCGGCCACACCGTTGACGTGGTGCGAGCCGACCACGGCGAGGTGCGCCATACGGATACGCTTCGGGAAGCCTTCCTGGATGATCGAAAGCTCCATCTTACGGGCGTCGTCGCCCGGCCAGCGCTTCTCGACGTCCTCGAGGTGACGGCGGTTGATCTCGTAGATGATCTCGAGGTGGCGCGGGAGCACCTTCTCAAAGAGCGGCACGGACCACGTCTCGAGGGCTTCCGGCAGCAAGGTGTGATTGGTGTAGCTGAAGACCTGCGTGCAGAGCGCCCAGGCTTCATCCCAGTTCAAGCGCTCGACGTCGACCATCAGGCGCATCAGTTCGGCGACCGCGATGGACGGGTGCGTGTCGTTGAGCTGTACGGCGGCCTTGGCCGGCAGATTGGTGAGGTCGGCGTTGACGCGGCGATGGCGGCGCAGGATGTCCTGCAAGGAACACGACACGAAGAAGATCTGCTGGACCAGGCGGAGCTCCTTGCCGCTCTCGGTGCTGTCGTTCGGGTAGAGCACCTTCGAGACGATCTCGCTCGAGTCGCGCTCATGTACGGCCTCGACATAGCCGCCGCGGTCGAAGGCGCGGAAGTCGAATTCAGAAGCGGCCTTGGATTCCCAGAGGCGGAGGAAATTGACGCTGCTTCCCGCGAAGCCGGCGATAGGGATATCCCAAGGCATGCCGAGGAGATTACGGGTCTCGACGAGTTCGGCGGAATGGTTGCCACGGTCGTCGGTGCTATGTTTGACGCGGCCGTAGAGCGGCACGCTGACGCGATAATTCGGGCGACGGATCAGCCAAGGATTATTGTTGGCCAGCCAGTTGTCGGCGACTTCGACCTGACGGCCCTGCGCGAAGGTCTGGCGGAAGAGGCCGAACTCATAATGAATACCATAACCGACGGCCGGGATATCCATCGTGGCGAGGGAATCAAGGAAGCAGGCGGCGAGGCGACCCAGCCCGCCGTTACCAAGACCCATGTCGGCTTCTTCGTCGGCGACGACTTCGAGGTCCTGTCCGAGGTCGGCCAAGGCCGCCGTCGCGACGTCGCGCAGCTGCAGGTTGACCAGGTTATTGGTCAGCACGCGGCCCATCAGGTACTCAAGGGAGAGATAGTAGACGCGGCGGACATTCTTGCTAGAGTGCTGGGACTGCGTGTCGATGTAGCGCTCCAGCATCTGGTCGCGGGCCGCCATGCAGGTGGCCATCCACCAGTCGTTGCGGGTGGCGGTGACGCGGTCACGGGCGAAAGTGCTCTTCAGGTGACGCAGGATCGCGTCGCGAAAAATGGCGACCGGCGAATCGGCCGCGGGCTTCGCCTTGGCCTTCTTGACAGGCTTAGGGGCGGGCTTACGCGCCTTGACCACCTGAGCGGACTTCTTCGCGGGCTTCTTCTTTTTAGGCATGATCATCGGTTAGGACAATCGACCATAAGCCACAAGCGAGCCAAAACCGCGTCAGCCCTGTGCCAGCTCCCGTAACTTGTTCAAATCCAGCTTACCTGTGCCTAAAATCGGGATGACGGGTACTTTCTTGAACACCTTGGGAATCCATAGGTTAGCGAGTCCTTCGGCCGCCAGCGCCGTGCGAATCGCCTCGGCGTCGACGTCATCCACATGCAGCACGACGAGCTGCTCGCCCTTGGCCGGATCCGCCGCACTGGCGACAGCGACCTTGATCTCGAGGGAATGAACCAAGTCGAGGACCTTACGCAGAGCGTCCTCGACGGTGCCATGCGGGACCATCTCCCCACCGATCTTGGAGAAGCGGGAAAGACGGCCGGCAAGGTAAAGGAACCCGTCATCATCCATGCGTGCGAGGTCGCCCGTGCGATACCAGCCGTCCGGCGTTAGCGCCTTGGCCGTCTGCTCGGCATCCAGATAGCCCATGAAGATATTGGCTCCCTTGATCTCAAGAAGGCCGACTTGCCCGTTCGGGAGGATGTCTCCGGTCTCCGGATCGACGAACCGGACAGCCACGCCGATGACCGGCCGGCCGACGGAGCCGCGGACGTTGCCCAGCCAAACGCCGTCGGGACCTTCCGGATCGAGTCGGTCGGGTACGTTGACGGAAAGCACCGGACTCGTCTCGGTGATGCCATAGCCTTCCAGGATCGGCGTCTCGAGCTGGGTGGCGAAAGCATCCACGAGGTCGGCGGGGCATTTCTCGGCGCCGACAACGGCCCATTCGAGCGTCGCGAAGTCCGCGGCGGTGCCGCGACGGAGGTAAGGGCGGAGGAAGGTCGGGGTGCCGACGAGGACGGTGACCTTCTCTTCCTTGATCGCCTTCACCGCGGCGGCGGAATCCAGCGGCGACGGCAAGGTCACGAGACGCGGCGAACGGGAAAGCGAATACCAAAGGCCAATCGTGAAACCGAAACTGTGAAAGACCGGCAGGCTGCCGAGCAGGGTCGCGTCGTCGGGGAGAATATCGGCGTCATCGATCTGACGCAGGTTAGCCAGGATATTGCGGTGCGAGAGGCGCACACCCTTGGGCTGGCCGGAACTACCGCTGGTGAAAAGCAACGCGGCCTCGGCGTCGCCGCCATGTTTCGGCAGACCCATGCACGCCAGCGACCAGGAGGTCGGCAGGCATCGAATCAGGCCCAGACGGAAAGCGAGGTCGGCACGCGAATGCGCCGACATGAAGTCGGCCACGTCGAGGACTTGGTCGCCCCACGGGAAGTCGGGCGATTTTTCGGACAACTTGCTGCGAAACGCACCAGCGGTGACGACGAGGTCGACCTCGGCGCGCTCCAGACAGGAATGAGCCTGCTCGCGACCAAGGGAGAAGTTTAGGTTCACCGGAACCTTATCGGCCAGCACGCAACCGAGGTTGGCCACGCTCGCCGCGACACCCGGAGGCAATACGATGGCGACGCGCTTGGCCGTCGTGCGACGCTTAAGTTCCCCGGCGAAAGCCCATCCCAAGGCGAGCAACGTCGCACCGCTGAATTCAAGACGCGCGGCCGTACGGTCGACCAAGGCGATAGCCCTGCCCTTCTTCGCCAGTCCTTCCGCGACTTCGCGTCCGAGATGGCCCTGGAGCGACTCGCGCATGGCGAAGGCCTCGGCGGCGAGTTCCAGCAGGCGCGAACGAGTCTTGGCATGCTCGGCCGCAGGAAACGGCTTGCCGATGACGACACTGATGGGGCGGGGGAAATGCTTGGGTAATTTCCAGAAGGACTTGCCGCCGCTGAAACTGAGGATCGAACCCCACATGCCGTCGATGGCGACCGGCACGATGGGCGCCCCACCGCGGCGGGCGATCAGCTCGAAGCCTTTACGCAACTGCATCAGGCCGCCGTTGCGGGTGAGGCTGCCTTCAGGGAAGATGCAGACCACTTCACCGCGGGCGAGCGCTTCGCCCGACTTGATGATGGCCTCTTTGGCCTTCGTCTCCGAGACGGGGATCGTCCCCATCAGCCGGCACATGAAGCCGAGGAATTTATGCCGCTCGAAACCTTCCCAAGAAAGAAAACGGACGGGGCGACGCGAAAGCACGCCCATCACCAAGACGTCCGCATAGGCGACATGGTTCGCGATGAGGAGTACGCCGCCCTTTTCCGGGATATTCTCCAGTCCGCGGATACGGATGGTGTACCCGCACTTCAGGAGCAGCCAGCACGCCGTGTGCATGACGCAATAACCCAAGGACATCGACTTATGCCGGCGAGGAGCCCGCCAGGCGAAGGAGACCAAAAAAATCGTCAGAAGGAGGAGGCCGAACGCGACGAACGCCAGGACGATCATCAGCAGGAACCAGCCGAGGGAGTAAAGCAGGGGCACCCAGCGAAACTGGGGTGTCCGCCGTCAGGTGCAAGCGAGTCCTTTCGGGTTGACCCCTCTCGTTCTGTGACTGCCCTATAGAGACCCGCGATGCGCGACTACGTCCTCAGACGGTTGCTGCTAGTCCCACTTACCTTCGTGGGCATCACCTTCGTCGCGTTCTGCTTCACCCGCTTCGTGCCGGGAGGACCCATCGAACAAGCCCTCGCCGAGCGTCAGCAGGCCGACCGCAAGCGGAGCACGGCGGCCCGTCCCAGCGGACCGGCTTCCCCTGAAGAGCTCGATAACCTCAAGCGCCGCTACGGCTTCGACCGCTCTCTAGTCGAAGCCTATGCCATCTGGCTTGGCGCTGCCCCTGGCCCGGCGGACTGGATCACGGTGCGGTTAGACAAGGATGGCAAAGCGGAGGCCGAAGTCGCCGACGACCTCATCCCCGGCAAATCCTTCAAACTGAACATCAGCCAGACTGGCGATGTCTTCACCCTCACCACGGCCGACGGCAACCCGCGGGCACACTGGCTTGCCGCCGCGGCCCCTCTGCCCGACGACCCTGAGAAAGCGACGCGCGTGCTCGTCTATCGACGTGCCTACGCCGGCCTACTTCAGGCGGAACTCGGCGATTCGACGACCAGCGACAAGCCGGTTTGGGACGAGATCAAGTCTCGGCTGCCCATCTCGGCTTGGTTCGGCGGCTGGTCCCTTCTGCTCGCCTATGCGATTTCGATCCCGCTCGGAGTGGCCAAGGCGCTGAAAAGCGATGGCTGGTTCGACCGCTCCTCAACCCAGCTCCTCTTCATCCTCTATTCCGTGCCAGGATTCGTCCTCGGCGTAGTTGGCCTGAATTTCCTGTGCCACCAGTTACACTGGTTCCCCTCGATGGGATTCAACTGGGAACACGCGTTCATGAGCACGGTCCTGCCGCTCAGCTGCGAGATGGTCGGTGCCTTCACCGCGCTCACCCTCTTCACCCGCAACGGCCTGCTCGACAACCTTACCACCGACTACGTCCGTACCGCCAAGGCCAAGGGCCTGAGTAACCGCCGTATCGTATTCGTCCACGTGCTCCGCAATTCGCTGATCCCGATTGCCGCGACCTTCGGCGGCAACCTCGGGTTCTTCCTCACCGGCTCTTTCCTCATCGAGTTCACGTTCAACATCCCCGGCCTCGGCCTGCTGGGCTATGATTCGCTCGTCCACCGCGACTATCCTGTCTTCCTCGGCCTCCTCACGCTCTCCAGCCTGGCGATGCTTATCGGCAACATCGTCTCCGACCTCTGCGTCGCCGCCGTCGACCCGCGTATCCGGTTCGACAAATCCGCATGAGCCTCTTCGACCCCAGCACGTCGCAACGCTTTGAGCGATTCCGCCAGAACCGCATGGGCTGGTGGTCCCTGCTCACACTGGTCACGATCTCAGCGCTGGCACTTCTCGGCCCTCTACTCGTCGGCAACCGGCCGCTCGTGCTCAAGGTCGACGGGGCGTATCGCTTCCCGGTCTTCGCCGGCTTCATCTCCGGACGTGAACTCGGTCTGAAGATCGAAGGCGAACCCAACTACCGCCTGCTGGCTGAAGAATTGAAGCGAAACGGGCGAGGCTGGCTCGTCATGCCTCCCGTCCCCTTCGCCCCGGCCGAAGTCTGCGAGGTGATGCCGGAAGTCTCCCGCGATGCCGAAGGGCGCTGGCACGACCCTCGCGGTATCATCGCCGAAGGACGCATCTTCACGCTCAACGCGGACGGCACCCGCCGGCAGACCTGGACGATCATCGCCGGCCGACCGCATGGCGACGCCCGCTTGTTCGCCGAAGGCATCGGCATCGCCCGCGCGAAATTCGCCGACGGCAAAGTCGCTCAACGCGTACCCACCACCGATCGCACCGACTGGGAACCGCAGGGCTCGCTCCGCACGCAGGTGCCGTCACCCTGCCCGCCCGGGCTCGACGGGCATTGGCTCGGCACCGACGAATCCGGTCACGATATGGTCGCGCGGCTCTTCGGCGGCTTCCGCCTCCTGCTCCTCTCCGCGCTTATCTACCTGCCTTGTGCCTACGGCATCGGCCTCGTCCTTGGAGCCGCCATGGGCTACTTCGGAGGTTGGTTCGACATGGTATCCCAGCGCGCAATGGAGATCTGGTCCAACATCCCGTTCCTCTACGCCATCATCTTCCTCGCGAGCCTGCTCGAGCCCACCCTCGCCGTCCTCGTGCTCATCCTTGTCGCGTTTTCGTGGATCGGACTCGCCCAGCAACTCCGCGCCTCGGCTTACCAGGTCTCCGCCCGCGATTACGTCACCGCCTCCCGCGCACTCGGAGCGAGCCATGCGCGGATCATTTGGAGCCACATCCTGCCCAACTGCACGACCGTGATCCTGACTACGTTGCCCTTCAGTCTGCACGGGCTCGTCTTCTCGCTGTCGGCCCTCGACTACCTCGGCTTCGGCCTGCCGCCCACGGAGCCTTCGTGGGGCGAACTGCTCCATCAGGCCAAGGAGAACTGGGCCGCCTGGTGGATCCTCGGACCGACGCTATTCTGTCTCGTCGGCACCATGGTCATGATCAACTCCATCGGCGAAGCGCTCCAAGACGCCTTCGACGTTCGTCGCACCCAGAAATGAGAACCTTACTCGCCTTCCTCATCGCCCTCACGACCGCCTCGGCCCAGACCTTCGAGGATCCGAAGGCCGCCGCCTTCTACGCCGAGCACAAGGACTTCTTCCATTACGCGACACCGGCCGACCTCCCCAAGGACCTTAACTGGCACGACGGCTCTGAGCAGAAGGAGTTCGCCGACCCCCGCGCCATCCGCGGCGGCACGCTCCGTCAGTTCACGGCCGGCACCCCGCCCACGCTCCGCCGCGTCGGCCCAAACGCCAACAACAGCTTCCGTGGTGAGCTTTACGACAACAACGACTTCGGCCTGCTCTCCTCGCACCCCAACACCGACGAGCCGATCCCAGCCCTGGCGACGAGCTGGGCGATGTCGCCTGACGGCATGACGGCCTACTTCCGCCTCGATCCGAACGCCCAGTTCACCGACGGGCAGCCGATTACTGCCGAGGACTACTTTTACGCGTTCTACTTCCACCGTTCGCCCTGGGCGAAGGCGGACTGGTATGCCGACTTCTACACCCGCGAGTGGGGCGGCATCACGAAATACGACGCCCACACGATTTCCATCAAGGCGCCGCGCAAGCGTCCCTATCAACTCGAACAGCTTGGCGAGCTCCGCCCGCTCCCGCGCAACTTCTTCAAGGACTTCGGCCCGAACTACGAGAAGCTCTACAACGACCGCTTCCACCCGACCACCGGACCCTACTTCGTCAGCCCGACCGGCTTCCAGCGCGAGAAGTCCGTCACCCTCACTCGCGTCAAGGACTGGTGGGGCGACCATCGCAAATTCACCCGCTTCCGCTACAACCCTGACGTCATCGCATATGGCGTCATCCGCGAGCTCGACAGCGCCTATGCCTCGATGCTGGACGGCGAAATCGACTTCATGCCGATCATGATGCCGCGCTACTGGTACGGGACCAACGAGAAGAAAGCGTACCAGAATGGTTACCTGATCAAGGCCCAGTTCTTCAACGACATCCCCCGCCCTCCTTACGGGCTCTACATCAACACGCAAAAGCCGCTGCTCTCCGACCTCGACGTCCGCGTCGGCCTGCAGCATGCCACCGATTTCCAGCGCGTCATCGACGGCTTCTACCGCGGTGACTACGATCGCCTGAACCAATTCAGCGAAGGGCTTGGCAAGTTCACCGACCCCTCCATCCGCCCGCGCCGCTACTCGCCTGAGCTCGCCCGTGCCGCCTTCGCCAAGGCCGGCTTCACCCAAGTCGGCCCCGACGGCATCCTCATGAACGCCGCGGGCGAGCGCCTTTCCTTCCGCCTGACCTTCGACACCTCCGACCGACGCAAGTACCTCGCCACCCTCGTCGAATCCGCCCGTCGCTGCGGCGTCGAATATCGCCCCGAGACGCTCGAACACACGACCATGTACCGCAAGGTCATGGAGAAGAACCATGATATCGTCTTCTGGGCCTGGTCGGTCTCAGGTCGCATCCCCGCGCTCTGGGAATCGCACCACACCGATAACGCCGTCGAGAAGCTGGCCGATGGACGCAAGGTGCCGAAACGCCAGACGAATAATATCACCGGTATCGACGACCCTGCGCTCTCCAAGATCATCGACCAGTTCCGCAACGCCACCGAGGAGACCGAGATGATCAAGCTGTCTTTCGCGATGCAGCACCGCATCCACGACCTCGCGGACTTCATCCCGGGATTCAAGGTGCCCGGCTACCGCATCGCCCACTGGGACTGGGTCAAGTTCCCGGAGGGCTTCGACGTCCGCTCGGCCGAAGACCCAGGTCAATACGGCCTCTTCTGGCTCGACCCCAAGCAACGCGAGGTCGACCTCAAGGATTTCCGCGACGGCAAGGTGCGTGGCGCGCCGAAGACCGTCATCGAAGACCGCTGGCGCACCGAATGACCACCGTTCTTCCTTTCCCTTCGCCATCGCCCGACCTATGTTGCCGATCATGTCCGCCGAGCCTCTCCTGAAAGTACAGGATCTCTGCGTCACCTTCCGCACCGGTGACCGTGCGACCGTCGCCGCCCAAGGTGTGAGCTACGAACTCGCCGCGGGCGAAGTCCTCGCAATCGTCGGCGAATCCGGCTCCGGCAAGTCCGTCTCCGCCTTGGCGCTCACCCGCCTCCTGCCGCCTGAGCCCTCCTGCACCCTATCTGGTTCCGTGCAACTGGCGGGCGTCGAACTACTCGGCCTCCCCGAGGAGAAGCTGGCCAAGGTGCGCGGCGGCTCGATTGCCTACATCTTCCAGGAACCCGGGACTTCCCTGAATCCGGTCTATACCATCGGCTTCCAGCTCGGGGAGGCCGTCGCCCTCCACCGCCCTGAGGTCAAGGACGTCAAGACCGAGGTCATCCGCTCCCTCGCCGAGGTCCACATCCACGACCCCGAGCGCGTCGCGAACCAATACCCGCACGAGCTCTCCGGCGGCATGCAACAGCGCGCGATGATCGCCATGGCGCTAGCCTGCAATCCCAAGATCCTCGTGGCCGACGAGCCCACCACCGCGCTCGACGTGACGATCCAGAAGGAAATCATGGACCTGCTCGCCCGCCTGCGTCGTGAACGCGGCATGAGTATCGTCCTGATCACCCACAACTTTGGCATCATCGCGCACTTCGCCGACAAGGTAGCGGTGATGTGGAAGGGAAGCATCGTCGAGTCCGGTCCCGTCGAGCAGATCATGCGCACCCAGTCGCACCCTTACACCAAGGCCTTGATCGCCTGCATCCCCCGCCTCGGCCAGCGACGCCGGCGCCTCACTACCCTGTCCGACGAACTCAAGGTCTCCCGATGAGCGACAACCTACTCGAAGTCAGCGACCTTTCCGTCCACTACCCTGGCCGCGCCGCCTGGTTCTTCCAGAAAGCCGAACCCAAGAAGGCCGTGGACGGCATCTCTTTCGTCGTGCCGAAAGGCAAGACGGTCGGCCTCGTCGGCGAATCCGGCTCGGGCAAGACGACCACGGGTCGTGCGATCGTGAAGCTCGCGCCTCTGACCGCCGGCAATATTCTCTACCAAGGCGAGGATATCGGATCCCTCTCCAACTCCGCCTTCCTCCCGTGGCGCAAGAAGATCCAGATGATCTTCCAGGACCCCTACAACTCGCTCAATCCGCGCGCCGACATCCTGAGCACCCTCTCCGAGCCGCTTGAGATCCACTTCCCGCAGATGACGCGGGCCGACCGTGAAGCTCGCTGCGCGGAGCTCCTCCGTAGCGTCCAGCTCCCAGCCGAACACCTGCGCCGCTTCCCACATGAATTCTCCGGCGGTCAGCGCCAGCGCATCGGCATCGCCCGCGCCCTCGCCGTGCAGCCCGAACTCATCATTTGCGACGAGCCCGTCTCGGCGCTCGATGTCTCCGTTCAGGCGGAAGTCGTCAACCTGCTCCAAGACCTGCAGGAACAGTTCGGCCTTACCTACCTCTTCGTCGCCCACGACCTCGCCGTCGTCGAACATGTCAGCGACCACATTCTCGTGATGTCCAAGGGCAAGATCGTCGAACAAGGTACGCCGGCCGAGATCCTCGGGAATCCGCAGCACGACTATACGAAGACACTGCTGGCCGCGGTCCCCCGGTTCTGATGTCCGCGGAAGCCCAGTCGAAGCTTGATGGCACGACGCGCGGCCTCGGCCTGTTACTGTTCGGCATGGCCGCGTTCACCACCTGGGACCAATGGACGATCTGGAGCACCAAGGACGACTACACTTTCGGCTACCTCGTGCCGTTCTTCTCCGCTTACGTGCTCTGGGACCGCTGGGAAGACCTCCACTCTTTGCTTACCGGCGCCCGCTCCGAGCCGTCGGCAGAGTCATCGAAGGGCGCCCTTATCATCGCCCAGTTACTGGGCTTCGCTTCGCTGACGCTCTTCGGCTGCGGCGCCGCCGCTCGAGCCATTTTCGGCACAGGCATCGGCCCGACCCTCGCCATCTCCTTTGGCTTGGCTGGCGCCGCGCTGACCTTCGCGTTCCTTTCCGTCCGCGGACCGCAGGACAGCGTCGCGACAACGCGCTCCCGCTGGCAGGCCGTCGGACTGCTCCTCTTCCCCGCCGGCGTCTGGCTGATCTCGGGTCCGTTCCTCTACCTCGTCGATAATCAGATCAAGGGAGAGCTGCTCACGAACGTCACCGAGATCGTCTCGGGCATCCTGCGTGCCAATGACCACGCCATCCGTGTCAGCGGCAACACGATCATCTTCCCTAACGGTGACGCCGTTGGCGTGGCCGAAGCCTGCTCGGGCATCCGTTCGCTCTCGGCGTGCGTCTTCGCCGGCGCCTTCCTCGGCGCGGTCTTCCTCGAAGGCGGCTTCCCCGGTGCGTTATTCCGTCGCATCGCGATGATCGTCCTCGCCGGCATCACGGCCATCCTGCTCAACATCGGGCGCAACACCTACCTCACCTTCCACGCGCTAAACCAAGGATCGAAATCGCTCGAACGCGATTTCGCCGGCATCGAACATGGCCAAGCCGGCTTCTCGTCGCTCGGCACCGTCCATGATTTGGCTGGCAATATCGCCATGGTCGCCGCCTTGATTATCCTCGTGGCCTTCGTCCCTCTGCTCAACCGACTCGGACGGTCCCGCGACAACCGACCTTCCGCATGAGAATCCTTTTCGTGACTCCCGAGTTGGCGCCCTGGTCCAAGGCCGGCGGGCTGGGCGACGCCACCGTGGCGCTGGGCAAGGCCTTGGCGGCCAAGGGACACGAAGTGCGCGCGGTGACACCCCTTTACGGCTCTGTCCCGGGCCGCGAGAAGATGGGCACCCTCATCGAGTCGCTCAAGGTGGGCGTGAATGGCGACCCGCGTAAGGCCGGTTGCCGCCTCCGCACGCTGCAGGTCTCACCTAACTTCGAGGCGTGGTTCGTCGAACACGAGGACTTCTACGGTGCGCGGGAGATCTACCCCGCGCGGGACGACGCCGGCGAACGCGCGGCCTTCTATGGACGAGCCGGTCTGGATGCCTGCCTGACCACCAGCTGGATTCCTGACGTCATCCATTGCCATGACTGGACCGCTGGCCTCGTCCCAGTCCTGCTCAACACCACGCTCAAGCAGTCCGCGCTCGGTGGAGCGAAGACTGTCATCTCCATTCACAATCTGCAGCACCAAGGCCTCTATCCCAAGCGGATTATGGCCTACCTCGGCCTCCCCGCCTTCCTCTGGAGCCCGCAGGAGCTCGAATGCCTTGGCGGCGTCAACTTCCTCAAAGGCGGTATCCTCCACGCTACCAAGGTCATCACCGTCAGCCCGACCTACGCGAAGGAAATCCTCACCCCGGCCTTCGGCTACGGCCTGGACGATATCGTCCGCCGGCGCGCGGGAGACCTGCGCGGCATCCTCAACGGCGTCGACCGCGATGAGTGGAATCCGGAAGACGACCAACATATCGCCGCCGCATTCTCTGCCAAGAATCCCGCAGGCAAGGCCGAGTGCAAAGCAGCCCTGCTGCGCGAACTCAACCTCGCCACCGATCGTGACCTTCCGCTCGTCGGCGTGGTCTCGCGCCTCTGGGAACAGAAAGGCTTGGATCTCGCCGTCAGCGTGCTGCCTAAATTCCTTCGCGAAGGAAAACTCCAGTTCATCTTGCTCGGCAGCGGCGACGCCTGGCTTGAGAACGAATTTAAACGACTCACCGTCGACTTTCCGGAGCGGTGCGCCGTCCGTATCGGCTACGACAACGGACTTTCCCATCGGATCGAAGCCGGCAGCGACTTCTTCCTCATGCCCAGCCGCTTCGAGCCATGCGGACTGAACCAGATGTATTCCATGGCCTACGGCACCCTCCCGATCGTCCGCGCCACCGGCGGACTGGCCGACACCGTAAGCGGCTGGGATAGTAAGAAGAAAGGCACCGGGATTGTTTTCGAGCACGCCGACCAGGGAGGCATCGAGTGGGCTCTGCACCGTGCTCTGGCGCTTTATCAGCAACCGGCGGCCTATAAGTCACTTCAGAAGAATGCGATGGCGGCTGAGTTCAGTTGGGCGAAGTCAGCCGATGCCCACCTCGAATGTTATCTCGGCTAAGCCCAGTAATTAACGCTTAAATTAAAGCAAAGTCGGTCTACTTTTAGACAAACATTGGGGTTTATTCGCCAATCTTCACGTGATTGTCGAAATATATGGAGTTTTGGTAAACTTTGAGCACTTCGAAACACGCCATGAAGCACACCTCCATCACCCTCCTCACCCTCACCGCCGCCGCGAGCATCGCTCAGGCTGCTCCCGCCACCCCGGCGTACACCACGTCGGGCAACGTCGCTATCTCCAGCGACTACGTCTTCCGCGGTCTCTCCCAGACCGCTGGTAAGACCGCCGTCTCGGCTGGCTACGACGTCTCCCACAGCTCCGGCCTCTCGGCTGGCATCTGGGCTTCCAACGTCTCCTCTGCCCTCGGCAGCCTCGAGATCGACCTCTACGCTAACTACGGCTTCAAGGTTGGCGCCGTCGACGTCTCCGTCGGCTACATCAACTACACCTACAACACCGCCGCTAACGGTGGCGAAGCCAACGTCTCGGCCACCTACGCTGGCCTGAACCTCAAGGTCTCCAAGGGCGTCAACGGCACCCTCTCCGACTACTACTACGAAGCCAACTACAGCTACGACGTCGCCCAGATCAAGGGCCTGAACGTCGGCCTGCACTACGGTGACGACCGTGCCTCGAAGAAGAGCGACTACGCCATCGCCCTCAACTACCCGGTCCTCGGCTTCACCGGCTCCCTGTCCTACTCGGACATCGAAAAGGGTAAGAGCATCACCGCTGTCTCCCTCAAGAAGACCTTCTAAGGTCTGAGTCGAAACTCATAGCAAAAGGGGTGCTTTCCGGGAGGAGAGCACCCCTTCTTCTTTGTAAGGTTGAAAAACGGCCAAGGACGGCAATGTTGCCCTTCCTCCATGATCGAGTCCGCCCGCAAACCTGACTGGCTCCGCGCCAAGCTCCCTAGCGGCCCGGACTTCCTGGAGACCAAGAAGAACGTCGACCTGCACAAGCTGCATACGGTCTGTCAGTCCGCGCAGTGCCCCAACATGGGCGAATGCTGGTCCCGCGGTAGCGCCACGGTCATGATCCTTGGCAACGTCTGCACGCGCTCGTGTACCTTTTGCGCCGTTCTCTCTGGCCGCCCCAGCGAACTCGACCTCGGCGAACCGGCCCGCGTGGCCGAATCCATCGCCCTGATGAACCTCAAGCATGTGGTCATCACCTCCGTCGCCCGCGACGACCTGAAGGACGGCGGCGCCTCCGTCTGGGCCGCGACCGTCCGCGCCACCCGCAATCGTTGCCCGAACACGACCATCGAAGTCCTGCCCGCCGACTTCCGTGGCGAACAGGAGCACCTCGACACGCTCCTCGACGCGCGTCCGGACATCCTTAACCACAACCTCGAGACGGTCGAACGTCTCCAGCGCCCGATCCGCAAGACGGCTCGCTACGAACGTTCTTTCTGGGTGCTCAAGCACGCCAAGTCCCGCGACTTCATCACGAAGACAGGCATCATGCTCGGCATCGGCGAACAGAAAGAAGAAGTCGCCCAGCTCATCCGCGACATCGCCGCGGCCGACGTCGACATCCTGACCATCGGCCAGTACCTCGCCCCCAGCAAGGAACACGCGCCGATCGACCGGTGGGTCACGCCCGAAGAGTTCGCCGAGTGGAAGACCTTCGCGCTCGCCGCCGGCGTCAAGCACGTCGAATCCGGTCCCTTGGTCCGCTCCTCCTACCGCGCCGACGAACAAGTCGCGAAGTTCAGCCTGATGGATCGCCGCCAGCGACCCGCCCGCTAACCCGTGGAAGGCCTGCCTCCCGTCGATTTCCGCGGCGAGCTCAATGACGAGCAATACGCCGCGGTGACCTCGCCGCGCGGACCCGCGCTCGTGCTAGCCGGGGCGGGCTCCGGCAAGACCCGTACCCTCACCTATCGCGTCGCCTGGCTCCTGCACCAAGGCGCCAACCCCTGGGACATCCTGCTGCTGACGTTCACGAACAAGTCAGCGAAAGAGATGCTCGAACGCGTGGAGGACCTCACCGGCGTCCCGCGCGGCCAGTTCTGGGGTGGCACCTTCCACTCGATCGGCCAGCGCATCCTCCGTCGCAACGCGGCTGTCGCCTCGCGCTCGCCCGACTTCACCATCCTCGACCAGAAGGAATCCGAACACCTATTCTCCGAGATCGTGAAGTCGATCGACGGCGCCTTCATCAAGGACAAGACGAACCCGAAGGCTGCCGTGATCCTCGACGCCTATTCGCATGCCCGCAATACGCTGCGTCCGCTCCCGGACGTCCTCGCCGAACGTCTCGACTGGATGAAGGGCGGACCTGAAAAGCTGATGCAGTTCTGCACGAGCTACGAGGCCGCGAAGAAGGAACGCAACCTCTGCGACTTCGATGACCTGCTGAGCCTCTGGCTCCACGTCCTCGAGAACGACCCGGCCGCCCTCGCCCATTACCGCCAGCGCTTCCAGCACATCCTCGTGGACGAGTTCCAGGACACGAACCGCCTACAGAGCCGCATCATCGACCTGCTCGCCAGCGAGCACCAGATCATGGCCGTCGGCGACGACGCGCAGTGCATCTATACTTGGCGTGGCGCCGATTGGGAGAACATCGTGGCGTTCCCGAACCGCCACCCGGGCACGCTGATCCACACCATCGACACGAACTATCGCTCGACGCCCGAGATCCTGGCCTTCGCCAACGAAATCCTCAGCCACCGGCCGCGCATCGAAGGTTTCGACCGCCGCCTCAAGGCCGTCCGCGAGCGCGGCCCGCAGCCCACCGTCTTCACCGTCGGCGACACGTCACAGCAGGCGAAGCTGGTGGTTCGGAAGATCATGCAGCTACACCACGAAGGCCATGCGCTGAAGGACATCCACGTGCTCTACCGTGCGCACTACCAGTCGCTCGAGCTGCAGATGGAACTCAACGCGACCGGCGTACCATTCGTCATCACGAGCGGCCACAAGTTCTTCGATCTCGCGCACGTGAAGGACATCCTCGCGCACCTGCGCTTCGTGCACAACCCGCTCGATCAGGTCGCGCTCTCCCGCCTGCTCTGCCTACTCCCGAAGGTCGGCCCCGTCGCCGCCGAGAAGATCAGCAAGGCCGCCCGCGAAGCCGAGGAGGCCCAAGGACGCGGCATGGTCCGCGCACTCCGCGCCGACACCGTCCTCAAGCGCGTACCGGAATCGGCTAAGGACGACTTCAATGATCTCACGATCACGCTCGAGGACATGCTCGAAGGACTGGAAGCCGCGAAGGCCAAGCCCGGCCCCGCCGGACCGGCACCCGACCTCTTTGTCGCCGCCTCCGACGCGCATTCGATCAAGTTCGCCCGGACGCCCGCCGAGACGGTCCGCGTCTGCATCGAGGGCTGGTACGGCGGCTTCATCAAGACGATCTTCCCCGACTGGAAGGAGCGTGAACAAGATCTCCAAGGCCTCATCGGCTTTGCCTCGAAGTTCGACGACGTCGGCGACCTCGTCGCCCAGGTCGCCCTGCTCAACGGAGAATCGTCGGACAAGAAAGCCGAGCCCGAGGAGGACATGCTCCGCCTGACGACCATCCACCAGTCCAAGGGCCTCGAGTTCCCGATCGTCTTCCTCCTAGGGTGCGCCGACGGGCTCCTCCCCCTCACCCGCGCCATCGACGAGGGTGATGTCGAGGAAGAGCGCCGCTTGTTCTACGTCGCCTGCACCCGGGCCGAGAACATGCTCTTCCTTTTCGCCCCCCGCTTCGCGGTCTCCGGCGAAGGCTACCGCCCGCTGGATCCCTGCCGTTTTCTGGAAGAAATGAGCCCGGATTGTTACGAATTGGCGGATTATGCCCATCGTCGGCTCTAAGCCCGCTATGACAGCCAGACGGGGGTAGGTGCTTGCCTTTGCCATGGGCGGGCATTTATGACTCACGCAAACTTTTACACGCTATCGCCATGCCTAAGGTACTCGTCGCCGACAAGATCTCGCCCACCGGAGTCGCCCTCCTCAAAGCCCAGCCGGGCTATGAGGTCGTCGAAGCCTACGGCTCTACTCCCGAGCAGGTCCTGCTCCTGGTTGCGGACGTGGACGCCATCCTGGTCCGCTCGGAAACCCAGATCACCCGCGAAGTCCTCGCCGCCGCCCAACGCCTCGTCTGCGTCGGTCGTGCCGGCGTGGGCGTCGACAACATCGACGTCGAAGCCGCCACTGAACGTGGCGTCATCGTGATGAACACCCCCTCGGGTAACACCGTCGCGACCGCTGAGCTCACCTTTACCCACCTGCTCTCCCTCGCCCGCCCGGTGCCGGAAGCCGTCCAGTCCATGCGCGAAGGCAAGTGGGACCGCAAGACCCTCTCAGGTTCCGAGCTCTTCGGCAAGACCCTCGGCGTGCTCGGCCTCGGCCGTATCGGCGCCGAAGTCTCCAAGCGCGCCCTCGCCTTCGGCATGAAGGTCCTCGCCTACGATCCTTACCTCACCGAAGCCCGCGCCAAGGCCCTCGGCGTGTCCATCGCGTCGCTCGACGAAGTCTTCGCCCTCTCCGATTACATCACCGTCCACATGCCCCTCATCGAGAAAGGCAAGCAGGGCGCGACCGAAGGTATGGTCGACGAAGCCGCTTTCGCCAAGATGAAGAAGGGCGTGAAAATCGTGAACTGCGCTCGCGGCGGCATCGTCGACGAGACCGCCCTCGCCGAAGCCCTGAAGTCCGGCAAGTGCGGCGGCTGCGGTTTCGACGTGTTCGTCGAAGAGCCCCTCGCCAAGGACCACCCGCTCCGCTCCCTCCCGAAGGCCCACCTCTCCCCGCACCTCGGCGCTTCCACGGCCGAAGCCCAGGAAAACGTCGGCGTCGAAGTCGCGGAAGCCGCAATCACGGTCCTCGGTGGCGGCTCGCCCGCCAACGCGGTCAACCTGCCTTCCGTCGACTCCCAGACGCTCGCCGCGATCAAGCCGTTCCTCTCCCTCGCGCAGAAACTTGGCGCCATCGCCCGTCAGCTCGCCGCTCCCGGACGCATCGAATCGCTGCGCCTAACCACCTTCGGCACCGGTTCCGACCAGGGCGCCAACGCCATCGCCCGCGCCATCCAGCGTGGCTACCTGCGCGGTATCGTCGAAGGCGTCACCGACGTGAACGCGCCCGGTAAGCTCAAGGCCCTCGGCGTCGAGGTCCAGACCGTCCGCTCTTCCGCCGAAGCCGACTATAAGGAACTCATCCTCGTCGAAGCCGTCCTCGCGGGTGGCAAGTCCGTCTCCGTCGCCGGCACCGTCCTCGGCAAGGCCCAGTCCCCTCGCATCGTGTCCATCAACGGCCGCACCCTCGAGTTCATCCCCGAAGGCAAGCTGCTCCTCATCGAGAACCAGGACCAGCCCGGCATCATCGGTGCCCTCGGCAGCTTGCTCGCCAAGGAAAACGTGAACATCGCCAACATGGCCCTCAGCCGCAGCGGTGGCTCCAACGCCCTCGCCGTCTACCAGCTCGACACGGCTCCGGGTGCCGCCGCCATCGCCGAGATTCTCCGTAATCCCGCGATCGTCAGCGCCAAACTGATCGAAGCGTAAGCGATGTTCGCAGCCATCGGAATCTTCGCGCTGCTCGGCTACCTCATCGGTTCCGTCAACTTCGCCGTGCTCGTGGCGAAGAAGCATGGCGTCGATATCCTCAAGGAAGGCTCTGGCAATCCTGGCGCCACGAACGTCAAACGCGTGCTCGGCAAAGGCCCTGGCAACCTCGTCTTCGCTCTCGACGTCTTGAAGGGTTTTATCGGCGCTGGACTGCCTTATCTCCTCCTCCGCATCAACCCGAACGACTTCCTCATCAAAGAAATCTTCTTCGTGGTCTGTGTCGCCGGTTTCGTCGGCACGCTGCTCGGTCACTGCTTCTCCTGCTTCCTGAAGTTCAAGGGCGGCAAGGGAGTGGCCTCCACCATCGGCGGCCTGCTGGTACTGCTACCGGTCCCGATCCTCATCGGCGCCACTCTCTGGGGCGTCGTCTTCCTGCTCTCCCGCTACGTTTCCTTGGCTTCGATCATACTCGGCATTTCGCTACCGCTCTCCTGCTGGCTCCTGCCGCTCTTCACTCAGTTGAAGTTCGGCCAATCCGAGTTCTGGTTCGCCGCGGTCATCGCCGGCTTCAACGTCTGGACACACCGTTCCAACATCGGCCGCCTGCTTTCCGGCACCGAGAACCGCTTCGCCAAGAAAGCCTGATCTTTTCGCAATGACCGCCCCTCGCACCATCGGCATCGGTATCCTCGGCTTCGGCACCGTCGGCCAAGGCGTCTGGAAGCACCTGCATGAAAAGCAGGCCGACCTCGAATCGCGCCTCAGCGTGAAGCTTGACCTCCGCAAGGCCTCCGTCCGCGACCTGAAGAAGAAGCGCGCGGTCAAGATTCCGGCTTCGAAGCTGACCAATAATCCGAACGAGATCATCGACGACCCGAAGGTCCATGTCGTCTGCGAACTCATCGGCGGCACCACCAAGGCCCGCGAACTCACCCTCCGCGCCCTGCGCCTCGGCAAGGTCGTCGTCTCGGCCAACAAGGCCCTCCTCTGCGAGCACGGCCCCGAGATCATGCAAGCCGTCCGCCAGCATGGCGGCCAGTTCCTCTTCGAAGCCAGCGTCGCCGGCGGCATCCCGATCATCAAGGCGATCCGTGAAGGCCTCGTCGCCAACCGCTTCGAGCTGATCGTCGGTATCCTCAACGGTACCTGTAACCATATCCTCACCCGCATGGGCGAGGACGGCCTCTCTTTCGCCGACGCGCTCAAGGAAGCCCAAGAGCTTGGCTACGCCGAAGCCGACCCGACGCTCGACGTCGACGGCATCGACGCCTTCCACAAGGCCTCGATCCTCGCCTGGCTCGCGCACGGCAAGTGGGCGCCCTCGTCACGCACGCTCGTCGAAGGCATCCGCAAAATCGGCCCGGCCGACATCGATTTCGCCCGTCGCTTCGGCTTCGCGCTCAAGCACCTCGCCGTCATCCGCCGTGACTTCAAGGCCAACTGGATGACCGTCGGCGTGTACCCGTCCCTCGTCCCTAACCGCGATATCCTCGCGCGCGTCTCCGGCGTCAACAACGGCATCACCCTCCGGGGCGACGTCGTCGGCGCGACCACGCTCACCGGCCGCGGCGCCGGCGGCGACGCCACCGCTTCCGCTGTCATCGGCGACATCGTCGACGCCATCGCCGCCCTCACCGGCGCGATCCCGCAGGCCCTTTCGCCCGAAGCCCTCGCCGCCCGCGAGAAGGCCGGCCGCGCCCTGCGCATGGCGTCAATCGACGAGATTGTTTCCCCCTTCTACCTGCGCCTCTCGCTGCTCGATAAAGCCGGCGTCTCCGAAGGCATCTACCGCATCTTCTCGAAGCACAAGGTGTCCATCGCCCGCGTCATCCAGTACGAACACCCGAACCAAGGTCGCGGTACGGTCACGCTTTCGACCTACCCGGTCAGCGAACGCAAGATGTCCGCGGTCTTGACAGAGTTGCGCCGCCTCAAGACGGTGCTCGAGGAGCCGGTCGTGCTCCGCATCTTCTCTCCCGAATCCTGATCTCCCGGTGGCCCTCATCGTCCAGAAATACGGCGGTACTTCCGTCGGCACTGTCGACCGCATCCAGAACGTCGCGGCCAAGATCAAGGAACAGTGGTCCAAGGGTAACCGCATCGTCGTGGTCGTCTCCGCCCGCAGCGGTGTGACCAACGACCTCATCGCCCGCGCCAAGGCCCTCTCCAAGCTTCCAGACGAACGCGAAATGGACGTCCTCATGGCCGTCGGCGAACAGGAGACCATCGCCCTCACGGTGATGGCCCTCCACGCCATCGGCGTCCCCGCCGTCTCGCGCACGGGCGCCCAGGCCGGCATCTTCACGGACGACATCCACACCCGCGCTCGCATCACCCGCATCACCGGCGGCGACCTGCTCGCCCGCCTCGACGAAGGCAAGGTCGTCGTGGTCGCCGGCTTCCAAGGCTGCACGGACGCAGGTGAAGTCACCACGCTCGGCCGAGGCGGCTCGGACCTCACCGCCATCGCGGTCGCAGCCTCCATCAAGGCCGACCTCTGCCAGATCTATACCGACGTCGACGGCGTCTACACCGCCGACCCCCGTATCGTGCTCAATGCGAGCAAGCTGCCGGAAATCTCCTACGAGGAGATGCTTGAACTCGCCTCCAGTGGCTCGAAGGTCATGCAGTCCCGCTCGGTAGAGTTCGCCCAGAAATACAACGTGCCCTTCGAGGTCCGTTCCTCCTTTAACGACCAACCCGGTACCATCGTGAAAGCCATCGACAAGACCCTTGAAGACGCGGCCATCGCCGGCGTCGCCCTCGACCGACTGCAGACCCGCGTCACGGTGAACGACCTCCCTGACAGCCCGCAGGCCCTGTCCGCCCTCTTCGACGACCTCGGCGAAGCCGGCCTCAGCGTCGACATGATCATCAAGAACCTAGGCAAGGACGGCAAAGCCAACCTGACCTTCTCGGTGACCACCGCTGAGTTCTCCCGCGTCGAAGCCGTCGTCGGGCAGACCCTCAAGAAGCTCGGCTCGGGCTCTGTCCGCTCTGCCGGAGAAATCTCCAAGCTCTCGATCGTGGGCGTCGGCATGATTTCCCACCCCGGCGTCGCCGGCACCCTCTTCAAGGCCCTCGCCTCCGTCGGCATCAACAGCGAGCTCATCACGACCTCCGAGATCAAGATCTCCGTCGCGCTGGACCCCGCCAAGGCCGACGCCGCCGTCCGCGCCGTGCATACGGCCTTCGGTCTCGACAAGGCCTAAGCCGGCACTCGCCTCTTGCCCGACGGCCCGCTCAGACCATAGTCGGGGCGATGCTGCGGTTCACCCTGGCCACCCTCCTCGCCCTTGGCGCCTTGCTGCCGGGTCGGGTCGCGTCGCAGGACCTTCCACCGAACCTGATCACGGCCAACGCGCCCGTCAGCCCCGGGGACCAACCCGATCGCCGGACCGTGCTGGGACTGGCGGACCAAGCCTTGGCCGCCGGCCTCTCCTCGACGGCCTCCGGCTTCTACGCCCAGCTGCTCGCCGACCCTAAGCTCGGCGACAAGGACCGGGAACTGGCGGGTCTCGGCCTTTCCGCCGCCTACATCGAACGCACGCGCACGGCCGAAGCCAAGGCGACGGTGAAGTTCCTGCCGAAGTCGGCGCGTAAGTCGCTCCGCGAAGGCCTGATCGCCCTGCTGGAAAACGACACTGATGGCGCCCGCTCCTTTTCGGCCGAGCTGAACATCGCCGCGCTCCCTCCGCATGAGATCGCCTGGGGCCACGCGCTGCGCTGGATGGTCGCCGGCGCGGAGAGCGACAACCTCACCATCAACCTCGCGCAGGAAGCCATCGCGCGCACCTCCGTCTCCGAAGAACAGCGTCAACGCATCGAAGTCCTCGGCTACCGCGCGATGATCGTCGCCGGCAAGGTGGAGCAGCGCACGGTCTCGGCGCTGCGCGACCTCGCCGCCGACGCGAAGGGCACGCCGCTCGCCTTCGACTACGCCCGCAACCTCGCGTTGGCGCTCGCCCACGTCAAGGACTCGAAAGGCGCCGCGCAGGCCCTCGCCGCCGCCGGCCCCTTGCCCGCTGCCCGCCAAGCGGAAGCCGACCTTCTCGCCGGCCTCATCCTCCGCGCCGACACCGCCGAAGGACGCGATCGCCTGAAGGAAGCTGCCCGCAATCCCGCCAACGTCGCGATCCGCCTCACGGCCCTGCGTGCGTTGGTCGCCGCCGCCGATCCGCGCGCCGAGACGGACCCGGCCAAGCCGGTCGACACGAAGGCCATCGCCAACGAAGTGAACGACTTCCTGCTCCGCCGTAATCCCGGGCAGCTCTCCTACTACTGCCCGCGCGACCTCAAGGTGCTGGATTCCATCCACCTCGCCCGCGCCCAACTGATGCTGTTCGCCGGTAGCCGCGAGAAGGCCCGCCAGGCGGCCGAGGACCTACTCAAAGATGTCCCCGCCAGCCCCCTGGTCCGGGAAGCCACCCGCACGCTCGCCATCGCGGCCTGGGGCGATGGTTCTTACCGCCTGGCCGCGACGCATCTCACGACTCTGGCGGAAAGCAGCGTCGAACCGGAACGCGCCCAGCTCCGTATCGCCGCCGCCGACTGCCTGTTCCTCGCCAAGGATTTCGTCCTGGCCGAAAAAGCCTACGCCGCCCTGCAGAAGGACGCAGCTGATACGAAGATCTCCGAGGACGCGTTCCATCAACGCATCCTATGCCTGCTCGAGACGAGCGATGAGATCAGCGCGTGGAACCGCACGACCGAAGTGATTGAAGAAGCGGCCCGTTCCAACCGCACGCGCACAAAGGAACCCATCTGGTCCGCGATCTGGAGCCTCATCGAGGACATGCGCATGGCCCATCGCCCGGCCGACGCCGAACGCCTGCTGGCCCGGCTCGCTCCGCTCACCCAAGGGGCCCGCATCGACTTCGACCTACGCTTCACCTGGCAACGCGCGCTCCTGGCCATCGCCAACAACAATCCGGCCGAAGCCAGCCGGCTCGCCGACGCCATCGACCGTAAACTTTCTAGCGTCCCCTCGGGCACCTCGCCCGATGAACTAACGAAGGCCGTACCGGAACTCCGTGGTCACGCCGCGCTCCTCAAGGCCCGCACCTCGCTCAACGCCGGCGCCGCCAAGGGCCTCGACGAGCTTGTCGCGCTCCGCCGGCAGTTCGGCAAAGTTCCCGCCGCCGCCGCCTCTTACCTCGTCGAAGGACGTCACCTGGCCTCCGTTGGTCGCAACGCCGAAGCCCAAGCGCGCTTCGAATCCCTCGCCGAGGAATTCAAGGGCGAAGCGGGCCTCGCCGACTTCGCCGCGCTCGGTCTCTACGAAGCCGCCGAACAATCTGCGCTCCAAGCACCCTCTGGAGGCGAGGATAAGCTCACGCACGCCGTGCTGCTCCTCGAACGCTTCACCGAGACTTATCCCAAGCACCCTCTGATCTTCCGCGTCACCCTGCGCCGCGCTGAAATCCTTCGCACGCTCACCCAGTTCGACAAGTCCCTCCTCGTGCTCGAAGGACTGATCCGCGACAAACCGACCGACCCTTCCCGCCCACAGGCCGAAATGGCCCGCGCGGACTCCCTCTTCGGGATGGCCCAGCAGTGGCGTGATCGAACCGGGCAACTTGACCGCCAACGTGTCTCCCGCGCAGCCGCCGCCTACGAGCGTATCGCCGAAGCCTGGGCCAAGGATTCCGACGACACGAAGATCGAAGCTGGGTACAAGTGGGCGCTCACGCTGGTCGAACGCTCCCGGACGGAGACCGGTATCGAAGCGACCGCGACGCGCGGCGAAGCCCGCAAGATTCTGCTCCGCGCCTTGGTCACCTTACGTGAAGCGACCGCCCGCGGCGCCGCGGACACCGCCGGAAAGCTCTCCTCCGAAGGCCGCCTATGGCTCTCCCGTTCGATCCTTCTCATGGCCGAGACCTGCGAACTCGACGGCGACCGGGCCGAAGCCATCGCCGCCTACAAAATCATTGTTAACGTCAACCAAGGGCAGCCCTCCGCTCAGTCACGCCTACCGGGCCAGTCCACCGCCGAAAGCAAACTTGCGACCCTCCGTAATTCGTCGTCCAATCCTTCTAAGCCCCAATGAGCAGCCGCTTCTCCTTTCCTTTCGACGCCGGCCCCTTCGTCTGGCTCCTCCTGCTGCTCGCCTTCCTCGCCCTGGTCTTCGTCGTCGAACGGGCGATGTTCCTGCACCGCGGCCTGGTACTCTCATCGGACTTCATCGAAGGCGTCCGTAACAACCTGCGTGCCGGTCGTCCCCTCGAAGCCCTCGCCGCGTGCGAAGAGTCTCCTGGCCCCGTGCCCCGCGTCGTGAAAGCCGCCCTGCTCCGCTCGGCCAGCGGTGAAGAAGCCATGCGCGCCGCCGCGACCGAAGCCGCCCTCCTCGAACTGCCGGTGCTCGAACGTCGCCTCGGCACCATCGCCTCCATCGGCCGCGTCGCGCCACTACTCGGCCTCGCCGGCGCGATCTTCTCCGGCTTCAATCTCGCTTCCGCGCTGCGCGATGGAAGCGTCTACGCCTCTGCGAATGGCCTGCTGACCGAAGTCCAGGCCGCGCTCGCCACCGCCGGTTTCGCGATGGTCATCGCCGCTGCCTGCGCGATGGCCCACCACTTCCTCGTGGGCCGAGTCCGCTCGATCGTCACCGAGATGGAGATCGCAGCCCATTCGATCATCACCTTCGTCCGTCACGAGCTACCCGAGGAGAAGCCTCGCCAGAGCTGAGATGAGGACGCCCCTGGGAGTCCTGGAAAAAGTCCGCCCCGCCGAACAGGGCTTGGATTTCGTGCCACTGGCCCTCGCCCTCGTCTGCGCGGCGCTGACCTACGTCCTTTCCGCTGAATTCGTCTTCGCCCCGGGGATGTACGTTGGCTTCGATGACCGCCCGGGCGCGGTCTCGCCCACGTTGAAGACACCCAAGCTCGCCACCGGCGACATGGCCCGGACTTCCCTCAGCGTGACCCTCGTCTCCGCCCGCGGTACCAGCGTCTTCATCGTCGCCGGCCGCGTGGTCACCCGCGAGGGCCTGGAACAGGAACTCCGTCGCGTCGCCGCTAAGGGCGGCTCCTCTCGTCCCATCCTGATCAAGGCCGACGCTTCGCTCACCATGCAGAGCTTCCTTGATGTCTGCGAACTCGCCCGCAAAGCCGGCTTCCCAGGCGTGCTGGTCGCGGCCGACGAACGCTGATTCACGGTTGCCACGGCCGAGTCGGGTAGAACATTCTCCGGCCAAGTGTCCTCCCCTGCGCCCATCGCCCCCGTCAATCCCGTGCCGCCGCGTCACATCGGTATCATCATGGATGGCAACGGACGCTGGGCAGCCGCGAAAGGACTCCCCCGCCTCGAAGGCCATCGCCGCGGAGCCGAACGGCTCATCGAGATCATCGACGCCTGCATCGACGGCGGTATCGGCACGCTCACCGTCTTCGCCTTCTCGGCCGAGAACTGGAAACGCCCGCTCGAGGAAGTCAGCGGTCTTTTCAAGCTCGGCGAATGGATCCTGCGCGCACACCTCGCCCGCCTCGAGAAACGCAACGTGCGTCTCCGGGTGATTGGCGATATCAGCGCCCTCCCTGAATTCGTCCGCGTGCCGCTCGAGGACGTCATCAAGTCGAGCAAGGACAATACGGCCTTCACCTTGGTCGTCGCGCTCAACTACGGCGCTCGCCAGGAAATCGTCGCCGCCGCACAGTCCCTCGCCGCCGACGTCGCCTCGGGTAAGCTCAAGCCGGACGAAGTCGACTGGTCCGCGGTCGAGACCCGCCTGCAGACCGCCGGCATGCCCGACCCCGACCTCATCATCCGCACCTCGGGCGAATTTCGCCTCAGCAACTTCCTGCTCCTGCAGTCCGCCTACGCGGAGATCGTCTTCGCCTCGGTCTTCTGGCCTGACTTCGACAAGGCCCAGCTCCAGCTCGCCCTCGCCGAGTACGCCAAGCGCGAGCGGCGTTTCGGTCAGACCCGCGAGCAGATCCAGACCTCCGCCCCAGCATGAAAGACCGTGCCCTCAGCACCATCGGCCTCTGGGTCATCGTCGGGCTCGTCATCTGGGTCGGCGGTTTCTTTTCCGTCGCCGAACAAGCCTCCTTCGGGCTGCTCGCGCTGATCATCTGCGCTGCCCAATATGAATTCTATCAGCTTGTCCGCGCCATCCCCGGCGTTGGCCGACCCAACGTCTCCGGCATCGTCGCTGGCTTCGCATTGCACTTTACGCTCTTCTTCCTCGCGGCCGAAGAAGCCCGCTCAAACTACCTGTTGACCGGCGGCGCGCTGCTCGTCGGCCTCCACCTACTCTTGCTCCTACGCCATCCGGGCGAAGTCCCTACCCTGCTGCGCCGCTTTCCGACCCTGTACGGCTTCGCCTACCTGCCCTTCATGCTGGCTTCGCTCATCGCCATCGCCCGCATGAAGGACGGCCACCTGCTCACCGCCCAGTCCGTTGGTCTCTACTACGTGGTCTGGGTCTTCGTCGCCACGAAGTTCACCGATGTCGGCGGGCTTCTCATCGGCGTGCCTTTCGGAAAGCATAAGATTGCCCCGACCATCAGCCCAGCCAAGAGCTGGGAAGGTTGCGTGGGCGGACTCGCTGCGTCCGCTGGCGCCTCCGCACTCTTCGCTTGGCTGCTGCGCGACACTTTCGGCATCGCCTTCATGGTACCCTGGAAGGCGGCCGTCATGGCCTTACCGATCGCCGTGCTCAGCATCCCCTCCGACCTGATTGAATCCGTCTTCAAGCGGCTCGCGGGCGCCAAGGATTCGGGCGCGACGATTCCCGGTATCGGCGGGGCACTCGACCTGATCGACAGCATGGTGCTCACTTCGCCCGCGGCGCTGATTCTGCTGTCGTATTGCCTCGATTGGGCCAAGCGCGCCGGATGACCGCGTCCGCGCCAGCGATTCATGTGCTGACGGGGCCGACCGCCGTCGGCAAGACGGAGACCGCCTTGCGCTGGGCCGAACAACACGACGCGGAGATCATCTCCTGCGACTCCGTCTGCGTGTATCGCGGCATGGACATCGGCTCCGCCAAACCAACGCCGGAGGAACAACGCCGCGTCCGCCATCACGGCCTCGATTTGGTCGAACCGAAAGAGCGCTATTCCGTCTCACAATATGTCGACATGGCCCGCGAAGCCATCGCCGGCGCGCATGGCCGCGGCAAGCGCATCCTCGTCACGGGCGGCAGCGGCTTCTATCTGGCGGCCTTCTTCGGACCAGTCACCGACGAGATCGAGATCCCGCAGGCTATCACCGATGAGGTCCGCACGCTGCAGCGCCAAGGACTGGGCGCTATGCTCCTCCGCCTGCGTGAGGTCGAAGGGCAGAACCTTCCCGACTGGCTCGACGCCCAGAACCCCATCCGAATCGCCAAGGCCCTCGAACGCCGCTTGGCTTCCGGCCGGACGCTGGATTCGCTCCGTGACGAGTTCCTGAGCCGCCGCGGCCCCTTCGCCGACCATTCCGTCACCTTCGAGCTACTGGAACGCCCCGATGATGAACTCAAGGCCCGGATCGCCTCGCGCACGACCGCCATGCTGCGTGATGGCATCATCGAGGAGTCTGAACGCCTCGTGGCGATGTGCCTCGACCCTGAACTGACATCCTCTCGCGCCGTGGGCTATCGGGCCGTCATGGACTGGCTAGAGGGCGGGAAACGCGTGGCAGCGAGCGGCCTGGCTGAACGCATCAACCTCGACACTTGGGCCTTGGTGAGGAAACAGCGTAAGTGGTTCCGCAGGTTGGGCTTAGCCAAGGATGCTGAATAATCAGCTTTGGGGCTACTTTTCTTATAAAACCCCCTACAGTCTGCTAAAAAAGGGTCATTTATGGCATTTTGCCGCCTCCATCCTTGCAAGCGCCTATTTTTTGCCCAATTTCAGCGTCGAACCCCCCACCTACCCAAACCATGCCCCTGAAAATCGGCCAGCCTCTCCCTGAAATCTCCCTCAAGCAGAAGACCGACGCCGGTCTGGTCGATGTCAGCCTCCGCCGCAATGTCGGTAAGGGCAAGACCGTCATCCTCTTCGTCCCCCTCGCCTTCACGGGCGTCTGCACCGATGAGCTTTGCAAGGTGACCGGACTCCTCGACGAGTATAAGAAGCTCGGTGCCGATGTCATCGCCATCTCGGTCGACTCCCCCTTCGCCCAAGAAGCCTGGGCCAAGCGGGACGGCATCAACCTCACCCTCGTTTCCGACTTCAACCGCGTCGCCATCAAGGCCTTCAAGGTCAAGGATACCCGCGTGATCCCTGAGAAGTTCAGCCTCCTCAACGTGGCCAAGCGCTCCGTCTTCGTGGCCGATAAGGCCGGTAACGTGATCCACTCCGAAGTGAAGCGCGACCCGGCCTCGATGCCGAACTTCGCCAAGATCAAGAAGGCCGTCGAAGCCTAAGCGTTAGTCAGGCTTATTTGAAGGCGGTCGGGCTTGCCCCGACCGCCTTCTTTGCTTTTGGCTACCTGCCCGCCAGTCCGCGGCGGGACACCCCTTTCTTCCCACACACCACCATGGCCCTCAAAGACCCCTTCAAAGCCCTCCGCCCCTTCTCCGCCGGCGGCCAGTCCGGGCAGATCTACTCCGTGCCCGCCCTCGAGCAGGCCGGCCTCGGCAAGGTCTCGCGCCTGCCGGTCTCCATCCGCTTGGTTCTCGAATCCGTGCTGCGCAATTGCGACGGCGTCGCGGTCACCGAGAATGACGTGAAGACGCTCGCCGCGTGGAACGCCGCGAAGCCGGTCGACACGGAGATCCCGTTCGTCGTCGCGCGCATCGTGCTCCAGGACTTCACCGGCGTGCCTCTCCTCGTCGACCTCGCCGCCATGCGCGAGGCCGTCGCCAAGCTTGGCAAGGATTCCGCCATCATCGAACCGCTCGTGCCCGTCGACCTCGTCGTCGACCACTCGGTGCAGGTCGACCGCGCCGGTACCGCTTCTTCGTTCCTCGAAAACCTGCGCCAGGAATTCGGCCGCAATACGGAGCGCTACGAATTCCTCAAGTGGGGCATGCAGGCGTTCAAGACCTTCGGCGTCGTCCCGCCCGCCATCGGCATCGTCCACCAGGTCAACCTGGAGTTCCTTGCGAAGCTAGTCTTCCAGAAGGACGGCGTGTTCTACCCGGACACCCTCGTCGGCACCGACTCCCACACCACGATGATCAACGGCATCGGCGTCGTGGGCTGGGGCGTGGGCGGCATCGAAGCCGAAGCCGGTATGCTCGGCCAGCCGGTCTACTTCCAGACGCCCGAAGTCATCGGAGTCAACCTCACCGGCCGCCTCCGCGAAGGCGTCACCGCCACCGACCTCACCCTACGCCTCACGGAAATCCTCCGCAAGGCCAAGGTCGTCGGCAAGTTCGTCGAGTTCTACGGCGAAGGCACCGAAGCCCTCTCGCTCGCCGACCGCGCCACGATCGCCAACATGGCCCCGGAATACGGCGCCACGATGGGCTTCTTCCCGGTCGACGACAAGTCCCTCGACTACCTCCGCCAGACGGGTCGCGACGAGTCGCACATCGAGCTGGTGAAGGAGTACTACAAGGCCCAGGGCCTCTACGGCATCCCGAAGGCCGGCAGCATCGATTACACGCAGAC
>JBAXMD010000004.1:0-35090 GCA_037134475.1 Verrucomicrobiota bacterium | reverse complement strand
TTCGGATAGGGCCGACTGGCACACCCGGTCGCCATCGACATCACCGCGAGAGCCAGCACCCCGGCCGTCAGCTTGGAGAAAGGTCGATTTCCATCACGGGAAATCTGTATTGGGAGTGAGGCCGGCATGCGGAAAGATGAAGGATACGAAAAAACCTCATCGCAGAAAGGATACCATGACTTCAGGGCCTGCGCTCATCGATAATACTGATGCGGGGTATCTGAAGTCCAACGATGGCGAGGAATCGGCCTCAGGGCAGGATGGCTCAACGCGAGATCGTCACGGAGCCGGAGAGCGGGATATTGGCCGCCACGTTATAGACGTAAGCGGGATAGACCAGGCTAGTCACGGTGAACGTATAGTTCGCCACGTTCGTCATGCGCTGCTTGGGCATCTGGATCGTCACATAGCCATTGCTATCGCTCTTGGCCGCCGCCGAACCTGAGGCACTGCCGGTCACCCGAACGTAGACCGCAGCCGATCTCATGGGCTGGCCGTACTGGTTGACGATGCGAATGATCGCGGTACCGGCGACTTCGACGTTGGTCATCTTGACCCAGCTGGCGGTCATGGAGGCAACACTGACTGCATTGACATCCGACTGCCACAGACCCGCGACGTTGTAGCGCCCAATTGAGCCGTAATTCGTCCAGCCGGCGGAGCTACCCACGACCGTCATGGCGACGCCCGTCCCAGAGTAAGTCGGTGTCGATGTGGTGAAACCTACCCCGATGACCTTGAGGTAATAGGTTCCATTCGACGGCGCGTTATAGTTCAGCGTCGATGCCATGCTGGACACGCTATAGTGGGAAGCGACCACCGTACCCGATGCGTTCAACATCTGTAGGCAGATTTTGGCGTCAGGATAGACCCGGGAACCAATCGCTGAAAATGACATGGGGCCGGCCGCGACGCTCAACTTGAAGAGGTCCACATCGCCGGCACCGGCCAGAATGCCTCCGGTATCGAGGGAGGAACCCGACACGACGGTGGCCGTGGTCAAAGTATTACCATGGTCGTCCAGAGCCGTAGTCCGAGGCGTGAGGAACGTGTTGATTGAAGCGATCTCATCCTGCGGGTTGTTCGCATACGGGTATTGCCCCTTGGTCCACTGCACTAGGTCTACGTCATAGGCGGCACCCATGATTGGACACCAGGAAGTCACCCCCGATGTGCTACTGACACTATGTCCGAAGGAATATCCTAAAGCCGCGACACCGCCATGCGCGACCTCCCCCATGTGCGATAGGCCAAGTGTATGACCCACCTCATGCGAGACACAGACCTGGAGTCCATTCACGTAATTACCCGCCCCATCCACAAAGACAAAATTGGGGTCGTCCGTTCCGTCCAATAGTCCACCAAAGGTCGATAGATGCGAGATACCTCCGCAGCTACTGTGCAGCCAATCATCATAGTTTCCGCTGATGACGCAACGTTGCCCACGCGCCGTGACGGGCGGCTGCTCGGTGGTCACATCCACATCCCAGGCCGCATAATCCTCCGAGACCCGATACCAAACGTCACGGATTGCATCTAGATTCACCTGCTGGGTTGGCGAGGACGTACCGATGAACTGAAATGGCGGGGAATAAAATGCCGTTCCGCCGGTGTGCATAATCGCCCACAGGCTGCTGGCTGGCGTGAGATGGCCACCGAAATCCAGGTAGATGACCCGGGCCGCACCCGGGCGGCTGTGCAGCTTAAATGCGGACGTCGCGTTTACCGGGGAAGTCGGGCCGGTGAAGCTGGACGGAGGAACGTCTGTCGCAATGTAGACCCCGCCGCCGGCGGGGGCCGACTTGGCCTCGCCCGCGGAGCCCGCGCTCACCGAAGGAGCAGCCTTAGGGTCGATCGCCATCCCTTCGCAAATATAGAACGGACGGTTCATGGCATCCACCTTAAGGTCGCGATCCTGGCGGGCCTGCTTCTTGAATTCAGCGAAATCCATCTTGGCGATAGCGGCCGCCAGCGCCAGCCGTTCATCCGAGACATCCGCCGCCGCTTCAAACTTCGGACGAGGCGACACCACGACTGGTCCCGGCGTCGTCACCGCCGGAGTACCGGTAGCAGAACCGACGGGAGACTTCGGCAAGGCCGTGAAAACGACCGCTCCATCCAGCGACATCGGCAGGGAGGTGTTCCCGGTCAAGCGATGCTCCGGGGCCGGCACCTGAGCCGCTGTTGGCGACACGACCGGGACGGCTGCCTGAGCCAACGGTCGCACCACGCCATCGTACTGGACCGAGGGCAAAGCCACCGACTCAGTTCGGTCCAATGCGCGGTAACCAAGGGCCGCGAGTAAAACGAGCGCGATCAGCCAAAATCCAAGGGGGCGTGATTTCATGATAAAAGACTATAACACACCTTAAACCGGGGGCGTGCATCGATAATAACGATAGCGGACATCTGTCCATGGCTCACCGTTAACCGAAAGGTTTCAGAATGAACCAGCCCGGGGTAACGGCGTGTCATTATAAATTTAATACGTTCGATTGCCAGGGATAGCAATGGGTTATCCGACATTTGTCCGACAGCTCAACTCCGGGCCGATACGACCGATTAACACTCCAAACAGGCTTGGCAGGTCCGCGGAGCTCCCTAGACAAGTCACCATGCGCCCCTTGCTTTCCGCCCTGCTCAGCCTGACCGCGCTGGTCGCGGCCGAGGAAAAGCCGAACCTGCCCTTGGTCGACCTTTCGGGACAAAAGGAACGTCAGGTGGTCGTGGCCGCGGGCACACCCACACTCTACCAAGGCCACCCGACGACCCTGCTGCTACCCAACAGCCAGACGATCTACTCGGTCTGGTGCGTCAACCACGGCGGATCCGCGGGCCCGATGGCCCGCAGCGACGATGGCGGAAAATCCTGGGCGCGCCTCGACGCCACGCTGCCCAAAGGCTTCTCGACCCACCAGAACTGTCCGAGCATTTATCGCATCGTCGACCCAGCCGGCAAAGCCCGTCTTTGGGTCTTCTCCGCCGCTCTCGGAAAACGTGGCGGGCCCGGGATGCCGAGCATCATGAGCGAGGACGACGGAAAGACCTGGAAAGAGATGCCTCCACTCAACTTCCCCTGCGTGATGACGTTCAGCAGCGTGGTCCGCCTTAAAGACGGACGCACCCTTGGACTCTACCACCGCGGTCCCGGCGGCGCTGACAAGGCTCCGCTGGTGACGCTGCAGACAATCACGCACGATGGCGGTTTTACGTGGTCCGAACCGCGCATCGTCGCCGAGGTCGCCGGGAAGAATCCGTGCGAACCGTTCATCTTCCGTTCCCCTGACGGCAAGGAGCTCGCCTGCCTACTACGCGAGAACACCCACAAGGGCCGTAGCCTGATGATGTTCAGCCAGGATGAAGGCACGACGTGGTCGACGCCCGTGGACACGAACTGGGGCCTGACGGGCGATCGCCACAACGGCGTGTTCACCTCCGATGGCCGCATGGTCGTCTGCTTCCGCGACCAAGCCCTCAACAGCCCCACCAAGGGCCACTTCGTCGCCTGGGTCGGCACGTACGACGATCTGAAAGCCGGCCGCCCGGGCCAATATCGCATCAAGCTGCTCCACCATTTCGGCAAGCGCGCCGGCGACTGCGGCTACCCCGGCGTCGAGCTCCTGGCCGATGGCACGGTCGTGGCCACGACCTACGTCCAATACGCCGCCGGAACTGAGCAGAACTCGGTCGTCAGCGTCCGGTTCAAGCTGAGCGAGACGGACGCCCTCCTCCCCCGCTGACCGCTGAGCAACCGCTTGCCAGCGGGGTCACGGTGGCAATAGTCCGAATGTGCGAAGCCTCCTCCCCCTCTTCCTCGCCCTAATCGCGTTCGCGGCCGAGACCGGCACGCCCGTCCAGAAGTTCCAGCAGCTGGATTCGCTCCTGCCCTCACCCTCCCCTCAACGCCTCGCCACGGGCGCCCCAGGCTCAGGCTATTGGCAGAATCGTGCCGACTACGATATCCGCGCCGAACTCGACGACGAGAAGCGCACCGTCACGGCCGAAGCGACGATTACCTATCACAACGCCTCGCCCGACACGCTCGACTACCTTTGGGTCCAGCTGGACCAGAATTATTTCTCCAAGCGCGCCGACTCCCGCACGACCCCCAACACCAAGCGCGGCGTCGACCTCAAGAAGTTCACCTACGGAGCGCTCGACCGGATGCTCGCCTACGAGGCCTACGACGGCGAACTGAAGATCACCCAACTAACGGATGCCAACGGACGCGGCCTCCCGCACACGATCGTGAAGACGATGCTGCGCCTCGACCTGCCGAAGCCCCTCAAGCCGGGCGCCGACTTCGTCTTCAAGATTTCCTGGACCTACCCGATCAACGACGCCAAGCGCATCATGGCCCGCACGGGCTACGAGCACTTTAAGGAAGACGGTAACTGCATCTACACCATCGCACAGTGGTTCCCGCGCATGGCCGCCTACACGGACTACGCCGGCTGGATCAACAAGCAGTTCCTCGGCACCGGGGAGTTCACGTTGGAATTCGGCGACTACAAGGTAGCCCTGACGGTCCCGGACGACCACATCGTGGCCGCAACCGGCTCCCTCCAGAATCCAGAACAGGTCCTCACCCAAGTCCAGCGTGAGCGCCTCGCCCAGGCCCAACAGGAGACCAAGAAACCCCTGTTCGTCGTCACGCCTGACGAAGCCAAGGCCGCCGAGAAAGGCCACCCTAAGGGTAAAAAGACCTGGCTGTTCCAAGCGGAGAACGTCCGTGACTTCGCTTTCGCCTCCTCGCGTAAGTTCGTCTGGGACGCCATGGCTGTCGCTGGGACGAAGGTGAACGGTAAGCCCGTGATGGCGATGTCCCTCTATCCTAAGGAAGGTATGCCGCTCTGGGACAAATACTCGACCCACGCCGTCGCCCACACGATCGAGGTCTATTCGCGCTACACGTTCGACTACCCCTACCCAGTGGCTTGGTCGGTCAACGGCGCCATCGGCGGCATGGAATACCCGATGATCAGCTTCAACGGCCCGCGCCCTGAAAAGGATGGCACCTACCCCGAACGCACCAAGTACGCCCTCATCGGCGTCGTCATCCACGAAGTTGGCCACAACTACTTCCCGATGATCGTGAACAGCGACGAACGCCAGTGGACCTGGATGGACGAAGGCCTCAACTCGTTCATCGAATCCCTCGCCCAGGCCGAATGGGAAGCGAATTGGAAGCCGCGCCGCGACAACCGGGCAATGATCGAAACCATGCGCACCAAGGAACGCGTGCCGGTGATGACCAACTCAGAATCGATCGCCGACCTCGGGCCGAACGCCTACGGCCAGCCCACGGTCGCACTCAACATCCTCCGCGAGAATATCCTCGGCCGGGAGGCCTTCGACCACGCCTTCAAGACCTACGCGAAGCGATGGATGTTCAAACGCCCCACCCCGGCCGACTTCTTCCGCACGATGGAGGACGCCAGCGGCGTGGACCTAGACTGGTTCTGGCGCGGCTGGTTCTACGGCGTCGACCACGTCGACGTCGCAATCGACGAAGTCCTCTGGCTCCAGCTCGACACCCGCGACCCCGCAATCGAGAAGGCCAAGGCCAAGGCGGAGAAGGAAGCCCTGCCCAAGACACTCACCAAGGAACGCAACGCCGCATTGCCCAAGCGCGTCGACCGTTTCCCTGACCTGAAAGACTTTTACGACGGCTACGATGAGGCCACGGTTCTGCCCAGCGATAAGAAGAAATACGAAGCGCTGATCAAGGAACTCGAAGAAGCCAAGATCGACCCGAAGCTACTCCAGACCAAACATAACATCTACGTCCTCGAGATCTCGAACGTCGGCGGCCTGATCACCCCCGTTCCTCTGAAAATCGAATACACGGACGGCACCACGGAGGAACTCCTGCTGCCGGCCGAGTTCTGGCGTTTCAACACCGAGAAAGCTTCCAAAATCCACGTGACCACGAAGGAATTGCGCGCGGTCACCTTTGACCCTCGCCAAGAACTGATGGATACCGACGTGGAGAACAACTTCTGGCCACGCCGCCTGGTGAAGACGAAACTCCAGCTGTTCAAGGATGAGAAGCCCGCCAACCCGATGCGCGAGCTGACCAAGCCTGAACCCGAAGCGCCCAAGGCGGAAGCGAAGAAATAAACCTAGACTCAAGCCCGCCCTGCCGAAATCAAGGAACCCCACCTCCTTTTACCTGACCAACCTGTAGCCCCTATGCGTAAGTTCCTCCTCGCCCTATTCCTCCTCGCCGCCGCCGTGGTCGGTGCGTGGCGCATCTTCGCCCCGGCTCCTGGCCCGCGGAACCCGATTGACCGCCTCAAAGCGCCCAGCCCGATGGAGACTGTCCGCGTCACCAAGCCCGTCGCTCCCGCCCCGATCGTCCGCGCCGCCCCGGAGTCGCCCAATAAGATGACCGCCCAGCGCGCCAAAATGGAAGAGCGCTTCACCGACCTGAAGGAAGAAGGCCGCCGTATCCGCGAGACCCTCATCGCGAATGACCCGAAGGCGGCGCAGGCCTACTCGGCCATTTCCCAACGCCCCGAATACCGCCAGTTGGTCGACCAACGCCACCAGATCGAAGCCGCGTGGGCGACCGCCCCCGATGGCGAACGCGGTGCGATGCTCGAGCAGATGAACAACCTACGCCAGCAAGGTATCGCGATGCTTCTCACGGAGATCCAGCGGGTGAACAGTCAGCCGGCCGGCGAGACGCTGCAGCGGACTTCGCCCGGCACGTTGCAGCTTTCGAATGGTCAGGCGCCGGTGCCCGCGCCGGCCCCGCCCGCTCCGATCGTCTTCCAATAAGCAGCCTTAGGAGCCCCAGCTGAAACGCTCGGGCACCCAAGCATACTGATCGCCCTTGGGCACGACGGTGCCAAGCCCCGGCCACGGCAGGTGGAAGCCGAAAGCACGAGACTTCTCCTTGGCCATGCGGGCGAAAAGCTTCCGGCGCGTCTTGACCGCGGTCTCGGGGTCATGGTCCATGGCCACGGTCCAACCGACGTTGTCGAACATGAGGACGTGGTGATGCACCACGTCGCTGATGTGCACGAGCGATTCACCTTCGGAACGGATCTCGAAGCAGGCGTGGCCGTCCGTGTGGCCCGGGGCCGCGATGACGGTGACAGCCTCGTGGAAGAGTTTCTGGCCGTCCTTAGCGATGACGAGCTGGTCCTTGAGGATATCGAAGTTGCGGCAGATGGTCTTCACCATGTTCGGCAGGGGCTTCTTATCCCGCTTCGACTTGGAGAAGTCCGGATTCGGCCCGCGCCAAAAGTCATACTCCTCCTGGAGCAGGTAGATCTTGGCGTTCGGGAAGGCCGGCTTGCCGTTGTCGACGAACCCGTCGAGGTGATCGGAATGCGAATGGCTGAGGAAGCCGGTCGTGACCTGCTCAGGCTTGATCCCCAGCTGACGGAGGCCTTCCGCCACCCAGCCGAAATTCGGATTGGGATGACGCTCGCCGAAACCGGCGTCGATCAGCGCAACCTCGTCGCCGATCTTTAATCCCATGATATTGATGTAGAGCGGCAACGCATCGAGGCGCTCGCGATTAAAGACCAAGGCGTCCTTCATCGTGGGGCGGTCCGACTCCGGCCACATAAGCTCAAGGCCCTGCTTGAAGAGCATATGGCCGTCGCTGATCGAGAAGGCCTCGATCTTGCCGATGTTAAACTTGTAAACGAAAGGATTTGGCGGGCGCTTCACCGACACCTTGGGCGCATCGGCCGCGGCGAGGCGCGAAGCGGTCGCTAGGCCAGCCAAGGCGAAGGCGGCGGCGCCAAGGAATTCACGACGGGACGAAGGCTGGATTTCGGAGGCCATAGGGGGTGGCCAAAAATCTACCCCATCGCCCCGCCCCCTCCAGCCCAAAGGTAAGGCGAACACCCGGGGCGCGCCACGACGATACAGATTGAAACCCCTTCCGCCCGTCGTTGTCTAAAGAGCAGATGCATCGCCCCCTGCAACTCGCCCTCTTCTTCAGCCTGAACGCCGTCGTGTCCGTCCAAGCTGAGACCATCCAGTTCAACCGGGACATCCGCCCCATCCTGTCCGAGAACTGCTTCAGTTGCCACGGCTCCGACGAGAAAGCCCGTAAGGCCAAGCTCCGCCTCGACCTCTCCGATGAGGCCACCCGCGAACACAAGAACGGCACGCCCATCGTGGCAGGAGACCTAAAGAAAAGCGTCGTCTGGGAACGCATCAATTCCACCGACGAAGACGAAGTGATGCCGCCGCCGAAATCCCACCTCAAGCTCACGCCGTCCGACAAGGCGAAGGTCAAGGCCTGGATTGAGCAAGGCGCTAAATATGAAGAGCACTGGGCCTTCGTCGCCCCGAAGCGCCCAGCCCTACCGACTGGCAACAAACTTCCCGCCATCGATTACTGGGCCACCCAGAAGTTAATCGAAGCCGGCTTAAAGCCTTCGCCCGAAGCCGATCGCTACACGCTCATCCGACGCGTGACGCTGGACCTGACCGGACTGCCCCCGACCGCCACCGAAGTCGAAGCCTTCGTCCAAGACAAGCAACCCGACGCTTACGGCCGACTCGTCGACCGCTTGCTGGCTAACCCTCACTACGGCGAACGCATGGGCCTCGATTGGCTCGATGCCGCCCGCTACTCCGACACCAACGGCTTCTCCATCGACGGCGGCCGCCATCTCTGGCTCTGGCGCGACTGGGTCATCCAGGCCTTTAACGACAACAAGCCCTACGACCGCTTCATCTCGGAACAGATTGCTGGCGACCTCATGCCGGATACCGACGACGGTAAGCTCATCGCCACGGGCTTCCAGCGCAACAACATGAACACCCACGAGGGCGGCACCATCCCGGCCGAGAACCTCGTCAACTACAACGCCGACCGCGTGAAGACGCTCGGGGAGTCTGTCTTGGGCCTGACCCTCGCTTGCGCCCAGTGCCACGACCACAAGTTCGACCCGATCAGCCAGAAGGATTACTACCGCATCTTCGCCTTCTTCAATACCCTCGACGACCGAGCCGCCGATGGTAACGCCGGAGTGAACTCGCTGCCCTCGGCGCTGCGTAAGACGGTCCTCAAGACAGATGAGCTCCCCGCCCTACTCGCCCGCATCGCTGCCCTCAACCAGCGCCTGCAGGATCCCGACCCCAAGGTGCTCGCCCAATGGGAGCGCACGCAACAACAGCGCGAAGCTGATCGGAAGCTCGGCCTCAAACTCATCCCGGTCAAGCTGCTCAAAATCTCCACGCCCAACAGTGGCGGCGGTTTCACCGTCGAAGGCAATCAGTTCAAAGGCATCACCAAGACCGCCTTCGACATCCTCGGCGAAACCCCGCAAACCGAGGCCCCCATCGCCGGACTACGCTTCGTCTTCCCCGATACGCTTGCCGCCCCGAAGCCGACCAAGGGCGCTAAGGCCGCCAAAGCAGCCAAGGCGGAACCCATCGCAGCTAAACCCATGGATGAATTTGCCGGACGCTTCGTGCTCACCGCCGTGGACGTCACCGCGGACAAGGTTGCGGGCGACCAAGTGAACATCCATCGCCTCCAGAAGTTCAGTCACATCACCGCCGACGCTTGGATCGAGGACTATCCAGCCAAGGACGTGCGCGCCTTCAATGTCCTCAACCAAGGATGGTCGCCCCCGGCGGGCACCGGGACGCACCACCTCACGGTGACGTTCGCCACGCCGATCACCGCGAAAGACCAGCCCTACCTTACCACGCAGATCTATTTCGGAAACAAGATGGGCGGCGCTCCCAGCGAGGGCGAACTCTTCGCCTTCACCGGCCACGACGACGGTACCGACCTGCCGGAGTTCGTCCTGCGCATCCTGGCGACCAAGCCGGCAGAACGCTCCGGCGAGCAGCAGCAGGCCCTTTGGGCTTATTGCGCGAAACACTCCGACGAGATGAAAGGCGTCCGCACGGACCTAGCCAACGCTCAGGAGCGCGCCAAGAGCCTCACCGAGCCCCAGTCGACGATGGTCATGAACCTCTCCGCCAAACCGCGGGAGACCTTTATCCTGAACCGCGGCGACTACTCCCAGCCCACGGTGAAGGTCGAAGCCGGCACGCCCTCCAAGCTGCCCGCCCTCCCGGCCGGCACACCTGCCAATCGCCTCGGACTCGCCCAGTGGCTCGTCATGAAGGAAAATCCGTTGACCGCTCGGGTCGCCGTCAATCGCGTCTGGAAACTCCTCTTCGGCACCGGCATCGTGACGACCGCCTCGGACTTCGGCTTCCAGGGCCAGTGGCCCAGCCACCCCGAGCTGCTCGATACCCTCTCGGTCGACTTCGTCGAATCAGGATGGAATCTCAAGGGACTCATCAAGCAGATCGTGACTTCGTCTACCTATCGCCAGACGTCGCGCACCTCGGCCGAGGTCTTGGAAAAGGACCCGGCCAATCGCCTCCTCTCCCGCGGTCCCCGCTTCCGCTTACAAGCTGAACTCATTCGCGACCAGGCCCTGCAGGCCGGCGGCCTACTCGTCCCCCAGCTTGGCGGCCCGAGCGTGAATCCTTATTCGCCCTTCGACCTGTGGCGCGAAGTCAGCCACTACGGTAGTTCCCCGGCGACCTCCCAGGTCTTCGTGCAGGATCACGGCGATAAACTCTATCGCCGGTCCATGTATACTTATTGGAAACGCACGGCCCCGCCGGCCAACATGGTCACGTTCGATGCGCCCAATCGCGAGGTCTGCACGATTAGCCGTAGTAACACCACGACCCCCCTGCAGGCGCTCGTCACGCTGAATGACGTCCAATTCGTCGAGGCCGCCCGCGGCTTCGCCCAACGCATCATCCACCAGAGCACCGATGACACGGCCCGCCTCCGCTGGGCTTTCCTCGAAGCCGTCTCGCGTCCCCCGTCGGATAAAGAACAAGCCGTCATCCTCAAGGCCCTCGCCCGCGAGCGGGCCCGCTATACTGCGGACAAAGAGCGTGCGGTTAAAGTCCTCACCCCTGGAGAATCCACGCGTGATAGCACGATTCCCGCTTCGGAGCACGCTGCTTGGATGCAAGTGGCCACCCTCATCCTTAATCTCAGCGAAACCGTGACCCGTAACTAAAGCCATGCATCCGCAACACGAATTCCAGAATCATCTCACGCGCCGCACGTTCATCGGGCAATCCGCCCGCGGCGTCGGTGGCCTCGCCCTCGGCTCGATGCTCTTCCCGGAGCTGCTGGCCGCCGGCACGAAGACCCGCGAAGGCGGTCTAGGCGGCATTCCGCATTTCGCCCCCAAGGCTAAACGCGTCCTCTGCCTCTTTCAGTCTGGCGGCCTGTCCCACGTCGACCTGTTCGACAACAAACCCGCCTTGCACGAGTTTGCGGGCAAAGACCTGCCTCCCTCCATCAAGGGCACCCAGCGCCTCACTGGAATGACTTCGGGACAGAAGGGCTACCCAGTCCGCCCCCCACTCGTGGACGGCAAGGCCTGCGGCAAGCATGGCACCTGGATCAGCAACCTTCTCCCACACATCCAGACCATCGCGGATGATATCTGTATCATCAAGACCCTGAACACCGAGGCGATCAATCACGACCCGGCGATCACGTTCATGAACACCGGCAACCAGCAGCCTGGCTATGCCAGCATGGGCGCATGGGCGAGTTATGGCCTCGGCACCGAGAACGCCAACCTGCCTGCGTTCATCGCCATGGTCTCCCAAGGCACGGGCAAGAATCCCGGGCAGCCGGTCTTCTCCCGTCTCTGGGGAAGCGGCTTCTTGCCGTCCAACCACCAAGGGGTCGGCCTACGGCCAGGCGCCAATCCGGTGCTCTATCTCCAGAACCCTCCGACGGTCGACGGCGCGCAGCGACGTGAGCTGCTGGACGACTTGGCGACACTCAACGAAGAACGCGCCCGCGAACTGGGCGACCCGGAGACGATTACCCGCATCAAGGCCTATGAGATGGCCTTCCGCATGCAGACCTCGGTCCCGGAGCTGGCCGATATCTCCCAAGAATCCAAAGCCACCCTGGACGCTTACGGACCCGAGGTGACCCGCCCTGGCTCCTACGCCGCCAACTGCCTGCTCGCGCGTCGACTGCTCGAACGCGACGTCCGCTTCGTCCAACTGTTCCATCGCGGCTGGGATCAGCACGTCGCCCTGTCCCGCCAGCTCCCCAACCAGTGTCACGACATAGACCAACCCACCGCCGCTCTGATCAAGGACCTCAAGGCCCGCGGGTTGCTGGAGGATACCCTGGTCATCTTCGCCACGGAGTTCGGACGCACCGCCTTCACCCAAGGCGGCTTCGGCAATCCAGCCAGCGGACGCGATCACCACGGTCGTTGCTTCTCGGTGTTCCTCGCCGGCGGCGGCATCAAGCCCGGCTTCGAATACGGGGTAACGGATGACTTCGCCTATAATATCGCCAAAGACGGCGTCCATCTCCGCGACCTTCACGCGACGATCCTCCATTGCATGGGCATCGATCACGAGCGCTTCACCTACAAGTTCCGCGGCCTCAACGTGAAGCTCACCGGCGTCGAAGAAGCCCACGTCGTCAAGGGCGTGCTGGCCTGAGCGGGAACGATGTGGACACAAAGAAGGCGGCCTTGGGGCCGCCTTCTTTTTTACCGTCACTGATCAGCTTAGCGGGAGATCGTGATCGTCGCGGGCGTCGGGAGATTCGACAGCACGTCGTAAGTGTAAGCCGGGTAGACCACGCTGGTCACCGAGAAGGTGTAGGTCGCCGAATTGGTCGCGCGCTGCTTGGGCATCTGGATCGTCACGTAACCGTTGACGTCCGTCTTGGCGGCGGCTGAGCCCGTCACGGAACCGGTCACACGGACATAGACGGCCGCAGACTGAAGCGGCTGTCCGTATTGGTTGACGACCTGAATCACCGCAGTGCCGGCCACTTCAACGTTCGTCGCCTTGACCCAGGAACCGGTCATGGAGGCCACGTGAACGGCGTTCGGCAGAGCAGCACCCGTGACGGTGATCACCTTGGTCGCGATCGCGGAAGCGTTACCCTGATTATCCGTGACGGTAAGCGAGGCCGTAAAAGTGCCCGGGGACGAGTAGGTGTGAACCGGGTTGGCCAAAGTGGACGTATTGGCGGTGCCTGAAGCGGTATCGCCGAAATTCCAGCTATAGCCGGCGACGACGCCGTCAGGGTCGGTGGAGGTGCGACCGTCGAAGGCGACGGCCACGGGGCGGACGCCGCCGGTACGGTCAGACGTGATCCGGGCGGTAGGGGCCTGCATCAACTGCTGCCAGGTGCCGGTGATGCCGTAGCGGCCGAGCGAACCGTAGTTAGTGAAACCGGCACTGGTTCCCACGACCGTGCCGGTGACGCCGGTATTGGTCGGAACCTGACTCGTCCCCTTGGTGGGATCATAGCCTAGGCCGTTCACCTTAATGTAGTAGGTACCGCCGGTCGGGATGGCATAGGTCATCGTCGCGCCCATACCACTCAGCGAATAAGAACCGGCGACAGCAGTGCCGCTGGCATTGAGCAACGAGAGGCCGACCTTGAGGTTACCGTTATAATTACGGTACTTGAGGTGAGGCGTGACGGTCAGCGTCAAGGCGCCCACCCCTGCGGTGATCTTCATCAGGTCGACATCGGAGCTGTCCGAGATAATTCCGCCACCGGCGATACTGGTGCCGGAGACGACCGTCGCAGTGGCGAGGGTGTTGCCATGATCGTCAGCGACCTTAGAGGCGAAGGTAGAGATAGTCGCGATGTCGTCCTGGACGATATTGGAGAAGGGGTAATCCCCTTTGGACCACTGGTTGAGATTACAGGCGGAAGGCCAGCCGACCAAGCCGCTGTTGCCCATGATCGGACATACGGAAGTGATGCCCGTGTGTCCGGTGACGGTATGACCGCCGGTGTAAGACAGGCCGGTACCCGAGGCGGTCTCGCCCCAGTGCTGAAGGCCAACGGTGTGGCCGACCTCATGGGCTACGCAAAGGATGGTGACCTCGACGTTGGAGGTCGTGGGCTTCATCGAGGGGTAGTTATTGTCGATGAAGACGAAGTTATTGTCATCGTTACCGTTGATCGCCCCGCCGAAAGAACCGAGGTGCGCTACACCCATGACGCCGGAGACGCCCAACCAAGTCATGACGCTACCACCGATCACGCAACGCTGGCCGCGAGCGGTCGTCGGCGGCTGCTCCGTGGTGACGTCGATATCCCAGGCGGAGAAGTCTTCGGCGACATGGAGCCAGATATCGCGAATGGCATTAAGGTTAAGCTGGTCGGTCGGAGAGGTGGTACCAGTAAGCTGGAAGGCTGGCGTCACAATCGCAGTGCCACTCCAACCTCCCACACCTGCGGGGGTGGTGTGGCCATTGAAGTCGAGATAAAGGACCTTCGCGGCGCCCAAGCGGCTATGCAGCTGGAAAGCGCTCGTGGCGTTGACCGTGGGCGGGGTGCCCGTGAAAGTAGAGGTGTCCGGGCCAGTCAGGAAGGCCGAGGCAGCGCCCGGCAGTGAACCAATGGGTGCCACCATCTTGCAGGCGTAGAAAAGTCGGTTGTCGGCGGAGACGTGGAGGTCGCGGTCCTTGGCGGCGACCTCCTTGGCCTTGGCGAGGCTCCAGCCGATCTTGCCCGCGGCGATGCTCATGCGCTCGTCGGTGGCCTCGACCGCGACCGCGGCGCCCTGCAACTTGCCGACGGAACCCGCACCAGCACCGAAGGCCGAAGCCGACAGCAAGAGGACGGAAAGAAAGGAGAACAATTTTGACATAAGAAGAGGAAGATAGGGGTAAAAACCTGTGATAAAGATGGGAGATAAACCTTTTCTGACAAATCCAATTTCCTGCATTAAGAAGGTTTTAACCCTATTGCCCTTGAGATACCTTGCCCGCCGTATTTGCTTCGCCACAACGACAAACCGCATGCTTCGCTCCCTTTTCCTCACCCTGCTCGCCCTGACCGGGCTGCCCGCCGCCGAAACCGCCCCTGTCCGTCACCCGAACGTCATCGTCATCCTGGTCGATGACATGGGCCAGACCGACCTCTCCTGCTACGGCAGCCGGTTCTACGAGACGCCCAATGTGGACCAGCTCGCCAAGGACGGCGTCCGCTTTTCCAACGGATACTCGGCCTGCACGGTCTGCTCTCCGACTCGCGCCGCGCTGATGACCGGCAAGTATCCGGCCCGCCTCCATCTCACCGACTGGATCACCGGTCACGAACGCCCGAAGGCGAAGCTCCAGATCCCTGACTGGCAGAAGTTCCTGCCGTTTGAAGAGATCTCGATCGCCGAACAGTTCAAATCAGCCGGCTACGCGACCGCCAGCATCGGCAAGTGGCACCTGACGCCCGGCCTGAAGGAAGGCGATGAAGCCTACTATCCCGATAAGCATGGCTTCGACGTGAACATCGGCGGCTACCATCGCGGCCAGCCCCCTCGCTACGTCTCGCCTTACGGCATCCCAACCTTGAAGGACGGCCCGGCCGGCGAGTTCCTTACCGACCGCGAAGCCAGCGAGGCGGTGAAGTTCATCGAGATCAACAAAGACAAACCGTTCTTCATCTACCTTCCCCACTACGCCGTTCACCAACCGATCGCCGGCAAGCCCGAGGTCATCGCTAAATTCAAGGACAAGGCCGAGAAGGTCGCTGACCTGAAGCAGAAGAACGCGACCTATGCCGCCCTGGTCACAAGCGTCGATGATGCGCTGGGGACGATCCGCGCCGCGCTCAAGCGCCTGAAGCTTGATGACAACACGATCATCATCTTCACGACCGATAACGGCGGCCTATTGCCGACGACCGATAACTCCCCGCTCCGCGCCGGCAAGGGGTCGGCCTATGAAGGCGGCGTCCGCGTGCCGCTCATCGTCTTTTGGCCCGGCGTGACCAAGGCCGGCGTGGTCGAAGCCTTCCCGGCCATCACGCCTGACCTCTACCCGACGCTGCTCGAGATGACCGGCGTAAAGCCGCTCCAGTCGGTCGTCGACGGTATCAGCCTCGCGCCTCTCCTGAAGTCGGGTGCAAAGCCCGATCGCGACGCGATCTTCTGGCACTACCCGCACTATCACCCCGGCGGCGCCACGCCCTACAGCGCCGTCCGCAGCGGAGAATTCCGCCTCGTCCACTTCTACGAAGACGACCGCGACGAACTCTACGACCTCACCAAAGATGTCAGCGAGACGACGGACCTCGCAGCCACTCAACCCGAACGCGCCAAGGCCCTGCGCACGCGTCTCGACGCCTGGCTCAAGTCGGTCGACGCCCAACTACCGAAACCCAACCCAGCCTACGACCCTGTCGCCGATAAGGCGGGCAAGGCGAAGGGCAAGCAGGCCGCGAAGAAGGTGGGCGAGTAAGGCTTACTTGGCTTCGGGGGCCTTCTTGCCCTTTTTGCCTGCGTTCTTACCCCCGCCCTGGTTCATGCCAGGACGCTTCTTTTCGCCGGTCGCATACTCGTCGTCGACGGCGGGCACCTTCAGGTCAGAGCGTAGTTTGGCGAGACGCGTCTCGAGGTCGGCCTGTACGGCTTCGTAGCCAGGCTGTCCGAAATAACTGCGCAATTCGAGCGGATCCTTTTCGTTGTCGAACAGGTCGGTCTTCGTCTCACCGTTGCCGTAGTATCGCACGAGCTTATAACGGTCCGTGATGATACCGTAGTGCGGCGCCACGTGGTGCGGCTGGGGGTATTCGTAGTAGTGGTAGTAGAACTCCTTGCGCCAGTCGGCCGGGGTCTCGCCCGCGAGGATCGGCGTCAGGCTACGTCCCTGCATCTCGGCGGGCGAAGGCAGGCCGGCCATGGCAAGGAAGGTCTGGGCGTAGTCGACGTTGGACACGAGGGCCTTGCTGACGGAACCAGGCTTGGTCACTCCGGGCCAGCGGACGAGCAACGGCGTACGGACGGATTCCTCGAAGATCCAGCGCTTGTCGAACCAACCATGCTCGCCGAGGTAGAAACCTTGGTCCGCGGAGTAGATGACGATGGTATTCTCGGCGAGGCCTTCGGCCTCGAGATACTTGAGCACGCGGCCGACGTTGTCGTCGACCGACTTCACGCAAGCGAGGTAGTCGTGCATGTAACGCTGGTAACGCCAGCGGACGAGCTCCTTGCCCGCAAGATTGGCCTTACGGTAGGCCTCGTTACGGGGCTCGTAATAGGAGTCCCAGACCGCCGCCTGCTCCGCATCGAGCTGGGGCGGACGGACAAGTTTCATGTCCTTGGGGGTGATGGTCTTCTCCAAAGTCATGTCATTCTCGCCGACGGCCTTCGCGCGGTTGGCGTAGTCGTCGAAGAGCGTAGGCGGTTCAGGGTAGACGCGGTCCTTGTCGAAACCGAGGTCCTTGATGTTGGGCTCCCATTCGCGGTGCGGGGCCTTATGCTGGCACATGAGCACGAAGGGCTTGGTCTTGTCGCGCTTGCTGAGCCAGTCCAGGGACAGGTCGGTGATGATGTCGGTGACGTAACCTTGGGTCTTCACCTCGCCCCGTGCATTCAGCATCGGAGGATTGTAATAGACACCCTGCCCCGGCAGCACCTGCCAGAAGTCGAAGCCGGTGGGATTGCTGATAAGGTGCCACTTGCCGATGATGGCGGTCTGGTACCCGGCCTTCTGGAGGAGCTTCGGGAAGGTGAGCTGGGCGCCGTCAAAGACCGAGTTCGAATTATTCAAGAACCCGTTCATATGCGAATACTTGCCGGTGAGAATCACGGCGCGGCTCGGACCGCAGATGGAATTGGTGACGAGGGCGCGGTCGAAACGCATGCCTTCCTTGGCGAGGCGATCGATATTCGGGGTCTGGTTCAACTTTCGCGCATCGCCGTAGGCGCTGATGGCCTGATAGGCATGGTCATCCGAGAAGATGAAGACGATGTTCGGTTGCTTGGCCGGAGCAGCCGACAGGAAGCCGCTGACCAGACAGAGAAGGAGTGCCAGGAGACGCATGGGGGTTACGATGATTTATGAAGGCGAGTCCGTATCCGTCAATCGGCAACGCTCATGGGTAAACCGGCACCCTATTACGATTGAAACCTTACCACCGTAAAACTGTCTCCCCTTCATGCGTTCGTTGCTTCTCGCCAGCCTCTGCCTTTCAGTGACGGCATTCGCCGCACCCGACCCCGCCCCTTACCCGACCACGAGCAGTCCCAAGGGCATCCAGGTCCAGATGATTCCCGACGCCCTTGAACTAGGCATTCATCACGCCACCCTCAACCTCAGGCTCAACGCCCTGCTCGCGTCCGAGAAGGAAGCCAAGCCAGGGCAGCCCACCGCTTCGGCCGATGGCTTCACGTTCGCGATCAACCAGAAGAGCGTAGAGGCGATGGACCGACAGATCAAACCCCTGAGCGACAAGGGCGTCATAGTCACGCTCATCATCACCACCGTGCGCTCGCCCAACGAACGCATCCGGAAGCTGACCATCCACCCGAAGGCTGACCCGGTCAAAGGCATCACGATGGCCGCGGATACGGTCACCCCCGAAGGACGTGCCTGCTACAAGGCGCTCACCGAGTTCATCGCCCGACGCTGGTCGTCCGCTGACGCCTCGCACGGACGTGCCTGGGGCTGGATCGTCAGCAACGAAGTGAACTCCCATCATGAATGGCATCAGATGGGACCAGCGACAGCCGAGGAGGTCGCCCTGCAATACGAAGACCAAGTCCGCCTCGCCTGGGAGGCCCTGCGTCGCCATTCGGCCAACGCCCGCGTTTATCTCTCGTTGGAGCACAACTGGACAGCCAAAAATAATCGAGATCCGCTCCAAGCCTGCCCGGGTCGTACCTTGCTCGAACTCTTCGCGAAACGTGCCCGTGAACGCGGCGACTTCGATTGGAACCTGGCCTTCCACCCCTACCCTTCGAATCTCCGCGATCCGCGCACTTGGCTCGATAAAGTATCCTTCAATGACAACACGCCGAAAGTGACGTTCAAGAACCTCGAGGTGCTCACCAAGAAACTGGCGACGCCCGAAATGCTCTACGCCGGCAAACCGCGCCGCCTCAGCTTCACCGAACAAGGCTTCGACGTCACCCAACGCCCCGAAGCGCTCGCCGAGCAGGCCGCGGCCTATGCGTATGCCTGGGAAAAGGTCGTGCGCCTCGGCGATGCCGTCGACGCCTTCCACTATCATCGCCACGTCGACCATTCCCTAGAAAATGGCCTGCGCTTCGGACTCTGGAGCAACAAACCCAGCACGGTCTCGGAGCCCGACCAGAAGCGCCCGATCTGGTTCCTTTTCAAGTCCGCCGGCACTGCCGAATGGAAAGCCGCCGCCGAACCTTACCTCAAGACATGCGGCCTCAAGAGCTGGGATGAACTAAACCCAAAGTAAGAGCGGTAAGCGGTTAGCGGTTGGCGGTAAGGATGACCCGATACATTGAGGTCATGTTATCTCCCCTCTTACTGTTGTGATTCCAACCGCTAACCGCCAACCGCTAGCCGCCAAGACCTGCTCCATCCTTGCCCAGGCCTTCCCCTCCCCTCAATAAACCCGCATGCACGGCTTCGTCATCGGACTCGACCTCGGTACCTCCGGCGTCCGCGCCGTGGCTGTCGACGCCGCCGGAAAGATTCTGGCCCTTGGTTCGGCGACGCTACCGGCGACGAAGATCACGGGAGCCCGCCGCGAGCAATCTCCTGAAGATTGGTGGAACGGCTGCCGCACGGCCCTCGACGAACTCAGCCAGAAACTCGACCTCGCCGGCGCCCGCGCCATCGCGGTCGACGCGACCTCCGGCACGATACTGCCCGTCGATAATCATAACCGCCCACTCGCTGCGGCCCGCATGTATGATGACGCCGACACGGGCGATCTCGCTGTGCAGATCAAGTCGCTCGCCCCGCGTGAAAGCGCCGCCCATGGCGCCACTTCGCCGGCCGCCCGCGCACTGGAATGGGTAAAGCTGCCGCGCCTGCACTGCATCATCCACCAAGCCGACTGGATCAACGGTTGCCTCGGCGCCACGAACTGGCAGACCGACGAGAATAACGCGCTGAAGACGGGTTACGATCCGGTCACTCGCAGCTGGGCGTATTGGCTCCGCGACTTCGGACTCTCTCCCGGCCTCCTCCCCGAAGTCGTTCCGGTGGGCACGCCTATCGGACAGGTCTCCGCTCAGGCAGCCATCGCCCTCGGCATCCCCGAAGGTATCACCATCGCAGCCGGCACGACCGATGGCTGCGCGACCTTTCTCGCCAGCGGCGCGACCGAACCCGGCGAAGCCTCCACGGCGCTCGGCTCCACCATTGTGCTGAAGCTCCTGAGCGACCGCCCCATCTTCGCACCCGAACTCGGCATCTATAGCCATCGACTCGGTGACACTTGGCTAGCGGGCGGCGCCTCCAACTGCGGCGGCAAGACGCTGCTACAAAGTTTCACCGCGGAACAGCTCACTGCTTTAGAGACGTCGCTCGACCCGGCAAAGCCGACCGGCACCGATTACTATCCCCTGCCCGCCGTCGGCGAACGCTTCCCGGTATCCGACGCGAAACTCGCGCCACGCCTGACCCCCCGGCCGGCTTCCGATGCCGAATTCCTGCAAGGTATCTATGAAGCCTTTGCCCGCGTCGAGCAGACAGGCTACGCTAAGCTCCGTGAACTCGGTTGCCCGGCCTTACGTAACGTCCGCCACGCTGGCGGGGGCTCCCGTAGCGCGACCTGGATGACCTTGCGCGCCAACGCGCTCAACGTGCCGCAGATTTCCGCCTGGAGCGAAGAGGCCGCCGCTGGAGCAGCCCGCCTCGCCTGGCGTTCCCTCGGCCACGAGATCACCTTCGCATGAGCACGCTTTCGCCCATCGCCGGACTTTCCGAGATCGCCGGCCAATACGGTTCGTTGCTGGTCGATCAGTTCGGCACGCTGCACGACGGCACCGTCGCCTACCCTCACGCCGCCGAGGCGCTGCGCCGCTTCCGTGAAAGCGGCGGTAAGGTCGCCGTGCTTTCCAACTCCGCGAAGACCGGCGCCGACAACATCGTCCGCCTCGCGAAGTTCGGCTTCGGCCCGGAGCACTTCGACGCCGTGGTCACATCGGGCGATGCCGCCCAGGCCGCGATCCGCTCCGGCGCCCTCGGTGCTGGCTTCGGTGCCGGCGCCAAAGTCCATATCTCTGGCAAGCCCGGCGACGACTACGGCTTCGGCGATCTCGGCTTCACGCTCACCTGGCCCGACGAAGCGGAAGGCATCATCCTCGCGGCCTGCCAGGAACCCGACCGCAACTGGCGCGAGCAGATTCGCGACCTCACCCCAGCGGCCAAACGCGGCGTCACGATCGCCGTCTGCAACCCCGACCTCGAGATGCTCACGCCCAAAGGCGTCCGTCCCTCGGCTGGCGCCATCGCCCTTGAGCTCGAACGCAAAGGCGCCGTGCTCCGCTATTTCGGCAAACCGCATATTGATATCTATCGCACCGCATTAGCCGTGCTCGGCAATCCGCCCCCGATGACGGTCCTAGCAATCGGTGACAGCCCAGAGCACGACATTGCCGGGGCCGCTGGGGCCGGCGTCGACAGCGTATTGCTGCGCACTGGCATCCTCAGCGATACAGACGACGCGTCTCTGGTGGCTCGCCTGCCGAAAGGGGCCCGCCGCGTCTTCAGCCTCGCCGAACTCCGCTGGTAAGCCTCAGGCGCCGCTCTGAGCGGTATTACCCCGGCCCTTGGGCTTGCCGTCGACGCAGTGCAGGCAGGTCTGCTCATAGACGTAGTCGGGGCGCTGCTGATCCGCGACGGTCAACGGCATCTGACAATTGAAGCAGATGACGGAACCGGTCTCGCGGAGGTCAGGCCCCACGCCGACACGTTCATCGAAGACGAAGCACTCGCCGTCGTAATGCGCTCCGCCGACCTCTTCGAAATACTTCAGGATACCGCCGTCGAGCTGCAGCACGTTGGTGTAGCCTTGCATAGCCATGAACGGGCCCGCCTTCTCGCAGCGGATGCCGCCCGTGCAGAACATCACGACGGGCTGCGACTTGAGTTCAGCGGGAAGCTTTTCTACCGCCGCGGGGAAATCCCGAAAATTCCAGATCTGCGGGACGATCGCCCCTTTGAACGTCCCCATGCGGATCTCGTAGTCGTTACGCGTATCGAGCAGCGTCACCGGCCGACCTTCGTCCAACCACTGCTTGAGCTGCTTCGCCGTGATCTTGGCGGAAGGACGGCGGGCAGGGTCGACGCCTTCAACGCCGAAAGCGATGATCTCCTTTTTAATCTTCACGAGCATCCGCTTGAACGGCTGCGCAGAACTTGGACTCTCCTTGGGTGCGATGCCGGAAAGCCCGGGCACGGCGCGGATGACTTCCAGGATGACCGCCAACTGCGCCGGGGTGCCTGCGAGGAAGAAGTTGATGCCTTCGGGCGCAAGGAGGATCGTGCCCTTAAGCCCCTGGGCCTTCGCGACCTCCTGCAAGCTCACCCGCAGTTCCTCCAGCCCGTCCAACGGAGCGAACTTGTAGCAGGAGAGATTGATGACCTCGGCGGACATGGCGGAGGAAGACGGCTAACGATGGCACCATGGTAAGACAATGAATCTTTGCCTTTTGCCCTGCGAGGCCTAGGCCTTGGTCATCTTGGATTCGGGACTCACCATCACGCCCATCGGCTTCATCCGCTCAGGGAAGCCGTTGAAATTCGACGCCCGTCATCAGCCCGACGAGAAGCAGGCCGAGACGAACGTGCTCGAGATGCTCCCGGGCGACAAGTACCAGAAGGCGCTCAAGGATCTCGAGGGCTTCGACCGCATCTGGCTGATTTGGTGGTTCCATCGTAATACCGACTGGCGCCCCGAAGTCCTCCCGCCGCGCGGCCCTTCGAAGAGGCGCGGCGTCTTCGCCACCCGCTCCCCGCATCGACCCAATCCGATCGGCATCACGCCGGTGCAACTGATCGAGATCAAGAAAGGGAAACTGATCCTCGGCCCGTGCGACCTCGTCGACGGCACGCCGATCTTCGATATCAAGCCTTACATCCCCTCTTACGATTCCTTCCCCGACGCCAAAGCGGGCTGGATCGACGAGGTGGACGCCGCCCTCGACGCCCCACCTGCCTTCACGGTGACATTCTCTCCTCAGGCCGCCGAACACATGGCCTGGCTGAAGCAGGATTGGTCGGTCGACTTCGAGGCGCGCATGCTCGAGATCCTCAGCCGCGACCCGAGCCCGCACCGGACGCGCCGGATCCGTAGCCGCCATGGCGACCTTTTCGACATCGGTTGCGGAGCGTGGTTTGCGGTCTTCGAGGTCAAGGAGTCGACTGTTCACGTGCTCCACCTCAAGCCCGCCTTCCCGCTCAAGTTCCTGGCAGACCCGGCCCGCCCGGTGATTCCAGACAAGGACGCTCAGCTGGCTTTCCGGGCACGTTGGCCGCAGTTCGCGGACTGATTTCGGGCAGTCGGTTTAATTGAGCGATTTTAAAGGTCGTCCGATGGCAACAACTTCGTCGGCCTGAGGTCGAAAGTCGCCTCGCCAACCTCCCTAAACCCTTTTCCAATCCCGTCATGCCCCGCTTCCCCACCCTGTTGGCACTCTGTGCCCTCATCGCCTTCCAGCCAGCCGTCCGCGCCGCCGGCGAAAGCCGCAAGCTCACCCTCGAGGATGGCGACCGCGTCCTCCTCATCGGCGACGTGCTCATCGAGCGCGAAAGTAACTACGGTCTCCTGGAGACCAAGATGCGCCAGGAGTTCCCCGGCAAGAAATTCGCCGTGCGTAACCTCGGCTATTCCGGCGACACGCCCCTCGGCGCTTCGCGTGCCAGCTTCGATCCGGTCGCCAAAGGCGTCGAGCAGCTCGAGGAGCAACTCGCCGTCGTGAAGCCGACCGTCGCGATCATCGGCTACGGTATGGCCGCTTCGCTCGAAGAACTCACTTATCGCAAGAATGACCCGGCCCTCAATCCGGATCCGGCCCGCTACGGCACCGAACATACGCCCGCCCGGCTGAAGCGTGATGTCGCCCAGTTGATGGACCTCATCACGAAGCACAGCGCCGGCGGCAAGGTCCGCTTCGTCATCCTCGGACCGATCGCCCACGAAGACCTCCGCGGCTCCCGCCCAGGCTTGCCTGACCCCGCCGAACACAACGCGATGCTTGCCGCCTACGGTAGCAGCCTCGCCCAACTCGCCATGGAAAAGAACGTGCCGTTCATCCAGGCGGAATGGAAATCACACGGCATCGCCCTCGACCTCGGCACCGACAACGGCATCCACCTCACCGAACGTGGCTACCGTGCGCTCAGCGAAGGCGTCGCCGCCCAGCTGGGTTGGAACGTGAACAAGGATTCCTGGGATAAGCCCGCCGCCGCCGCGGAAACCCTGCGCGCCTCGGTCCTGCGCAAGAACTCGCTCTTCTTCCACCGCAGCCGTCCGGCCAACTACACCTACATCTTCGGCTTCCGTAAGCGCGAACAGGGCAATAACGCCGTCGAGATCCCGAAGTTCGACCCGCTGATTGACACGGCCGAAGCCGACGCCATCGCGGTCTCCGCGGGCCAGCCCAGCACGCTGCCTCCCGAGCCGAAGACCCCGGCGAAGCTCGAAGTCCGCACCTCCCTGCCCGCCCCGGAGTTCAAACTGTCCGACGGCCTGCGCATCTCGCTCTTCGCCGAGAACCCGCTCCTCGAGAAGCCGGTCCACATGAACTGGGACACCTCCGGCCGCCTCTGGGTCGCGACCTCCAATACCTACCCGCAGGTGAACCCGGAAGACCTCGCCGCACAAATGGCCGGCAACTCCGCGAAGTTCGGTCCGTCCACGGGCAATGATAAGATCATCCTGCTCGAAGACACCAACCACGACGGCATCGCCGACATCTCCCGTATCGTCGCGGATCGCCTGCTCATTCCTTCCGGCGTAGCCCCCGACAACTTCGGCGGCGTCTACGTCGGCGCCAGCACCGAATTACTCCACCTGACGAATCCGAACACCGACGGTATCCTCGCCGACCGACGCATCGTACTGAGCGGCTTCGGCACCGAAGACACCCACCACATCGTCCACACGCTCCACTGGGGCATCGATGGCCGTCTTTACTTCCACCAGACGATCTACATCCACTCGCACCTCGAGACCCCGTGGGGCCTCGTGCGCGCCAATTCCGGCGTGGCTTTCGCCTACGACCCGAACACCGAACGCCTCGAAGTCCACTCCAAGGGCCTCGTCAACGCCTGGGGTCAGCAGGAAGACGCTGCCGGACAGACCTTCCTCACCTCCGGCGCCGATGGCACGGGCGTGCATTGGGCTTTCCCGGGCGCGGCCTTCCCGCCCTCCGAAGGCGCTCGTCGCCTCGTCGGCAGCATCAGCCCGGGTTCCTACCCTAAGTTCAGCGGACTCGAGCTCATCAACAGCCCGCTCTTCGGACCTGATTGGCAAGGCAACGCGATCACGTGCGACTTCCGCGCCCATCGCATCGTCCGTTTCGGCTTCAACGACTTCAGCGTCTCCGACGCGCCCAAGTCCGGCTATGTGACCAAGGAACTGCCTGACGTCGTCCGCACGAGCGACGTCTCCTTCCGCCCGATCACCCCGAAGATGGGCCCGGATGGCGCTCTCTACGTCGCCGACTGGACGAACCCGATCATCAACCATGGCGAGGTCGACTTCCGCGACCCGCGTCGCGACAAACTCCACGGCCGTATCTGGCGCATCCTGCCCGAGGCCGCCCAGCCGCTCGCCTGGCAGCCCGTCCTCGGCAAGTCGTCCAAGGAACTCCTCGCCAACCTGCTCTCTCCTAACCGCTGGACGTTCGAACAGTCACGCCGCGAACTCGCCAAGCTCCCGGTCGCCGAACTGCAGGCCGCCCTCAAGGATTGGGCCAAGGATGATGCCACCCGTCGTCACGCCGCCTGGCTTCTCAGCGGACGCACCGCCGACACGGCGCACCTCGCCGAACTCCTGAAGAGCAAGGACCCCGTGAGCCTCCAAGTCGGTCTCCGCGAACTCGGCAAATCCCTCGGCGCCCGCGGCGCGACGGACATTAGCCTGATCACGCCTTTCCTCTCGCACGCCAATCCGCGCGTGCAGCTCGAAGCCCATCGCGCCCTCGCCCGTGTACGCACCCCGGAAAGCGCCCGCGCTGTGCTCACGCACCTGCCGAAGAACACCGAGGATACCTTCCTCGATTTCGCCGCCTGGACGAGCATCAACGAGCTCGCCCGTCCGTGGCTTGAAGACGTCGCCGCCCAGCCTTCCAAGGTCGAAGGCCAGGAAGCCGCCCTCGATGCGATCGTCAAGGCGATCGACCCCGGCATCGCCACGCCTTATGTGCAGCGTCTCTTCGTCGGCCGCAAGATCGACGCCGCTGGCTCGGGCCCATGGATCGAACTCATCGGCAAGGCCGGCACGGCCGAAGAGGCCAGCCTGCTCTACCAGGCGCTCATCAACGACACCTCGCTGCAGCCAGCGACCCGCCAGCGCGTCGCCCACGCCCTCGCTGAAGCCGGCACCCGCAACGTCCGTCCGAATGGCGACCTTTCCGGTCTCGGCGCGCTACTCACCTACCAGACCGAACCGAAGCTGCTTATTGAATGCGTCCGCCTCGCGGGCCAGTGGAAGCTGGTCCAGTTCGTCCCGAAGCTCGGTGACTTTGCCGGTCGCGAAAAAGAAGCCGCCCTCCGCCAGACCGCCATCGCCGCGCTCCGCACCATCGGCCAGCAGCCTTCGCTCGCCGCGCTCCGCAGCCTAACCGCCGAAGCCCGCCCGTCAGCCGTCCGTCGCGACGCCCTGCCCGCCCTCGCCGTCCACGCCCCAGGCGAAGCCTACAAGGCCATCCCGTCGGTGTTCGCCCAGATTAAGACGAAGCAGGAAGCCGCCGCTGTCTGGACCAACCTCTTCCAAATCGGTGGATTCTCGCAACGCCTCGCCAAAGAATTCCCGAAGGGCCTGAGCGCCGAACACCTTTCCGCCGCCCTGCAGTCCGCTCGCTCGCTCGGCCGTGGTGGCGTCGCGCTGGTCAAGGCCATCGAACCTCTCACCGGTGCCAAGACGGGCCCGCGCAACTATGAAGCCGAGATCGCTGGCATCATCAATATGATCAAGCTGGGAGCCGATCCCGCGGACGGCGAGATCCACTACCGCAAAGCCGGTTGCACGCTATGCCACGCCATCGGCGGAGCCGGCGGTCACCTCGGCCCCGACCTCAGCAGTATCGGCGCCAGCGCCCCGCTCGACTACATCATCGAGAGCGTGCTGAATCCCGCCGCGAAGGTGAAGGAAGGCTACCACGCCTTCTCCTTCAAGATGAAGGATGGCTCGCTGATGACCGGCATCCCTGCGCGCGAGAACGCGACCGAACTCTTCATCCGCCCGGGTCCCGGCGTCGAGATCCCGATTCTCAAGGCCAATATCGTGAGCCGCGACAACATCGGCAGCATCATGCCCGCCGGACTCTCCGACGGCATCCTGGGCGTCTCCAAACGTAACTTCTACGCCTTCCTCGGCGAGATCGGCAAACCCGGTCCCTTCGACGCCAGCAAGGGTAACGTCGCCCGCCTGTGGATCTTCGACGACCAGCCGCCCGGCGCTCTCGCCAAGTCGGCCGCACCCACGCCGGTCTACACGCTCGTCAACGGCCAGCTGACCAAGGAATTCAACCCCGGCCGCCTCTACGCAACGGCGCGCCTCACCGCCGCCGCGGCCACCAAGAAGCCCCTCGTCCTCACGGGCGTGAAGGCCGCCTGGCTCGACGGTAAGTCCATCGATCTCAAGGACGGCGCCTCCGCCGCCTCGATCGCCGCCGGCAACCACTCGCTGACGGTCGAAGTCGACGGCACCGCGCCCTACTTCAAGGCGCAGTGTGACGACGCGAGCTTCCTGGGCGACTAATGTCCAAGCCGGCACTCATCGCGCTCGCTCTCCTCGTCGCCGGTTGCGGCGAGACTTCCCTCACATCGTCCGTCAGCCCCGAGGTCCTGCGCCAACGGGCTGCGGCCTTTCGTAGCGCCGGAAAAATCGACGAAGCCACTGAAGCGCTGAAGCAAGCGATCACCCTCCAGAGCAAGTCCTCGCGCGACGAACGTTCTGCCGCCGCGGACCTGCGTCGGGAACTCGCATCGCTGCGGATGTCCGCCGATGACCTCGCCGGCGCGGAGAGACTGTATCGCGAAGCCCTGGATCTGCTCGAGACCTCCCCGCGCGGCGCCGACGCCGCGATCATCAACCTGCGCACCCAACTGGCCGGCCTCTGCTACCGCCAGGGACGGCTCGACGAGGCCGCCGGCTTCTATCGTTCGGTGCTGACCGTCGAAGTCGCCACGCTCGGCGAAGGCCACCCTGACCCACTGGGCACGATGAGCATCCTGGGCGGACTCGAACTCAAACTCGGTAAACTGGCCGAAGCCGAAGCCCTCTTCCGCCGCCAGCTCGTCGGAGTCCAAAAGCTCCACGGGGCCGAGAAGCGCGAATCCGCCTCCGTCTTGGACAACCTTGCTGAAGCCATGGATAAGCAGGGACAAACGGCCGAAGCGACCCGCCTGCGGGAAGAAGCCAAGCGGATCCGCCATAAGCTCTGCGACGAGTGCTAAAGGGGCCCACCCCCTTGTGCCCGCCCGACCCCTAGGCATAACACGGGGGAACGCCCTATCGCCGATTGGGAATTATTTTCGTTTGCTCCGACCCACTTGACAGACACCCCTTGACAGCCGTGGCCCGTATTTCCCGCAAATCCATCGACGAGCTCCGCCAACGGGCCGATATCGTCGCGCTCGCCGGGGACTACACCCAGATGAAGCAACGCGGACGCGACTGGTGGGGCCTCAGCCCCTTCAAGTCCGAGAAAAGTCCCTCGTTCAAGGTCAACCCCGAGACCGGCCTCTGGTATTGCTTCTCCACCCAGCAAGGCGGCGACGCCTTCAAACTGGTGATGAACCGCGAAGGCCTGGACTTCCCGGAATCCATCGAACGCGTCGCCACCCGCTTCGGCTTCAAACTCGACTACGAGACCGGCGGCGATGGCAAGAATGAGAAGTCCTTCCGCGGCCAGCTCCTCGAGATCCATGAGCTCGTCACCGACTACTGGCGCCGCTGCTTCCTCGAAGACCCCGTGCACGGCGAATGGATTCGCGACTACTGGACGGAGAAGCGTAAATTCTCCCTCGAGGTTGCTGACGACTTCGGCATCGGCTTCGCTCCCGTCGACGATTCAAAGCTCATCCCCGGCCTGCTCGCCAAGGGCTACGGCAAGGACGCCCTCGCGCAGACCGGCCTGTTCTTCGGCGTCGACCGCGTGCCTGACCCGCTCCGCTGGCGCTGCCGCTTCCGCGGGCGCCTCGTCATCCCGATCCGCGACATCCAAGGCCGCGTCATCGCCTTCACCGCGCGTACGCTCGACATCACCCCGCAGGACGACCCGTCCCGCGAAGCAAAGTATGTCAATTCGCCCGAGACCGAACTGTTCAAGAAATCCCGCACGGTCTTCAATATCGACCGCGCGCGCATGACGCGCAAAGACGCCGATCCGTTCGTACTCGTCGAAGGCCAGCTCGACGCCATCCGCTGCCACTCAGCGGGCATCCCCGGTGCGATCGCCGCCCAGGGCACCGCCGTCACGGAAGAGCATATGCAGCAGCTCCGGCGCTTCACGCAGCGCCTCATCGTCTTCCTCGATTCCGACGCCGCCGGCCAGAAGGCTGCCCTGCGCCTCCTCCCCATCGGCCTGCGCGAAGGCCTCGACATCCGCTTCCTCTCGCTCCCCGGCGGCAAGGACCCCGATGAGTATTTTTCGACGCATGACGCCGCCGGCTGGGCGGGCCTCGTCGCCGGAGCCCGTAGTGCGATGCAGTTCTGCGTGCAGTCCCTCGTCCCCGAAGGCTCGGTCAACCTGCCGCTCACCAGCCGCCTCAGTCTGCTGGAGACCATCTTCCCCATCGTCGAGCAGGCCGGCGCCGAGGAAATCGTCCGCGAAGCCCTCAACGAGGCCGCCCGCCATGCCGGCATCGGCATCCGCGAGATGCACATGGCCTACGAACGCCATCGCGCCCAAAGCCAGGCCCAACGCCCCGCCGCCCAGCTCGGCGGCCCCAACGACCACCCCCCCGCCCCGGTTGTCAAGGGGGGGGGCTTGACAACGTCGGAGGAGGATTTGATACTTTTCCTTCTGCGGCATGATTCCTACTTCGTCCCCATCGCCCAGTCGCTACCGCTCGAGTGGATCGACCAGTCCGGACGAGGCGGCCAACTCCTGATGGCCCTGCTCAACGAAGCCGCCCACGGACATTTCGCCGGCCTGCGCGAAGCCATCAGCGCCCTGGACGACGAACTGCGCACCGAAGCCGCCCGCCTCACCGCCGAGACCTACGCCGGACGCGACGACGAGAAGGACATCCTGCCCCGCGCGAACAGCATCCTGAAGTCCTTCCACAGTCGCCACGTCCAGACCCTGATGCGCAGCCTCGACGCCCGCATCGCCTCCACCTCCCGCGACGACATCGCCACCCTCAACCAGCTCCAGTCGGAAAAAATCGCCCTGCGCAAATCGCACGCGACCCCTCCGTCTCTCTCCGCCGCCTAATTTTCCCAAGATGACCGACAAGAAGAACAAGAAGACCACCGACAAACCGGTCAAAGCCTCCAAGCAGGCTAAGCCCGTTGTCAAAGCCGCCGTGCCTGCCAAGGCCGTGAAGGCCGCGCCCGCCGCGAAGACGCCCGTCAAGGCCGTCGTCGCCAAGCCGGCAGCGAAGGCCCCGGCGCCGGCGAAGGCCGCCTCGGCCGGTAAAGCCGTGGCCCCCGCCAAGGTCGCGCCCGCCAAGGCCGTCGCTCCCGTCAAGGCCGCACCTGCCGCCAAGGCTGCCGTCCCGGTCAAGGCCGTCGCGCCCGTCCGCCCCGACATCAACGAGAAGGTCCAACAGCTCGTCAGCCTCTCCAAGAAGAACGGCTACGTCACCGTCCAGAACATCAACGAAGTCATTCCCGACAGCGCTACCGACCCGGAGCTGATCGAGAACATCATGAACATCCTCGATAACCTCGACATCAAGCTCCTCGACGAGGACGAGGTCGAGACCTACCGCAAGAAGGTCGAGGACTCCGAAGAAGAAGCCGCCCGCACCGTCCCGGCCGACGCCCCGTACGATCCGTTCAACGTCTACCTGAAGCAGATGGGCCACAAGCCGCTGCTCACTCGCGAACAGGAAGTCGAGATCTCTAAGCGCATCGAGGATGCCGAACTCCGCGCTCAGGATTTCCTTTTCACCTGCTGGCTCACCCTACCCTACCAGCTCGACCTCGCCCTCAAGGTCCTCCGCAAGGAAGAACGCTTCGATAAGGTCGTCATCGACAAGAAGGTCGAGTCCCGCGACGCCTATTACAAAATGCTCCCCAAGGCCACGGAGGAGTGCACGAAGCTCAAGGCCAAGCTCGACAAGGCCTGGCAGAAATACCTCGACGAAACCGATGCTCCCAAGAAGGCCAAGTCACGCGAGGCTTACGGCAAGATCGAACGGACCCCCAAGGAAGGCTGCAAAGACATCCTGCGCAAGTTCTGCTTCAAGATGAAGCTCTTTGAAGAATGGCTCGAACTCCCCGACATCAAGGGCGACATCGACGACTCCCGCAACTTGGTCGAACCGACCATGGTAGCCCGCGGCCCTGTCCGCGCTAAAAAGGCCATCAAGCCCGAGATCTCCGCCACCCGCACCCGCGAAATCGAACTCCGCTGGCGCCTCACGCCGACGGAACTACTCCACCTCTCCCGCAACGTCCGCAAGCACCTCGACGAAGCGCAGCGCGCCAAGACCGAGATGGTCGAACATAACCTCCGCCTCGTCATCTCGATCGCGAAGAAGTACCAGAACCGCGGCCTGCTCTTCACCGACCTCATCCAGGAAGGCAACATGGGCCTCGTGAAGGCCGTCGAGAAGTTCGAATACCGCCGCGGCTACAAGTTCTCCACTTACGCCACCTGGTGGATCCGCCAGGCGATCACCCGCTCCATCGCCGACCAGGCCCGCACCATCCGCATCCCGGTCCACATGATCGAGACGCTTAACAAGGTGATGCAGGTCCAGAAGCAGCTCACCCAGGAACTCGGCCATGAGCCGACCGCCGAAGAAGTCGCCAACGAGATGAACATGGCCATCGATCGCGTGCAGCAGATCATGAAGATGGCCCAGCAGCCGATCTCCCTCCAGTCGCCCGTCGGTGACGGCGAAGATACCTCGCTCGGCGACTTCATCGAAGACAAGTCCGCGGAGAACCCCTCCGACACGGCCTCCACCCGCCTCCTGCGCGAGAAGATCGACTTCGTCCTGCGCTCCCTCGCCGAACGCGAGAAGGAAGTCCTCATCCTCCGCTTCGGTCTCCTCGACGGCGTCCAGCGCACGCTCGAAGAAGTCGGCCGCCACTTCAAAGTCACCCGCGAACGCATCCGTCAGATCGAAGCCAAGGCGCTCCGCAAGATGCGCCACCCGACGCGCATGCGTCAGCTGCAGGGTATGTTCGAAGGCGAACTCGACACCTCTGGTCCGGGCTTCGACCAGTTCATCTCGGAAGAAGACAAGGCCGAGCAGACCCCGGGCCCGCTCTCTCCGGGCGGTCTCCCCGGCGGCCTCCCGCCCAACTCCGCCCTGGCCGCCTTCATCGGCAAGCCGCCCGAAGGTCCCGGCGCTTCCAGCCGCGAGTGAACCACTTCCGCCCAGTCTGTCTGCTGCTCGCGCTGCTGACAGGCTGCGCCACGACCAAGACGCCGCCCGCCGAGGAGCCGAACCCGTTCACGCTCCCGGCCGGCTCGCCGCGTAATATCCGTATCGGCTTCGTCCAAGGCTACCCCCTCAGCAGCCTCTCCGTGCCGGTGTTACTCCTGCCCGGCACCTTGGTGCAGGAGAAGATGGTGGTGGTCTGCCGCGACCCGCGGCTCAACCCCACGGCGATCCTCGAGATTACTGGCATCCATGGCCACATCGCCGTGGGCCGCATTATGCGCGGGCAGCCTCAGCCCAAAGACGAAGTCGTCTTGCCGTCCACCGACCTCAGCGAACGTTCGCAGGAACTGCCGCCCTGAGCGCCGACTCTTGACCTCGGCGGGACGGATGCCCACGGTGCACCTTCCATGGCAAAGACCCAGGCAGGCATCGTCGGACTTCCCAATGTGGGCAAGTCGACCCTCTTCAACGCCCTCACGCGCTCGCGTAAGGCCGAGGCGGCCAACTACCCCTTCTGCACCATCGAGCCCAACGTCGGCGTGGTCCTCGTCCCGGACGATCGCATGCTGAAACTCCAGCAGATCGCCGGCACCAAGGTCGTCATCCCCGCCACGATTGACATCGTCGACATCGCTGGCCTCGTCGCCGGCGCCTCCAAGGGCGAAGGCAAAGGCAATGACTTCCTTTCCAATATCCGCGAGTGCGACGCGATCATCCACGTGGTCCGTTGCTTTGATAACGACGACATCGTCCACAGCATGGGCAAGGTCGACCCCATCCGGGACATCGAGGTCATCGAAACCGAACTCATCCTCGCCGACATCCAGTCCGCCGAACAGCAGCTCGACCGCAACCAGAAGAAGGTCCGCAGCCAGGACAAGGACGCCATCGCCAACGTCGAACTGCTCGCCCGTCTGGTGAAGCACCTCAACGAGAACCAGCCAGCCTCCTCGCTCGACGTCTCCGACGATGAACGCTCCCGCCTGAAGACCTACAACCTGCTCTCCTCGAAGAAGGTACTCTTCGCCTGCAACGTCGCCGAGGCCGATCTCGCCGACCCATCCAAGAACCCGCACGTCGCCAATGTCGCCGCCCTCATCGGCAAACGTCACGGATGCGAGCACGTCGTCATCTGCGCCCAGGTCGAAGCCGAGCTCTGCGATCTCTCGCCGGCCGAAGCCACGGAGTTCCTCCAGTCTCTCGGCGTCACCGACTCCGGCGTGTCCTCGCTCATCCGCGGAGCCTATCACCTCCTCGGACTGGCCACCTATTTCACCGCCGGCGAAAAGGAAGTCCGCGCCTGGACCTTCCGCAGTGGCATGACCGCCCCGCAGTGCGCCGCGGTCATTCATACCGATTTCGAAAAGGGTTTCGTGAAGGCCGAAATCGTCTCCTACGAGGATCTGGTGAAGAATGGTTCGGTCGCCGCCGCCCGAGATGCCGGCCGCTACCGCCTCGAAGGCAAGTCGTACCTCTTCAAGGACGGCGACGTGGCTCTCTTCCGCTTCACGGACTAAGCGTCGGGCTTAGGCCTAACACCCTACCCCCTCGAAAAGGACGCCTAAAAGCGTCCTTTCTTTTTGCCATGGCCGATTACCCCGCAACCATTGGCCAAGGACCTTGTCCCACCCTCATGCCCCGTTGCCTCCTCGCCTTGGCCGTCCTGCTGACAGCCGCCCTCTCCCGCGCGGCCGAAACCCGCCCGAACATCGTCCTAGTGATCGGCGAAGATATGGGCCCCGACACCGGAGCTTACGGCTGCAAGGATGCCATCACCCCGAACATGGACCGCCTTGCCAAAGAAGGCGCCCTCTTCACTCGCAGCTTCACCCACACCGGCGTCTGCGCCCCTTCGCGCAGCGGTATGGTCACCGGCCAATACCCTCTCAAGTACGGTGCGCAGAACATGCGCTCGAAGGTCATCAACCCGCCTCACCCTTTCACCGAAAAACTCCGTGCCTCCGGCTACCATGTGATGTGGCCCGGCAAGACGGATTTCCAAGGCGTCTCCGAAAAGGAACTGGCCGACGACAAGAAGCTCTGGGTCAACTATTCCAAGCAGCCCCTCGGCAAGCTGACCGACAAACCTAAGGAACCCTTTTTCGCTTACATCAACGACGTCGTCAGCCACGAAAGCCAAATCCGCGAGACCGATGAAGCGCACGCCAAGAACACCGTCGCGCTGAAGCCTTCGGACCGCCGCGATCCGGCCAAGGTTGAGCTCCCGCCCTTCTACCCGGACACCCCAGCCGTCCGCCGCGAAGTCGCCCACTACCACGAACTCGTCACCGCCGTCGATTACACCCTCGGACGCGTCCTCGATTGGCTTAAGGCCCACGACCTGGAAAAGAACACGATCGTGATCGTGACCGGCGACCACGGTCGCGGCATGCCCCGCTTCAAGCGCTCGCCTAAGGACACCGGCACCCGCGTCCCTCTGATCGTCCGCTGGCCCGGCCAAATCGCCCCGGGCACGGTGCGCGAAGACTTCGCAAGCTGGATCGACTTCGCGCCGACGGCCCTGACCCTCGCCGGCGTGCCCGTCCCCG
>JBAXMD010000003.1:0-35691 GCA_037134475.1 Verrucomicrobiota bacterium | reverse complement strand
TGAAAAGTTCGAAGTCTCGTCCCCTCTTTCCCCGTGCGTCATTGATGGTCGCCGCCGCGCTCCTCGCCATGGGGACGCCTAAGGTCGCCCGCGCCGCCAACCTCACCTGGACCCAGGACGGTTTCGACTCCGGCTTGGCCTGGACCAAGACCACCAATTGGGGCGTCAACGCTTTGTTCCCTGATGCCGAAGGTGATACGGCGAATCTGAACATCAACTTGCAGGGCGACCAGACCATCAGCTTGGGCAAGTCGATTCGTCTCGGCACGTTGAACATCGGCGACACGGTTGCGTCCTACAACGCCTTCACCCTCGCTGGCGGCCTCGTCGGCGGAGTCACGGGCACCAACGGTTATATCGTCATGGACGCCCTCGGTGGGGCGAGCGCAGCGATCAATAAATTCGGCCTCGGCCAGTCGGACGAAATCACTGCGGGTATTTATTTCAACAACGACCTCGTCGTCACCGCCAACACGGCGGGTGGTATCCTGAAGTTCACGGGCGGCATCCGCTCATCGTTCAACAACATCACTTTTGACGGTGCGGGCCAGGTCACGATCAACTCGCAGATCCTCAGCGGCGGTGGCATCACGAAGAACGGTGCGGGCACCCTGATGCTCGGCACCTCCCTGTCCGGTGTGATGATTTACACCGGCAGCACGGCCATCAACGCCGGCAAGGTCCAGACGGGCCTCGCGAGCGTGATTCCCCCGCGCAGTGCGGTCGTCATCGCCTCCGGTGCCACCCTCGACATCAACAACGTGGCTCAGACGGTCGGCTCCATCGCGGGTGCCGGTACGGTCATGAATTCCGGTGGCACTGCCACCTCGCTGACGTTCGGCCGTGACGACACGACCACCAGCTTCTCCGGCAATTTCGTCGCGACCACCATCGGTAACCTCACGCTGACCAAGCTTGGGGTCGGTACGTTCACGCTTAACTCCGCGAACGACAGCCTCTTCACCGGTGCCTTGACAATCAGCGGTGGCACCTTCGCCGTTGATTTCGCCAACGTCGCCGGTCCGGCCTCGCTGACCACGGCAGCTAACTCGGCCGCTTCGACGAACATCACCGTCGCCAGTGCCGCAGGTCTGGCGGTCGGTCGCCTCGTCACGGGCGCGGGTGTCGCCGCGAACTCTTACATCACCGCAATCAGCGGGAACATCATCACGCTGAACGCCGCCGCGACGGTCTATGGTCCGCTGCTGACGCTCACTAACGCTTCGACGACCGCTACCTCGACCACCGTGACCGTGGCCAGCACGACCGGACTCGCCGTCGGTCAGCCAATCACCGGTCCGAACATCCCGGTGGGCGCGACCGTCGCTTCGATCACCAACACGACGACCTTCGTGCTGAGCGCCGCGGCGACCGCGACCGCCTCTGCGCAGACCCTCACCGCCCCCGCCACGACCCTCACCGCCTCGCAGCCGTACCTGCTCGGCACGCCGACTACTGGCTCCGCTCCGACCCTCGCGGGCGGTGTGCTGCAGCTCACCGGCAAGACCGGCCTCGCCGTCTCGCAGGCCCTCGGCAATCTCACCATCAACGCGGGGGGCGGCATTATCGCGATGCTTCCCGTCGGCGACTCCTCCCTCGGCAATCGCCTCACGCTCGGTAGTTTCACGGCGACGGCCGTCGGCGGCACCCTCCTCGTCAGCGCTCCTGCTGGTTCGGTCGTCACGACCACGACCGGTCCGACCAGCGGCATCTACGGTGCGGGACGTGGCGTGTTCTTCGACGGCACCAACTACAGTTTCCTTAGTTCGATCAGCAGCGCCACGCCTTTCATCTTCAGCTCCGGCGCGTTCAACGTCGGCTCCGCTTCCACGACCAGTGGTTCGACGAGCGTCGTCGTTCCGGCCGTCTTCCTGCCTGGCGCCACGACCGTCGCCGGTTCCGCCACCGTCGTTGTCACCGATGCGACCGGCCTCGTCGTCGGTATGCCGATCACCGGCACGGGTATCCCCCTCGGTTCAGTCATCACGGCGGTCTCCGGTCTCAACGTCACCTTGAACCAGCCGGCCTCGGCGGCGGGCGCGGTCACCCTTACTTCTGGTGGGACGACCGGCGTGCTGACGGGCATGGGCGTTTCCGGCACGGGCATTCCAGCTGGTGTCACCGTCTCGGCCATCGCCGCCAATGCGGTCCGCCTCACCGCGGTCTCCACGACGAACGCCTCGCCCAACGTCACTGTCGCCAGCACGACTGGCCTGGTCGTCGGCCAGCCGATTTCCGGTCCCAACATCCCGGCGGGTGCGACCGTCGCTTCCATCACCAATGCGACCACCTTCGTGCTCAGCGCCGCCGCCACCGCCGATGCCACGGCGCAGGTGCTGACGGCCAGCGGCCTGCTCACGTTGAGCAATGCCGCCACGGCCACCAATACCGCGCTGAATCTCCGCGCCGACCGTACGGTCACCAACTTGCTGACGGTCTTCGGCGGCGGTCTCGCCGCCGACAATCGTTCGTTCACCGGTTCGCAAACGCAGGTTTCGCCTAACTCGATCGCACTGGCTGCCGGCGTCACGACGATCAGTACCCCGAACGTCACGGTTACCAGCACCGCCGGCCTCTTGCCTGGCATGGCGGTGTACGGTGTCGGCATTCCGGCCGGCGCGACTGTCTTGTCCGTGACCAACGGCACGGCTTTTGTTCTTAGTGCGAATGCGACGGCGACTGGCTCGGCTCTGACGCTCGGCGCGGGGGGTAGTTTCATCAACGGCGCGACGACGACCACCGGCAGCTCTAACGTCCAGGTGGCGACCACGTCTGGCCTGACGGTCGGAACGCCGATCGCTGGTCCGGGCATCGCGGTCGGTGCCACCATCGCTTCGATCCCGGCCGTTGCCGCCACGCTCACGGGTGCCTCGACCAACAGCACGATCACGATCACGGTTCCGAGCACGACGGGCTTGGTCATCGGTCAGTCGATCAGCGGCTCGGGTATTCCTGCCGGTGCCACCATCGCCACCATCGTCAATGGGGTTTCCTTCACGATCACCTCGGCGGCCACCGCCACGGCTTCGGGTCTGACTTTGTCGGCCAGCGGCCTCATCACCCTCAGCGCGAACGCGACCGCCACCGCTACCGCCCAGATCCTCACCACCGGTGGCCAAAGCAACGCCGGCACTCTGCGTCTGGCCAGTTCGGGTGCAGGTCAGTCTTTCTCGTTGGGCAACAGCAGCTTAGCACTGGGTAGCGGTAGCGGTGCCATCCTCTTCACGGGTGCCGATGCTTACTCTATTAATAGTAGCGCGCTGACCAACGTCTCGATTTCGGCGACGACCACCAACCTTTCTAACTCGGTCACGGTGGCTTCCACGGCCGGCCTGATTCCAGGTATGCCCGTCACCGGTACCGGTATTCCTGCGGGCGCCACCATCACGAGCATCACGGATAACACCAAGTTCCTGATCAGTATCGCGGCGACTACCAGCGCCACCAACACCCTTTATGCCAGCGGCGTGACGGGATCCCTGACCGGCGGCGCCGCCGGCGACCTCATCATTCACCAGTACGGAGCTCAGGCGCTCACGATCAATGCGCCCATCGCCGATAACGCCGCGCTCGCTTCCATCAATCTCGTCAAGAACGGCACCGGTCAGCTGACCCTCGCCCGTCTGCCGGTCTCGGGAACCGGTACTTTCGCGAACGCCGCGACCGCGGTCACCGTCGGCAGCACCGCTGGCCTCTCGGTTGGTATGGTTGTGATTGGCACCGGCATCCAGCCGAGCGCCAAGATCATTGCGATCAACAGCGCGACGAGCATCACCCTCTCGTCGGCGACGACGGCCGCGGGTACGTCCGCTGCTCTCACGTTCACCGACACGACCTATTCGGGGAACACGACGGTCAATCAGGGTACGCTGAGTTTCAGCAACTACCTGCAGCTCGGCGCCGGCGTCAATAAGGTCGTCACTTTCCGCGACGGTACGACTTTCCAGTATACTGGCGCCACTGGCGACCTAGGCGCAACGAACCTTGTCAATGGTTACAAGACCATGACGCTGCTCGGCGGTAACGTCACCTTCGACATCACCAGCGCCGCGACCACGCTCACCCTCAACGGCTCGATTGCCGGCGCAGGCGGACTGACCAAGATCGGGCCGGGCATCCTCAAGCTCGCCGCCGGGGAATCCTTCACTGGGCCACTCATCATCAACGCGGGCACGGTTCAGCTGAGCGCCGGTGACCGCATCGGTGACACCACCCCTGTCTTCATCGCCTCGGGCGCCAAACTCGACAAGACCTTGGGTCAGGATTACGTCGGCTCACTTTCCGGCTCCGGTATCGTCGACACGGGCACGTCGGCCACGACCTTCGGCGTCGGTCTCGCCAATATCAATACGACCTGGTCCGGTACGTTCATCGGCACCGGCGCGGCCAATTTCACCACGCGTGGTACCGCGGTTATCACCATGGCGATGACGGCCACGTCGACCTGGACCGGCGTGCAGTATATCGATACCGGCACGATCCGTATCGGCAGCAGCGTCCAGCAGTTCCCGACGGGCGCCACTTGGACGCTCGCGAACATCCAGTCCGCCGTCAACGCCGGCGGCTGGCTCGACCTCAACGGCTTCTCCCAGACGGTCGGGGCGCTTAATTTCTACGGTTCCGCTTCCAGCGTTAATTCGCAGTCGGGCATCTTCCTCGGCTCCGGCGGCGTGCTGACCATCGGCGGTACGATTACGACCAACGCACATTATAACACGCAGGCGGCCTTCATCTCCGGCACCAACGGCGCCGCGGTGAACTTGCAGAACGCGCAACGCGCAATCACGGTCTATCGCAGCCTCAACTTGGGAGCCGGCGAAGCCGAATTCGTCATCGACGCGGATATCATCGGCGGCGGCACCTCCGGCCAGTGGTATAAGTCCGGTGGCGGTACCCTCCGTATGAAGGGGCTCAACCAGTTGACGGGCACGCTCTCTAATCGTTTCGACGCGGGCACGACCTTGCTCGACTACGCTCCGGTCACCGCCCTGCAGGCTTCGCTTAACAACACGAACCGACTCAATCCGCTCGGTACGATCGAACTCCGCGGCGGTACGGTCACCTTCCTTGGTAGCTCGCTCACGCCGATCGTCCAGAATGTCGCCGGCCTGATCTTCCCTGCCGCCGCCAACTCTAACACGGGCGCCTATTCGAGCGTCGGGATCGTCACCGCCAAGGCCTTGCCTCTGGATGGGTCCGTCGTCACCTCCGGTTCCTTCAGTGTCACCGTCGCCAGCGCCGCCGGGCTTCTCCTCGGCATGCCTGTCACAGGCGCCGGCATCCAGGCGAGCACGACGATCACCGCCATCGATCCGGTGACCGGCATCGTCACCCTGAGCAAGCAGGCCAACGCTTCCGGTACCGTCACCCTCACCGCTGGTGCGCCGCAGAACTTCGTCCTGAACCTCGGTCCGATCAGCCAACGCCTCGCCGGCACGGTCCGTTTCGTCCTGCCTGCGGGCACCCAGTCTTCCGTCAACGGTATCACGACCACGACGACGAATGACCTCTTCACCGGCCTGCTCGGCACCTTGGGCGCCGCCGCGACGGTCACGGACTCTACGGGCAGCACCAATTTCGCCACCACCGTCGGCGGTAATATCACGGCCGTCGCGGCGACGTCGCGCGATGATATCTCCTTGTGGGGTAACGGTGAGAACGTCACCGACACGACCGGCTACGCTGGCACGACCCGCAACGTCGTCTCTCCGCTGACCGTCCGCTTCAATGCGGCTGGCTCCTCGATCGTCGCCATCCCGGACGGTGGCCTTCTCAAGCTCATTTCAGGCGGCATCCTGCAGACGGCTTCCGCTGGTACCACGATCACGACCCTCGCCGCGGGTTCCACCACGCTCGGCCTGACCACCGTCGATGTCACCAGCACCGCCGGCATGGTCGTCGGTGCCACGGTCACCGGCACGGGTATTGCCGCTGGGGCCACCGTCGCCAGTATCGATGCGAACGGCACCCGTTTCACCCTTAGTTCGGCCGCCACTGCGACCGGTACGGGCCTCGTCGACCTCAAGGTCGGCACGATGACCTCCATCTCTGGCGGCACGCTGCGCGCGCTCAACAAAGAGCTCGTCATCAATACGGACACGGCCGCCCAGCGCCTCACGATTACCTCGCTGATCGACGGTTCTCAGTCCCTGACCAAGACGGGGGAGGGCACCTTGGTCCTCAAGGCCGCTCGCCAGGCCAACGACTTCATCGGCGCCATCCAGATCCAGGCCGGCGGCATCGAGCTTTCGCGTACCGGTCGTGGCTCCTTCGCCATCGGCGATTCCGCTCCCGTCTACTTCTCTAACCAAGACTCCTCGAGCCTGTCGCTGCTTTCCGATGGTCCCGTCCTCCAGAGCCTCAATCTCACCGGCGGCACCCTGACGAATCTCTCGGCTGCCGTCACCGTCGCCAGCACCGCTGGTCTTTCGGTCGGGCAAGTCGTCATCGGCACTGGCATTGTGGCCGGTGCGACCATCCTGAGCATCGACACCGCTACCCAGTTTACGCTGAGCGTCGCGGCTACCTCGGCTCAGTCTAATCAGACCTTCGTCGTCGCCGCTACGGCCATCGGCAGTAAGGTCGTCACGCTCGCGAACACCTCGGGTCTCGCTCCGGGTATGACCATCGCTGCCCCCGGCGTCTATCCGGGTGCCGTCATTGTCTCCGTCGACGGCGCCAATCGTATCACGATGGACCGCGCGTCCTACACCGATGCGATTTCTCTGACGACCTTCCAGTTCGGCACCACCTATTCCGAGACCATCGGCTCCATCGCCGGTGGTAATCGTCAGACCAATGCCAACTGGGCGTACATCAATCTCGGCGTCGGCACGACGTTGAACATCAACGAGACCACTGCGACCCTCTTCACCGGAGAGTTCGCCGGCCTCGGCGCCGTTCGCCTCGTCGGCAACGCGACGCTGTCCATCAATAACACCAATAACTCCTTCGGTAACCTGATCGTCGACCGCGGCGCCATCTTGCTCACGGGCACTGGCGGCAGGTTCTACGCCACGCTCCCGGCTAGTAACGTCCCGGACATCATCGTCAACCGCTACGGCGCGCTCTACCTCGACAAGGCCTACAGCAGCGGCGGTGGCGTCGACCAGATCAACAACATCGTCGCCCTGCACCTGAATTCCGCGGCCGGCACCATGCTGGGCATCGCGGTCACGGGGGACAAGTACCCTGAGACCCGCCCGATGGGCGTCTGGAATCGTGGCAACCAAGCCGCCACCGGCGTCGAGACCATCATGGGCGTCTACTTCGACTCCGGTACGAGTTACGTGGGTGGTTACGCCTCCGGCAGCATGAGCCAGGGTTTCGTGACTTCGACGGGCACCTTCCTCCGCAATAACTTTGCGACCACCAACCTGCGCGGCCGTTATTACGGCACCAAGGGCACTGGCGCGTCCGATAGCTTCTATCAGCTCGGCATCACTGACGCCGCCTATCGGACCGCCTTCAACGGCACGCTCCTCGGCGGCGGCACGACCCTGCAGTCGGCGCAGATGGGCACCACGCTAAACTCGAACACCGTCACTTGGGCCACCTCCCCGACCGGCATCGCCGCCGGCATGGGTATCCAAGGCGTCAACATCCTGCCTTCGACCACGATCACCGCGACCGCCGCCGGTTCGTTCACGATCAGCCAGGTCTCCACCGCGACCTCGACCGCCAACTGGATCAACATCTACGCCGCGACCCCGACCACGAGCATCGTGCCGTGGATGATCGGCGAGACCTGGACCGCCGCCAATGACTTGTCGGAAACGAACATGGGCAACTCGCTCATCACGTATGACCTGATTTCCAACTCCCTGCGCGTCCTCGACTTGACCTACGAGTACGGCACCTTCTCCCAGAAGCAGGCGAATGCCCCGGCCTCCACGACCTGGAACATCCGCGAGTCGCTCATCGCTGACCTGACCGGTCTCACATCCGGCGGCATCAACGCCCTCGTCCTGCATAACAACACCTCGACCGCTTCCGACTTCACCGTCAGCGGCAGTGGTGCGCTCAGCGTCAACGCCGGCGCGATCCTCTTTACGCTCAACCCGTACGCCACGCCTTCCTCGGCCAGTTCCACCAGGTTGTCCGGCTTTACCGGCATCGCCCTCGACGGCACCGGCACCCTGGGCGCAACGGAATACGTCATCACGGTTCAGAACCCGACTTCGACGGCTATCTCGCCGAAGCTCACCGCCATCATCGATTCGCCGCTTTCCACCAGCGCCAATCTGACGAAGTCCGGCCGCGGAACGCTCGTGCTCACCGCCACCAATGTCGCCGGCGGCGGGGTCGGCAAGCAGACCACGATCAACGAAGGCATCCTCCGCATCTCATCGCTGGCCAACATCGGCGGCACGACGGGTAACCTCGTCTTCGCCGGTGGCATCCTCCAGCTGTCCGACGCCTTCGCTCAGTCCGACCTTTCCACGCGTACCTTCCAGTTCATGTCCGCGGGCGGTACGCTCGACGTCGGCACGAACAATCTCACCTTCGCCGGTCCGATCGGCGGCCTGGCCGGTGTCAGCGTCGGTGGCTTCACCAAGGCTGGTTCAGCTAATCTCGTCCTCGGCGGCACCGCCGTCTCGACCTATCTCGGCTCCACCGCCGTCACCAACGGACGTCTCGTCCTCGCGGGCGGCCTGACCGCCGGCGCGGATAACCGCCTGAACACGGCCACCACACTCAATCTCGGCGTGGCCGATACCAACGGCGTGCTGCAGCTCGGTGACTCCTCTGGTGCGATGAACCAGTCGGTCCGCGCGCTCACCTCGCTCACCGGCCTGACCTCGGCGGATATCCTGACCCTCGTCGGTGGCACGGGCTACGCGACTGCTCCGGTCCTCAACCTCAACGCCGACGGCGGCATGCTGGGTTCCACCCCGGCCCAGGCCCGGGCCACGGTCTCCGGTGGTGTGATCACTGGCATCACCGTCACCGACGCCGGCCTCTACCTGTCCGGTTCCGCTCCGACCATCACGGTCAACGTCCCGGCCTTCCCGACCGGCGCCCTGCAGCGCGTCTACATGCGTGGGGTCACGACCACCGCTGGTTCCACGACCGTCAATGTCGAGGCCGGCGCCGCTGGCTTCGTCGTCAACGGTGCGACCACCGTCGCGGGTTCCGCGACCGTCTTCGTTCCGAACCTAACCATCCTCAATAACCTGATCGTCGGTCAGTCGATTTCCGGCCCTGGTATCCCCGAAGGTGCGACGATCCTGACTATCCCGAGCACCACGACCCCGGTCTTCACGCTCAGCACGCCTGCCACCGCCACTTCGACATCCGGCGTCTCGCTGCTGCACGGCGGCCTCGTCCAGGGCATGGTCGTCGTCGGTACCAATATTCCCGTCGGCGCCACGGTCGCCCGCGTCATCAGCCCTACCCAGTTCATCCTGAGCACCCCGGCCACGGCCACGGCTTCGAGCCAAGGGCTGCTCGGTATGCTCTACGGCGGCTCCGGCGCTTCCATCACGCTGCGTCCGCTCGGCCAAGGCGCGATGAACGCCATCGTCGGCGGCGCGTCCGCGAATTCTACGCTCACGATCGACCAGGACACCGTGACGACCTACGTCGGTTCTATCGGTGGCGCGGGCACGAACGAGAACAACGTCTCGATCGTCAAGTCCGGCGTCGGTACCCTCAACCTCGCGGGTTCCGTGCTTTCTTACACCGGCACGACCTCCGTCACCGCTGGTCGCCTTAATATCACGGGTTCGGCGGCCACGCCGCTCGCGACCTCGGGCGTCTCCGTCTCCGCAGGAGCCATCCTGAACTTCTTCAACGGCGTCGGCCAGTCCCTGACGCTCGCGTCCACGGCCGGCAGCCTGAACCTCGGCGCTGGCACCTCCGGTGGAGCGGCCCTCGGCCTCGAGCTCGGTTCGACCTCCAACTACGACCGTATCGTCACCGCCGGCCCGGCCGTCGTCGCGAACAAGGTCCTCCTGAACCTTACCGGTCTCGCCGGCCTGCAGGCCGGCCAGTATGACCTGATCACCGCGCAGAGCGGCCTCAACGGCGGCACCTTCTCGATCGGTAATCTCGCCACGTTCGGCGGCTTCTCGTTCGCGCTTAATACCTCGGACACCGCGGTCAGCCTCGTCACCACGGCCCTGACGCCGAACCTCTACTGGCGCGTCGGTTCCGACGTCAGCTGGTCGAGCCTCGACTACGCCAACAACTACAACACGAACTTCTACACGGACGCAGCCGGCACGACGAACGCCAAGGGCTTCCCGGGCATCGCGAACAAGGTCATCTTCAGCACGACGAATTCATCGGCGACCTCGTACGTCACCACGCTCGACGGCAACTTCACTGTCGGCAGCCTCCAGTTCACCGCCAATCCGACCGGCATCACCAGCGTCGTGGTCGCCCCCGGTGGCCCCGAGGCCGCGGCCCTGACGATCGCGCCGGCTTCCTCCGCGGACGGCATCACGATCGACGGCAACGCCGGCGCGATCACGATCAGCGCTCCGATTGTCCTCGGCGCCAGCCAGACCTGGAACGTCGCCAACACCGGCGCCAACGGCTCCACGCTCACCCTCACCGGGGGCATCACCGGCCTGGTCGGCAACAACCTGACCCTCACCGGCGGAGCCGGCGCGGTCTTCAACATTAACGGCACGTCGACCTATGCGGGTTCGACGACGCTGGATGGCGTCACCCTGCAGGCCAATGCGGCCAACGTCTTCAGCTTGAAGTCCTCCTTCGGCATGACCGCCAACGGCGGCGTGCTGGCCCTGAACTCCTTCTCGAACCTCGTCGGCTCCCTTTCCGGCGCCTACGGCTTCGTCGAGAACAGCGGCACGAACCTCGTCCCGGCCGCCGCGACCCTGACCATCGGCGGCGACAACGCCAACGTGAACTTCGGTGGCGTGATCCGCGACGGTAGCGCTTTCGCGCTCTCCCTGACCAAGAACGGCCTCGGCGCCCAGACGCTGTCGGGCAATAACCTCTACACCGGTAACACGACCGTCAACGCCGGCTCGCTGAACATCACGGGTAGCTACGTCGGTTCCGCGACCACCACGCTGCTCCTCTACGGCAACAGCTCGGGCAAGGCCGTCGTCAACGTCAGCGGCGACATGTCGCTCTTCGCCACGCAGGGTGCCAACGCCTTCGGCGCGGTGTCCGTCTATAACCAGACGGCGGGCAATGTCATCCTAGGCCAGAACAACTCCGGTTCGAACCAGTTCATCGCCAACGGCGACGGCTACGGCTACTTCAACCTGACCGGCGGCCTCTACCAGCTCGGTGCGGCCGGCCGCTTTATTAACGTCAACGGTGGTGCCACCAACACCGGCGTCGGTGTGGGCTATGTCGGCGGCACTGCGACCCTGAATAACAGCTCGGGCGACTCCTGGTTCATCAACGGTTGGAGCGGCAACGCCCAGTTCACCGTCGGCACCGGCGGCTACGTCAACCGTACCGGCACGACCGGCGGCTACTACCTCGGCATCCTCCTGAACAGCAACAACGCGGGCGACGCGTTCGGCGCCGTCAATATCGCGGGTGGCACCTACGACGGTGGTGCGGACGTCCTGCGCGTCGGTAACGGCGGCACGATGTTCAATTCGCAGGCCTTCTTCAATCTCACCTCCGGCCTCATCGCCCTCGGCGGTAATGCCAGCATCGCGAACAACGCCGTCGCCAGTCCGTTCCTCTCGGTCTGGTCGAATAACTTCGGTTACAACAACCTCTCGGGCGGCACGATCCGCGCCAACGCGGCGGCCACGACGGGCATCCTGTCGTCCTCGAACCCGGGTTACATCACTTTCAATACCAACCTCTACGGCGCGATCAATAACGGCAGCCTCGGCGCCTCGGCGTCCGGCATCGTCACGATCAACACCAACGGCTTCAATGTCAGCGTGCCCGGCATCCGTGCCGCGGAAGGCGCGGGCGTGACCCAGACCGACCTTTCCGTCACGGGCGGCACCGGCTACGTCGGCGCTCCGCTCGTCCGTTTCAGCACCACCGGCGTCATCGCCGGCGGTTCGCCTGCCTCCGGCTACGCCGTCATCAACGGTAGCGGCCAGGTCACGGGCATCGTCATCACCAGCCCGGGTACCTACACGGCTGGCACCGTTCCGACTGTCGCCCTCCTTGGCGGCGGCGGCACCGGCGCCAGCGTCAGCGTCGCGGCCCTCAATACTGCGAACAGCGCCGGCCGCCTCGTCAAGGCGGGCACGGGCACGCTCACCTTCACGGGCGTCAGCACCTTCACCACGCCGCTCACGATCAACGATGGCACCATCGCGATCGGTAATGGCGGCGCGCTCAACGCCAGCACGATCGCGGCGTACAAGGCTGGTCGCTTCCTCGTCGTCGCCCAGGGGGGCGCCATCGTCGGCGATACGCTCGCCTCGATCATCGACATCGGTCGTTTCACCAACGGCAGCAGCACGGGCGCCATCGCGCTCTCCCCGGCCACCGCAGCCACGAACCTCGATTTCGGTAAGTCGGGTTACAATCTCCCGGGCATGGGCCTCGGCGCCGGCATGGGCGACGTGACCTACACGGGTACCTACACCCCGGGCAACGCGGGCTTCTTCCGCCTCGGCGGCGGCGGCGGCAACCTGACCTACACGGCGAACATCACGAACAACGGGAGCGTCCCCAGCAACCTCGTCATCATCGGCAACTCCGCCTCGTTGACGGGTGCGAACACCTTCACGGGTGGCTTCACCCTCGCGACAACCGGCACGCTGCAGATCCTGGCTTCCCAGACTTCGGCCAACTTCGGCGCCAGCTCAGGCGGCCTGACGGCCCTCGGCGGCACCATCCGCTGGGCTTCCGGCGCGACGACCGACATCACCAGCGGTGGCGCGGCCATCGCGGGCGGCATCTCGCTCTTCGGTACGACGATCTTCGACACCAACGGTAATAACGTCGAGCTCGCCGGTTCCATCGGCAACTACGCCACGACGGGCGGTTCGCTCACCGGCGTCGGCGGTGGACTCACCAAGGCCGGCCTCGGCACCCTGACGCTTTCCGGTGCCAACACCTTCCTCGGCAATAGCACCGTCACCGGTGGCACGCTTGTCCTGAAGAACTCCAATGCGCTCGCCTTCAGCTCGCTGCAGCTGACGCCGCTCTTCAACGCGAACAGCACGGTCGTCTTTGACTCGTCCGTCGCCTCCAAGGTCTTCACCGTCGGCGGCCTCAACGGTAACATTAATATCGCCCTGCAGGATAACGCCGGCACCCCGAACGCCATCACCCTGCGCGTCGGCAACGGCGCCCAGTCCAGTGCCTATATCGCGACCCTTTCCGGCCCCGGCAGCCTCGTGAAGCTCGGCTCCGGCGTCTTCAGCTTCGGAAACACGACCCCAACGGCCGGCTACCAGCAGACCTACACGGGTTCCACCACCATCCAGACCGGCTCGGCGGGCGTCACCACTGGCCAGGCGGATCGTATCAGCACCCTGCAGCTCATCTTCGGCACCACGGCCACCCCGGCCATCCCGAACACCAGCTTCACCACCGTCGCCAACTCGACGAACATCCTGCCGTCGAGCACCACGCTCAACTTCGGCGGCGGCTTCGGTCTCCTGACCGGCGGCGTCACCACGACCACCACGAGCGTCGCGGTTGCCAGCACGGCCGGCCTCCAGGCGGGCATGACGATCAGTGGCACCGGTATCCCGGTCAACGCGACGATCATCAGCATCACGGACGCCACGAACTTCGTCATCAGCGCGGCGGCGACCGCCGGTTCGAACCAGACTTACACCTACGGCCTCGTGCCGCAGGCGAACGCCCTGACCAGCTACACCGCGGACCAGCTCGCCAGCATCGGCGCCGGCAGCGGCCGCCTCACGCTCACCGCCGCCGCCGCGACCAACTCGCAGGCCGTCGCCAGGACCTTCATCGGCACGGGCGGTTCGGAAATCGTCCTCGCCGGCAACGGTACGAATGCGCTGATGCTCAACCTCGGTGCGCTTACCCGCGTCAAGGGCGGCACCCTCAGCATCGCCAATCCGCCCACCGTCGCCCTTTCCGCCACGAACGGCGTGCTCACTTCTTCCGGTACCGCCGGTAGCCTGATCACCGACGCGAACGGCACGGCCTACGTCGTACTCGGTGCGAGCGCCGCGACCTCGACCGACTGGGGTTCTAAGAACACCGGTGGCTGGATTTCGGCCCCGACCTACACGGCTTCCATCGCTGCGACGACCGCCCCAGGTGCCGCTGTCCATGTCGACTTCCAGATCAGTAACACGACCGCCTGGACGAACCAGACGATCGGCTCCTATCGCAATAACGCCACTACCGCGGCCAACCTGACGATTGCCGCTGCGAATACCCTGACCATCGCCTCCGGCGGTATCCTGTTTGGTTCCAGCGCCGCCAGCGCCTCGATCAGCGGTGGTACGATCATCCCGGGAGCCGGACGTGAACTCGTCATCTTCGCCAGCGGCAATAACCTCACGATTAATTCCGTCCTCGGTAATAGCGCCAGCGGCGCTACCGACGTCACCTACCGCGGCAACGAAGGCCTCGGTATCGGCAAGAACAGTGTCATCCTCGGCGTCCTCGCCAATAATACCTACACGGGTAACACTTACATCAGCGGCGAGCGCGTCTACCTTACCTCGGCCACGACCACGTCCGCCGTCGCGACCACGGCCTCCACCACGCTGACCGTCGCCGCCACGGCCAATCTGGCCGTCGGTTCTTCCCTTACGGGTACCGGAACCTTCTCGGTGGCCGGAGCCGCTACCACCAGCGGTAGCGCGACCGTCACCGCGACCAGCACCACCGGTATGGTGGTCGGTCAACCCATCACCGGTACCGGCATCCCGGCCGGTGCGACCGTGGCTTCCGTGGTCAACGGCACCTCGTTCACCCTTAGTTCTCCCGCGCTCGCCACGGGTTCGGCGCTCTCCCTGACGGCGACTGGCGTCGTCCCTGGTACCACGGTCGCCGCCGTCTTGGCGGCTAATGCCTCGGTGACCGGAGCCGCGACCACCAGCGGCAGCGCGACCGTCACCGCGACCAGCACGACGGGTCTCGTCGCCGGCCAAGCCATCACCGGCACCGGCATCCCGGCCGGCGCCACGATTGCTTCCGTCGTCAACGGCACCTCCTTCACGATCAGCGCGAACGCCACGGCTACGGGTTCGGCCCTGACTCTGACCGCGAGCGGCCTCGTCACCCTTAGCCAGGCCGCCACGGTCGCCAGCGCCGCCACGGTCACGCTGTCCAGCGGTTCGCCGTTCGGTACGGGTGCCAACGGTAACGTCTACATCTACGGTAATAATGCCGGCCAGTTCTACTTCAACACGGCGCAAAAGCTCACCCGCAACTGGTACATCATCGGGAATGGTTGGGGTGAAGCCTCGGGTAACAATACCAGCGGTCACGGCGCGATCCGCCTATCGGACGGCGCCGATGTCGCCGGCACCCTGAACCTGATGGGCGACGCCGCGGTGCGCACCCTCGGCACCTTGGCCACGGTTAGCGCGACGCTCTCGGGCAACTACATGTTGTTCAATATCTCGGGCTACTCGGACGGTACCGTCAACATGACGGGTAATAATACCGGTTGGGCTGGCTCGATTCTCAGCGGCTCGGGCGCTTACCGCTTCGACACGCTCGCGAACCTCGGCTCCCCGACGAGCATCGGGATCTCCGGCTCCGGAGGTATCATCGTCGGCTTCGCCGGCGTCCAGGCCAACGTGATCAACAAGGTCACTTATGGCTCCTTGGGCACGATCGCGCTGCGCGCTTCCAATGCGACAGAGAATATTGATTACCGCGGCCTGAACGCCGCGAGCCTCACGCTGGGCGCCAACGAGAACCTGACTTACACCGGTACTTATACCCCGTATGCCGTCAATGGCCAGCCGACCTACCGCCTCGGCGGCGGCGGCGCCAGCCTGACCTACCCGGCCGCCATCACGGGCAACGCGTCCGTGGTCATCGCCGGCGGTTCCGCTAACGGCAGTTATGGTTCGGTCATCCTGACCGGTGCGAATACCTTCACGGGCGGTATCACCATCGGATCGAACCCCTACTACACCGGCATCAACGTGCCGATGTTGAACTCGACCACGCCGTATTCGATCCTCGGCAACGGCTTCGTCAACCTCGACGGCAATTCGACGATTCAGCTCAATAGCGCGACCCTCGTCGCGAATGCCGACTTGAGCGCGGCGCCGAACCTCAGCTACATCAACGTCCGTTCAGGTACCAATTATTTCGACACGAACAGCGTCGGTAGCGTGGCTGCCCCCGTCAACTTCACCCGCGGCATCGGTTTCTACAGCTACGGCCTCTCGAACGCGGCGAACTTCCAGAAGAACGGCGCGGGCTTCCTGCAGTTCAGCGGCGTCAACACCTACCTGGGTAACACCGTCGTCAACGGAGGCACCCTCGTCCTTAATAATGCCAATCCGTTCAACGCCGGCTACGGTCAGGGCAGCAATCTGCCGAACGGAGCCGCCTCCGGCCAGAATCTCAGCCTCAACGCCGGCACCGCCGTCCAGCTCGCGATGTCCACGACGATCGCCGGCCTGAATGCGACCAACACGACGACCACCAGCGCCAGTACTGCCATCGTCAACCTCAACGACTTCACGCTCACCATCGCCGGCACCGGCGCCACGACGTTCACCGCCGCCCTCAACGGTGGCGTGGGCACCGCCGGCACGGCCGGCGTCGCCGGCCTGCGCAAGATCGGCTCGGGCAACCTGACGATCGGCAACACCACGAACTACACCGGCGCCACGGAAGTCCTCGGCGGCACGCTGACGCTGAATTACAACCTGCTGACGACGACCCCGACGACGATCATCAACGCCGGCAGCATCCTCGTCCTCGGCGGCGGCACGCTGACGCAGACCCCGAAGAGCACCCAGACGGCTTCGCATACCCAGACCTTCGCCAGCACGACGATCGCTCCGGGCAGTTCCATCACGACCAAGGGAACTCCCACGGCCACCTTCGGTACGACCCTCGCGCTCGGCGCGATCACCCGCCAGACTGGTGGCGCAGTCGACTTCGGTATCTCCAACAACGGCGCGGGCTTCACGACCGCCACCTCCGTGGCGGGTCTGGATGCGGGCAACCTCCTCGGCGGCTGGGCCACGACCAACTTGGGCGCCAGCTGGGCTACGCTCAGCGGCGGCAACGTCGTTGCGAACACGGTCAACACCAATGTCTTCTCGGGCGGCTCGACGACCAACGTCGATAGCCCGACGGTCACCACGATCGGCGCCTCGGCGACGACCATCAACTCGCTCCGCTTCAACACCGCCCCGGCGGTCAATTACACCCTCGACGCGACGGCGGGCCTGACCATCGGTAGCGCAGGTGGCGGCGGTGGTATCCTCGTCACGGGAACCAGCGGCACAAACGCGTTCATTATCTCCGGCGGTACGATCACTTCCGGCAACGGCGCCGACCTCATCGTCCAGCACTGGAACACCGCGGCCTCGGCCTACCTGTCGATTGACTCGAAGATCACGGGTAGCATCGGTTTCACCAAGGTCGGTACCGGCACGGTCATCGTCTCCAATCCGCTCAATAATTTCACGGGCCAGACCAACATCGGTGGTCAAGGCATCCTCCAGGTCACCGCGTCTGGCGCGCTCAGTACCGGCCAAATCAACCTGAACAGCGCCGCCCAGCTTCTGGTCGCCGGCGGCGTCACGCTGACGAACAATATCGTGATTAAGAACGCTTCCGGCCTCTCCGGCCAGGGCGCGATCTTCGCCTACGGCACTTCGGGTTCCTCGACCCTCGCGGGCAACATCACCGTCAATCAGACCACGGTCGCCGGGGGTCTCTTCGCGACGGCGGGTGCCACGCTGAACATTACCGGAACCATCACGGCCGCCTCCGGGCAGATTGTCTCGGCGCGCATCGGCAAGATGGTCTTCTCCGGCAGCGGTTCGTCGGCGGATTACTTCATCAACCAGCAGGCCGACGTCTTCCTCGGCGCCAATGACGGCCTCCCGACCAACGCCATCCTTGAGATGTCCACGGCCGGCATTTCCACCTTTGACCTCGCGGGCTTCAACCAGACCCTGCGCTCGCTCAGCCGTTTCAATGCCGGCAACGCGGCCACGATCACCAACACCAACGGTGCACCTTCGATCCTGACGCTCAACGTCCTCGCGGCGGACGGCGCGGGCGGCGGCCGTAATACCGGCGACTACACCTACGGTGGCGTCATCACCGGAAACCTCGCGGTCGTGAAGAACGGCGCGGGCACCCAGACCTTCAGCGGCGCGAACACCTATCTCGGCGGCACGACCGTTAACCTGGGTACGCTCAAGCTCGGCGCAGCCAACGCCCTTGGCGGCGACATCGGTTACAACGGCGCCCTGACGGTCAACGGCGGCAAGATGGACATCAACGGCGTGGGCAACCTCGCCATCGGCTCCCTCGCCGGTTCCGGCGGCGTCGTCACCGACGACGGCCTCCAGGTCGGCGCTTCGGTGCTTTCCACGGCCTCCGCGACCAGCTCGCTCTTCGCGGGTTCGATCAATGACGGCGCTTGGCGCACGCTCGCGCTCTTCAAGGAAGGCGCCGGTACGCTCTCGCTCTCGGGCAATAGCAGCTACTCGGGTATCACCAACGTCTACGCCGGCGTGATCAACGCCCGCAGCGCCACCGCGCTCGGTACGTCCGCGGGCGGCACGGTCGTCTTTACGGGCGCCGCGCTCGAGACCCAAGGCGGCTTCACCTCGGCCGAGCCGCTGACCTTCGGTGGCACGGGTACCGGTGCCGCTTCCGGTGCCCTCCGCAATATTTCCGAGGCGAACACGCTCACTGGTGCGATCACAATCACTTCCGCCGCCCGCATCAACAGCGACTCTGGTTCGCTGACCCTGTCCGGTCCGATCACCGCCACCAACCTCGCGCTCACCTTCGGCGGCGCCGGCGACGTCAACGTCTCCGGTTCCCTCGCCCTCGGCACGGCCGGCCTCGCCAAGGATGGCGCGGGTACGCTCTCCCTGCAGGCCGCCAACACGCTCTCCGGCGCGGTCTCCGTCGCCGCCGGCGCGCTGAACCTCCGGAACGCAGGCGCCCTCGGCAGCACCACGGGTGTCACGGCCGAAGCGGGTTCCTCCGTCCAGCTCCAGGGCGGCGTCACGATCGCCTCGATCCCCCTGATCACCCCGCTGCTGCGCAACATCAGCGGCGACAACACCTGGTCCGGCGCAATCTCGCCCCGCAGCGGCGGCGCGCTCACCCTCCAGTCCGATGCCAACACGCTCGCCCTCACCGGCAGCGTGACCGCCACCGGTCTCGACTCGGTCGCCCGTCCGCTGACGCTCACCGGCGCCGGCGATGGTTCTCTCGCCAACGCCTTCACCGGCGCTTCCTCGCTCGTGAAGAGCGGGGCAGGGGCGTGGACCCTCGGTGCGGCCAGCACTTACTCCGTCGCGACCTCGATCAACGCGGGCACCCTCCGGGCTGGCGTGGCCGGCGCGATCTCGCCGAATACCGTCATCACCTTCGCCAACGTGGCCGGTACGACCCTCGACCTCAACGACACCGCCCAGACCGTGCTCGCCCTCGAAGGCGCGGGCGCGACCGGCGGCTCCGTCCGCCTCGGCAGCTTGGGCGCCCTCACCGTCGCCGCGAACACGTCCTTCAACGGCAACGTCGATGGCACCGCGCTCGGCACCGCCAGCGTGACCAAGACCGGCTCGGGTACCTTCACCCTCGGCTCGGCCAGCACCGTCACCGGTACTGTCGCCCTCAACGTCAACGCGGGTAAGTTCGTCTTCGGCGGCCTCGCCGGCGCGAACATCGCCACCACCGTGGCCTCCGGCGCGACGCTCGCCGGCACGGGTTCCCTCCAAGGGACGACCACGCTCGCCTCCGGCGCCACTCTGCAGGCCGGCAACGGCGCGGGCGGTTCGATCTCTCTCAGTAACCTCGTCTTCAACGGCACGGCCTCCCTCCGCCTGGCTGATATCGACCTCGGTTCCGCCTCGATCCTGAACACCGGCACGCTCACCGCCAGCGGCGGCGCGGGCTCGATCACGATCTACGCCACCAAGTCCGGCGCTCTCACTAACGGAGTCTACGACCTGATCACCTACACGAGCTTGTCGGGCTTCAGCGCCTTCACGCTCGCGCCGGGTTCCATCGCCGGCCTCAGCGGCCGCCAGAGCGGCAACCTCGCCGATACGGGCTCTAAGATCACCCTCACCGTCGCGGGCGATTCCGTCCGCTGGCACGGCGACATCGCCGGTACGCCGGACACCGCTTGGCACGCCGCCGGCAGCGGCCTGCAGAACATGCGCCTCGTCCCGAGTGGAGGCGCCACCGACTACCAGGTCGCCGATGCGGTGGTCTTCAATGACCTCGCCGCGACCGGTACGGTCGTGATCAGCGAGGCCGACGTCGCTCCCTCGAGCGTCACGTTCGCCAATGATACGCTGGCCTACACCTTCAGCGGTTCGAATGGCATCATCGGCGCGACCGGCATCGTCAAGAACGGCGCCGCCCAGGCCACCTTCGCCAATACCGGCAATAACTTCACCGGCGGCGTCGTCGTCAACGCCGGCACGCTGGTGTTCCAGTCCGCGCAGACCATCGGCGGCGGCCTCGTCGTCAACGGCGGCAACCTCGTCCTCTCCGCGGCTAACACCCTTTCGGGCAACGTGGCGCTCAATGGCTCGGGCACGCTGACAATCGGCAACTCTGGTGCACTCGGCTCCGGTAACGTCGTCGCCTTCGGCGCTGGCGCCACGGGCCAGTTCCAGCTCGCAGGTAATAACATTACGGTCTCCGGCCTGACCACGAACGCCTCCGTCGGTACGCCTAGCGTCGTCAACGGCGTCTCTTCGACCACCGCGACCCTCACGGTGGGTCTGGTTTCTGGCACGAGCGCCTTCGGTGGCGTCCTCGCTGACGGAAGCCTCGGTACGCTCGCGCTCGCCAAGACCGGCGCCGGCACCTTCGTGCTCACCGGCGCCAATACCTTCACCGGTGGATCCACGGTCTCGGTCGGAACCCTTCAGGTCGGACAGGGTGGGGTGCTCGGCAATGCCAGCATCGCCAGCGGCGCGATTCTCTCCTTTAATCGTCTGGATACCTTCACGCACTCCGCGAACACTTCTGGTGCCGGCTCGGTCACCGTCCTCGGCGGCGGCAACATGACGCTGACGGGTTCCTTCGCGCATGACGGCGGCACGTCCATCGCGGCGGGTCAGACGCTCACCCTCGGCACCGGCGGTTCCATCGGCGGCGCGGGCAATATCAATGTCTCCGGCAACCTGGCGGTCAATGCCGTCGGCTCGGTCACCATCGGTGCGCCGATCTCCGGCCCGGGCAACCTCGTCGTCACGGCAGGCACCTTGGTCCTGACGAACGCCAACAGCTACCTCGGTGCGACCACCATCGGTGCCACCGGCATCCTCCAAGTCGGCAACGGCGGCACGGTCGGCGCGCTGCCTGCCTCCGCGGTCATCACGGATAACGGCGAGTTCGTCCTCAGCCGCTCCGGCAACCTCACCTTCGCCAACACCATCAACGGCACGGGCGCCTTCACGAGCCGCATGGCCACGGGTGGCAACCTGACCCTCACCGGCGTCAACGCCTACTCGGGCGCGACCAATATCGCTTCCGGCACACTGACCATCGGCGCGGCCTCGGCCTGGGCTAACTCGACGAGCGTCGTCCTCGGCAGCGTCGGCAACTCCGCCACGCTTGAGCTCAACGGCTTCAGCAAGACCTTTACGAGCCTCGCGACGGCCGGTACGGCCGCCAACCAGACGATCCTCAACAGCGCGGTCGGCACCGCGACGCTGACCTTCTCCGGCGGCGGCACGGTCTCCTTCGGCGGCGCCTTCGTCGAAGCCGCGGGCAACACGCGCATCGGCATCGCCTACACCGGCGGCGGCATCCTGAGCTTCGCCAACACGAACACCTACACCGGCGGCACGGTCATCGCCAACGGCACCGCGCGCCTAGGCGCCAACAACGCCTTCTCGACCGGCGCCCTGACTCTCGGCGGCAGCGCCACGGTCGGTATCCTCGATCTCAACGGCTTCAACCAGACGGTCAGCTCCTTCGCCACCGGCGTCGGTGCCACGGCCTCGGCGCAGATCATCGGCAACACCAGCACCACGGCCGACGGTGTCTTTAATTACGCCGGCATCTCCACGATCTTCGGTAGCACCATCCAGGACGCCATCGCCACGGTCGGCTCCCGCAAGACCAGCCTGACCCTCTCCGGCGTCGGCACCGTCACCCTCACGGGCGTCAACACCTACTCCGGCGCGACGAACATCGGCGCGACCGCGATCCTCCAGATCGGTAACTACGCCACGACCGGCGCCGCTGGCACCGGTGCGATCGTCAACTCGGGTTCCTTGATCTTCGCCCGCTCCGACGCCTATGCGCTCTCGGCGGCCAACGTCATCAGCGGCCCGGGCGCCATCGTCCTCGCCAGCTCGGGCACGGTCAGTTCCGCCGCTCCGAACACGCTTAATTCTTCGGGTATCCTCTACTACGGCTCGGCCAACGCTGCGACGGTCGTCAGCGGGCTCGACCTCACCAATGGCGCCGGCACGGTCGGCGGCCTCATCGTCCGCACCAAGGGCGCGATCGCTAACACCCTCGCCATCGGCTCCGGCCAGACCCTCCTGGTCCGTGGTAATGTGACGATCGGCTACGCTTCCGGCGCGGTCACCGACACCCGCCTCGCCGTCACCGGCGGCGGCACGCTCTCCATCGGCGGCGTCGGCAATTCCAGCAAGTATAACGTCCAGATCGGCGGCAACACCTCGTCCTTCGACGGTTACTCCAACAAGGCCTACCTCGACCTCAGCGGCCTGGCGGTCTTCTACGCCAATCTCGCGACCGGCACGTTCCGCGTCGGCGACGCCTCGACCACCAACGGCGGCGCCGGCACGGGCGGCGGCGGTTCCACGATCCTGTTCGCGCCGGTCAGCACGGTTATCGCGAACGACATCTCGACCAACTCCCCCATCGGCGTCGACGAGACGATCCGCCTCGGTTCGACCTCGAATACGTGGTGGACCGATACGGTCAACTTAGGCGGAGACCGCGCCGGCCTCGGCATCAGCTTCCTGACGGGCACGGGCTCCTTCACGCTCCGCAACCGAATCGGCACGGGCCGTTCGACGCTGAACGTCGCCAACGTGGCTTCCACCACGGCCTACGCCCCGGTCATCAACTTCGATTTGACTGGCCACCCGACCGACATGCTCGTCAGCACGCTGACCGTCGGCGCGCGCACCGCCACCACCGGCGGCGTCACCACTGCGACCCTGTCGATGGACATGGGCACGTTTGACGCCAGCACGGTGATGATCGCCAACCGCGCGAGCAATGACAACTCGGCCACCACGGGCACCCTGAACATCGGCGGCACCCTGGCTTTTAACGTCGGCGTCGCCGGTATGACCATCGGTAATAGCACTGTCACCTCCGTGGCTCCGAGCGGCACCGTGGTCGCGGCCGTCAATGTCACGGGTACCCCGACCCTCACCATCCTCGGACAGATCACTCTCGGCGCTTCCAGCAACGCCAACGGTCTGGTGACCACGTCCCTCGCGATCAACGGCGGCACGCTCAATGTCAGCGGTAATATCCTCAAGGGCACCGGCGCTGGCTCCGGCTCGGTCACCTCGACCCTGACCATCGACAACGCCGCGCTGAATCTGAACGGCTTCGTCATCGGCGCTGCGGCCCGTCCGATCAATACCTTCAACCTCCGTTCGGGCACGATCCGTAACGTCGGTGAAATCAACGGCGGCCTCGGCTTCACGAAGTCCGCGGGCGTCATCTCCGGGAACAACACGCTGATTCTCGAAGGTATCAACTCCTTCTCGGGTAACTTCACCATCGCCGCTGGTACCGTCCAGGTGGGCACGGGTTCGACCTCAGGCACACTGGGCACCACGTCCGTCATCAATAACGCCGCGCTGGTCATCAATCGCTCCAACGCCTACGCCGTCGCCAACGTGATCTCCGGCGCAGGTACCCTCGCGGTGACCGGCACCGGTGCGATCACGCTCTCGGGTAATAACAGCTACGCCGGTTCGACCACGATCTCCGCCGGTCTCGTCAGCCTCGCCCACGCCAACGCCCTCGGCTCCGTGGGTACGGGCACGAGCGTCACCTCGGGTGCCTCGCTCGAACTCCAGGGCGGCATCACCGTCGGCGCGGAAGCGCTGGCGATCTCCGGCACGGGCAACGCCGCCAACGGTGCCCTGCGTAATTTCTTCGGTGCGAACACCTTCGGCGGTACCGTCACCCTCGGGGGCGCGACCACGATCCAGTCCGATGCGGGCACGCTTACCCTCAATAACGCCTCGGCGATCGTGGCGGACGTCAACGACGTCACCTTCACGGGCTCGGGCAATACGGTCGTCTCGGGCGCCATCACCGGCTCCACGACGGGACTCACCAAGACCGGCAACGGCAAGCTTACGCTCGGCGGCAACAGCACCTTCCAAGGCGCGGTCAACGTCAACGCGGGTACGGTGAGCGTCAACGGCGCCAACGGCCTCGGCGACGCGGTCGGCGGCACGGTCGTCGCTTCCGGCGCCTCGCTCGAGCTCCAGGGCTCGACCGCGGTCGCTTCGGAACCGCTGAACCTCACGGGCACGGGCTTCGGCGGCACCGGCGCCCTGCGTAATCTCAGCGGGAACAATTCCTTCGGCGGACCGATCACCCTTTCCGGCGACACCTCCGTCCAGTCCGACGCGGGTACCCTCACGATCGCCGGTAATATCTCGGCCGGTACGCGCACCCTCACCATCACCGGCGCCAGCAACACGACGCTGACCGGCGTGATGTCGGGCGGCCTGTCCGCCGCGCTCACCAAGAACGGTTCCGGCACGCTGACCCTCACGGGCAACAACTCCTTCGGCGGCGCCACGACGATCAACACGGGTACCGTCGCCATCGGCGGCCTTGACGTCCTCTCGGACTTCGCCCTCGTCAACGTCAACGGCGGCAGCCTGAACGTCGGCACCTTCGACGAAGCCGTCGGCAATGTCACCCTGACCTCCGGCTCAATCATTAGTTCCGGCGGTAGCCTATCCGCCACTCAGGCCGACTTCGATCTGCGGAGTGGAACGGTCTCGGGCAAGCTCGCGGGAGCTTCTGGCCTGATCAAGAGCACTTCCGGCACGGTCGTCCTCTCCGGCGCCAACACCTTCTCGGGTCCAGTGTCCGTCAATGCGGGCGTCCTTTCCTTCGCCAGCGGTCCGAACCTCGGCGACGCTTCCGGCTCCAACTTGGTCACCGTCAACGGCGGTACGCTCCGCTACACCGGCGCCTCGGCGGCCGCGGCTAACCAGAATTTCGCCGTCGGCTCGGCCGGCGGTACAATCGAAGCGGCCAATAAGACTGGCACGCTCACCCTGAATAGCGGACTGACCGGCACTACCGGCATCCTCACCAAGACGGGCACCGGCACGGTCACCGTCAATAACACGGCCGACCTCGGCACGGGCGGCGTCGCCGTCACGCAGGGCGTCCTCAACGCCGGCTTTGCTGCCACCGGCCTCGGTTCGATCAACATCGCTTCGGGTGCGACCCTCAATCTCTTCGACACCAACGCCATCACGAACACGGGTGTGGCCCTGACGATGGCTAATGGCGCGACGCTTGGCTTCGACCTCAACGCCCCGGGAGTGAACGATAAGCTCGTCCTCACCGGCATCCCGAGTCTCTCCGGTATCGTCTCGCTCAACCTGAACAACCTCGGCGGCCTCGCCGTCGGTTCCTATGACCTGATCACCGACGCCAGCGGCAGCCTCGCTTCCGCCACGTGGATCCTCGGTAATGCGCCGACGACCCTCAACTACCGCATTACGACTGAGAGCGCGGGCACGATCTTGCGTGTCCAGGCCAGTATCATCACCTACGCGTTCTTCAACGGCGACCAGGGTGCCTCCCTCCTCGCGAACGCCGCGGGCAACACGAATTGGAACACCGACTTCGGAAGTGGAAACGATAGCGGCGTGCTCCCGCTCCTGACCGATGCCCTCGTCTTCGGCACCTCCACTGTCACGGCCGGCGCCAAGAGCCTGACCCTCGACGGCAACCTCTCCGTCGACAGCCTCATCTTCAACGCCATCGCCGGCGTGCCCTCGATCGCCATCGCTCAGGGTACTTCAGGCACGCTGACGCTCACCCCGGGTAGCTCGGCCAACGGCATCGCCGTCAATGACAACGCCGGCGCGATCACGATCTCGGCTCCGCTCGTCGCCGCAGGGGCGCAGACCTGGAAAATCGTCGGCACGGGTGCGAGCGGTTCTTCGCTGGCCCTGACCGGCCCCGTCACCTTCTCCGGTCCGATCACCAAGATCGGCGCGGGCACGCTCACGCTCTCCGGCACCAACACCGGCGCGGGCGGGCTGAACTTCACGGACGGCACGCTGAACCTCGGTTCCGCCAGCGCTGTCGGCAGCGGTCTCTTCCAGCTCGGCTCTGGTGTCACGGTAAGCAATGTCGCCGGCTCGGCCGTCACGCTCGCCTCCGCCAATGCGATGGTCTGGAAGCAAGGCTTCACCGTCAGCGGTAACAACCTGTCCTTCGGTAACGGTGCGGTCACCCTCACCGATAACGCCGCCATCAACGCCGCTTCCCTTAGCCTCACTGGCGCTGGCATCAACTCGAACACGACGGTCACCCTGCCGGTCAACGGCACCTCCGTGCTCACGATGGGCATGCCGGTCAGCGGCACGTCGATCCCGGCCACCACCAAGATTTCCTCTGTCTCCAACACGACCACGTTCCAGCTGACGTCCGCGGCGACCGCCACGGCGACCAATCAGACCCTGACCGCTTATCCGACGTTTACCGTCGACGGCATCATTTCCGACGGCGGCGCTGGCTTCACCCTCACCAAGTCTGGTAATGGCTTCCTCGCTCTCGGCGGTGTCAATACCTTCGGCGGCGCCGGCAAGACCCTCGACATCCAGGGCGGCCTCCTGAGCGTCAACGCCGATGCGGCCCTCGGCAACGTGGCCAACACGGTCACGATCTCCGCCAACGGCACCGAGAATACTGGCTTCCGTGCCACGGAATCCTTCGCCTCGGCCCGCACGTTCAACCTGAACGCCGTCAGTGACGCCTTCACGGTCACCGCGGGTAAGACCCTCACGCTGACCTCGCCTTTCACCTTTAGCGCCGTCACCAACAGCCTCTTCAAGAACGAAGCGGGCACGCTCGTCCTCTCCGCCAATAATAGCGCTTGGACCGGCGGCCTGAGCGTCAACGCCGGCGTCGTCCGCCTCACCTCCGCCAACGCGGCTGGTACCGGCACGCTCTCCGTCTCGCCGGGTTCGACGAACATGGGTACGGCCCTCCAGCTCTCCGGCGGTTTCACCTGGTCCAATCCGATCACCCTCCAGGCCACGGGCGCCCAGGCTAATGGTGGCGTCAATTTCGGCGGCCAGCTGCAGAGCCTCGCCGGCACCAATTACCTGACGGGCCTGATCACCATGCCCTACGGCGCCGTCATCGGCTCCTCCGCGGGCAGCACGCTCAATATCATGGGCGGCATTTACGGCGGCATCAACAGCACCATCGGCAACACCGCGCTCCGCTTCGCCGGCGACGGAAACTTCGTCCTCAGCACGACCGAGCTCACGGTCGCTGCGGGCACCACCTTCAGCTCCATCGAAAAGTATGGCACCGGCACCTTCTGGATCAAGTCGAGCAATACGACGAACGTCACCGACACCGCTGGCAACGGTTTGGTCGTCAAGCAGGGCAGCCTGATCATCGACGCCAACGGCACCTGGCGCTCCAAGCTCTTCATCGAGAACGGCGCCACCGTCACCGTCGACGACTCGCTCGTCAACTTCGACAAGGGTCGCTTCTCCAACCAGCAGAGCGGTCTCTATTACGACCTCACGATGCGTGGGGGTAACTTCAACCTCGTCGGCGCCCTCAGCAGCAGCTTCGCGTCCTACGAGAATTTCAACACGCTCGTGCTCTCCAGTCGTGGTTCCAACGTGCTCACGGTCACGCAGCAGAACGCCAGCTTCGCCCAGACGATCCTCGCCTTCCGCAGCGGCACGGCCTGGACCAACCCGACCCCGGCGCAGACCACCGCCGCCAACGGCGCTTCCTTCCTCTTCCGCGGCGTCGGCAATACGCCGCAAACGGCCATTGCGAGCGTGCAGCTCGCCGTCGAACCTTCATTCTCCGGCGAGGCTGGCGCCGCCGGGACCGCCAACCGCGCGATGCTTCCTTGGGCGCTCGTCGACCTCAGCACCACGGGGCTGGGCAGCTCCTTCGCGACCACGGGTGTCGGTGGCATCAGCCGTTACCTCCGACCGCTGGCTGGTTCCGAATACGAGACCAATCCGACTACGATCATCGGCACCACGACCGGCACCGCGGCCACTTCCAATCTGCAGCTCGTCGGTGGTACCTACTTCGGTATCCCTTACACGGGCGCGACGGTCATCGGCAACGCCACGCGCAACTCGCTCACCCTTGACGGCAACGCGAACCTCACCATCGCCGACGGCGCCCAGTTCAACCTGCGCTCGGGCGGCATCCTGGTCCGTGCCGGCAGCAACTCGACCATCTCGGGCGGCGTCCTCTACTTCCCGAACAACTTCTCGCCGCTCACGATCTGGACGATTGGCGACCTGACGATCAATTCTGCCCTCTCGGGCGGTAACGGCGTCTCGAACGGCAATATGTCGCTGATCAAGAACGGCCCAGGCAAGCTCACGATCGCCCCGGTCGCCTCGGCGATCAACGGCCTCGCCGCGACGGGTACGAACACGCTCTCGGGCCAGCTCGTCCTCAATCAGGGTACGCTCAAGCTCGGCGCGGGCATCAACAACGCCATCCAGCCTTACAACTACTTCTCCGCGATGGGCGGCACGTTGGACCTCAACGGTACCTCGCTCCAGACCTACGGCTTCTTCAACGACTCCACGGTCCCGGGCAACGGTTCCAATATCACCAGCACCGGCGGCACGGGCCACCTGATGATCACGACGGATACCCGCACGTTCTCGGGTACCATCTCGGGCGACGTGAAGTTCTCCAAGTCCGGCAACGGTACGTTCAACTTCTACTCCGACCTGACCTACACCGGCGCGACCCTCATCAACGGCGGCCTTACGGTCATGTATCAGGACGCCCGTCTGTCGGCAACCTCGGCCATCGACCTGAACTTCGGTAACCTCTACCTCGAGAATAATAATAGCTGGAGCGACAACATGGACCGCCTCAACGACGCGGCTCCTGTCACCATGCGCGGCGGCTACCTCGAACTCCGCGGACGCGCCCAGAATAATTCGTCTGAACGCATCGGCACGACGACCCTGGCCCTCGGCCAGTCGCAGTTCTTCGTCGCCAACGGCGCCGGTGCGGATGCGACCACGACCCTGACCATCAGTAACCTCGTCCGCAACGTCGGCACGGCGGCCAACTTCACGTCCGGCCTATATAACCGCGTCAAGATCGAGAACCTCAACGGCGTGCCCTTCTCCGCGGCCAACCTCACCAACGGCATCATCGGCGGCTGGGCCGTCATGGGAGCGATTGGCACCGGCACCCACCACTTCGCCACCTACTCGCCGATCTACGGCGTGGGCGCGATGGGCACCGACGGTTTCCTCGGCTACTCCAACACCACGACCGACGTGAACACCTTGGCCAACGCCACGGCCACCTCGAACCTCAACATCAGCTCCGGCGTCAATCTGACAATCCCGCTCACGGCCGACAAGACGATCAACTCGCTGCGCTTCGACAACGTCGCCTCCTCCTCCATCAACTTCACGGCCGGTACCACGCTCACCGTCGCTACGGGGGGTGTCATCATGTGGAGCACGAACCAGCAGGTCATCGGTACGGCGGCTACCGTCGGTAACCTCACCTCAGGAACGAACGAGCTCATCGTCGAGGCCCAGGGTAGCGCCTGGCACGTGATCCGTGCCAATATCGTCGGCGCGAGCATGGCCTTCGTGAAGACGGGTAGCGGCACGATTCAGCTCGAAGGAAACAGCACCTACACCGGCGGTACCTACGTCAATCAAGGTTTGCTCATCATCAGCCCGTGGGGCGGGGGTGGTCGTATCCCGCTCGCGACTGACGCCACTAATGGCGTCGTCGTCACCCAGGGCACCCTGCATACCCTGATCCAAGCCGCGATTAACCCCAGCAACGAAGTCATCGTCAACGCCGGCGGCGTGATCCGCTACTTCGGCGATAATACCGTCCAGAAGCTGACCATGAACAATAGCGGCTCGGCGACGCAGTCGATCGTCCGCTCGTTCAATGATGCCTGGCTGAACGGTAGCACCTGGGTCCTCGGCGACCGTGGCGTGCTCACCATTGGCGCCGGCGGCCTCGTCGCCACCTCGCAGAACATCTCCCCGGTGAGCTACCTCGAAGGTCGCTTCGACTTCGGTACCTCGGCGAACACCATCAACGTCGCCCCGATCTCCGTCAACGGGGTCGCGGACGTCGACTCCCTCCGCGCCACCGTCGGCATCCAGGCAATCGTCGGTTCCTCCGGCGGTATCACCAAGACCGGTAACGGTGTGCTGCAGTTCAACGCCCAGTATTACTCCACGGGCGACTTCAATGTGGCCGCCGGCGGTATCAAGACGGGCGTCACCAACGCCGGTTCGCGCCTCTCGCGCCTGAACCTCGGCGCCGGTACCCGCTTCGATCTCAACGGACTCAATACGACCTGGGGTTCCCTCACGGGCACGGGCGACGTCTTCAGCTCCTCGGGCACGCCGACCCTGTCGGTCGGCTTCGATAACACCTCGTCGACCTTCTCGGGTCGCCTGATGCGCTTCAACGACGCGTCTTACGGCCTCCTCACAAAAGTCGGCACGGGTGTGATGACGTTCGACACCGCCCAGCCTGCGACCGGTTCGTTCGGTGCCATCACCGTCAGCGGTGGCGGCCTGACCTACTCCGGCAACGGCAAGGCCTTCGTCTCCTCGGCCGCTGCGACCAGCATCTTCAACGTCCAGTCCGGCTCGGTCCTCGCGCTCGATAACTCCGCGACCAACGTCAACAACCGCCTCGGTGCGGCGCTTGGCGGCACGGTCAACATCGTGGGTGGCAAACTGACGCTCAACGGTAACAGCGCTGCCAACACCACCGAAAGCTTCGCGACCCTTGGTCTCAGCACCGGCAACGGTCGTCTCGAGCTCAGCCCTGACGCCAACAACCAGCTCTCGCTGGTCGTCACGACCCTCGCCGCCACCGGCACGGGTTCTCTCGTCATCTCGGGTCTCGACGGAACGCTCACTCCTGGCGCCGGCGTCGCTGACCTCCAGCTCTCCAACCTCAACGCCAACTTGGTGGCAGGGCAGGGCTTCGGCGGCACGAGCCTAGCCGTCCGCGGCGACATCCTCGTCTCGGCTTCCCGCACCGGTCTCGGCGACGGCTTCCTTACCCAGGATCCGATGTCCTTTGCCTGGCGCGCGCTGGCCTCGGCCGACCTCAATGCCACCGTCTCGGGTTGGAATAACCAGCAGAACGCCAGCGTCACGGGTGCCGTCACGATGAGCTCCCCGACCTCGGTCAACACGCTGACCTTCGACGGCGCTACGACCTCGCTCACCTCCGGCCTCTCGGCCACGACCTTCGGCAAGTTCGGTCCGGCCGGCACGGTCCTGACCCTGTCGCTCGCCAATGCCTCGGCCGTCCTCGTGAAGAGCGGCACCGCCCAAATCGACGTCGGTCTCGTCGGCACCTCGACCCAGGCCCCGCACTTCCACGTCCTCAGCGGCGCGACGCTCAACGTCGACTCCTACCTCGGCATGGGCAGCGCGGTCGGCCTCATCAAGTCCGACGGCGGCGTGATGAACCTCAACGCCATCACCGGCCTCAACGGCGTCGTCACGATCAACGGCGGCACGCTCCGCCTGAACTCTGGCTACGACAATACCATCCCGGTGATCGCCACCCTCGCGAGCCCGACCCTGATGTTCCTGACGCTCAACGGCGGCGCGACCCTCGATATTGGCGCGAAGAACCAGACCGTCAACGGCCTCACCAGCGTCAACCCGCTGCCGGGCATGGGCGGTACCGTCACCGGCTTGGCCGGCGCGGTCTTCACGACCACCAATAACTCGACGTTCGCGGGTACCCTCGCTGGCGGCCTGTCCTTCCAGCGCGCGGGCAACACCACGACGATCCTGACCGCGCCGAGCACCTACACTGGCACGACCACCGTCCGCGGCGGCATCCTCCAGCTCCGCGACGAAGGTACCATCGCCAACACCTCAGCGATCACCATCAACTACGGCGAACTGCGCTGGGATAACTTCGGCTTCAACGCCGCGGCCAACCCGACCCGCATCAGCCCGACCACCCCGATCACGCTCAACGGCGGCCTGCTGAACATTAGCGGCGGCGGCGGCGTCGACACCGACATCACCCTCGGCACCATCACGGCGAACTCGGGTAATGTGCACTTCTACACGCAGCCTTTCATCAACGAAGGCAGCTCCAATAAGATCGTCGTCACGAACTTCGTCCGCACCTTGGCGTCCCGCTCCATGGTCAACTTCAACGGTTGGACTGCGACGAATAACTCCGGCGGCGTCAACACCCTCGGTAGCCCTGGCTTGACCTCCTCGAGCCGCGTTTACCTTCAGAATATAAACGGCTCACCGTTCACGGAGTCCAACCTGGTCAATGGTATCATCGGTGGTTGGGCGATTGCGGATGGCTCGACCTTCGCGACCTACAACAACCAGTGGGGCCTGAGCCAGATGGGGGTTAACTATTATGGCTACGGCTCTCCCGGCTTCACCGGAACGGACATCTCCGCCACGACTTCTGCTTCGGGTAACTATAGCGATGGCACGCTCGCCCGCACCCTGACTGGCACGAAGACCGCCAATTCCTGGCGCTTCACGCCGGGGGCCGCGCAGACGATTGCCTTCACCGGAGCCAATGTCACGTTGATCACCGGTATCATCACGAACTCCAGTCAGACGATCACGCTGCAGGCCTCGGACAACACGAGCTCGCTGACCACTACCAGCCCCGATTTCTACATCTACCAGAATCAGGGTACGATGAACATCAACGTGCCGCTGACGGGCACGTTCAACCTGGTCCGTAGCGGTGGCGGCACCATCGGCCTTGGCTCGCCGACCGCTGGCGCCGTCAGTAACTCCTTCTTCGGTACGACGTACCTCAATCAGGGTACGACGAACCTGAACGGCCAGTCCGGCATGGTCATCTTGCCTGGCGACGTCGTCATCAATGGCGTGAATTCCGGTACGAACACCGCGCTGGTCATGGTGACCAACCCCGGCCAGATCGCACCGACCTCCAACATCACCATCAACGGCGGCGGTACGCTGACCCTCGTCGGCACGAACACGCTGAACTCGCTGACGATCAATAACGAAGGCGCGCAGGCCCTCGCGACGGTCACTCCGGGCACGCTGCTCATCCTCTCGTCCGGCAACCCGGTCACCTCGGTCAACCAGTCCCAGGTCAGCACGCAGTCCATCACGGGCGCCCTGCAGTTCAGTAACCCGAGCCCGGTCATCACCGTCAACTCCGGTCTGGCCGACACGGGCCTGCTGATCTCGGCGATCATCTCGAACGGCGGCAACCTGTCGCTGACCAAGGCGGGCGGTGGCATGCTCGCCCTGAGCGGCGCCAGCACCTTCACCACCGGGCTGAATCTCAATGAGGGTTCGCTGATGTTCGGCGCCAACTCGACGCCGCTCTCGGGCGCTGTCACCAGTGGCCCGATTGGTACGGGCGTGCTCAGTATCGGCAACGGCACCTCGCTCATGAGCGACGGCACCATCCGCACGATCGCCAACGGCATCTCGGTCAACGGAAACTTCTCCTTCGGTGGCCGCACGGCCGGGGCGGGCGTCATCCTCGCGGGTCCGATCGACCTCGGTGGCTTCAACCGTACGATCAGCGTCGGTACCCCGGGCGTCACGGCGACCTTCAACGGCCTTCTCACCACCACCGCGGCCGCCTCGGTCGCGGGCACCGTCGGCCTGACCAAGGCCGGCGATGGCATCCTGGTTCTCGGCTTAGCCAACACCAACGCCAACTTCGGCGGCGCGGGCATCGTCGTCGCGGCCGGCCTGCTCCGCAACGGCATCACCGACGCGGTCCCCTCGGGCAGCCTCCTGTCGATGTCGGCCGGTGCGGGTTATGACCTCAACGGCTTCGACCAGACCTTGAACGCGATCGGCGGCGCGGGTTTCGCGACCAACTCCTCGCTGACTACCATCAGCACGTTGACCGTCGGTGACGCCAACAACGCGACCTTCGGCGGGTCGTTCGTCGATAATTCCGTGGCCAGCGGCGGCTTGGCCAACCTGAAGCTGACCAAGGTCGGCACGGGCAAGCTCACGCTCACGGGGCTTAATAGCAATGTCGGCCAGACGACCGTCAACGCGGGCATCCTTGAACTCGCCGGTAACGGCGTCTTCGGCTCCGGTAATGTCTTCATCGCCAGCGGCGCCTCGGTCAACGTGGCCCGCACGTTGGACCTGCTGTTCATGAATTCGCTGCTGAGCGTCGGCGATTTCCGCCAGACCGGTACCGGCATGACCTCGCTCATGGCTGACAACAGTGGGTTCAGCGGCAAGTTCTACGTCGACGCCGGCATCCTCCAGGTCGGCAATGGCACGCTCGCAGGTAACGCCGGCAATGTCGGTAGCGCCACGAAGATCGTGACGACCGCCCCAGGTGTCGTCCGCTTCAACCTGACGACCGACTTCATCAACTACACGAAAGTCGAAGGCACGGGTGATTACGTCCAGCAGAGCGCGGCCATCCTGACCATCGGCACGAGTAACCCGCTCTTCATCGGTCGGGCCATCGCCGCCCACGGCACGATGGAAGCCAGCGCGGCCGGCGCCTTCTCCGCCGCAGGTATGGTCATCGCCGAAACCGGCGCGACCTTCAAGCTGACCGGTTCGGATGCCCTCGGCACCTCCTCCTATGGTGTGCCGATGACGCTCAATGGCACGGGCATCGCCGACGCCACGACCTACACGGGTTACCTCGGCAACGTCACGCTCAACGGCGGTAACCTGACCAGCGATGCTTCACCCAACGCCGCCGGTTCCTGGATCTTGCTCGGCAACGTGTCCGCCACGGCCGACTCCACGATCTCCGCCCAGAACATCAACGTCGGCCTCACCAGCGCCACGCGCGACTTCAACGTCGCCACGGGCAAGGTGCTGACCTTCTCGGGTTCCTACGCTGACGCGGCTCCGGTCACGGGCGTCTCCGGCCTCTCGAAGTCCGGTAACGGTACGCTCGTCCTGAGCGGCTCCGCCAAGACCTACACGGGCACTAACACCCTCACGGGCGGCTTCCTGAAGTTCGCCGACGCTGCCCAGCTCGGCGGCTCGTCCGCCACGGTCCATGCCAACCTCGTCTTCATGGGCGGCGCCATCGAGTTCACCGGCGGCGGCTTCGGCCGCAACTTCCTCGTCAAGGACGGCGGCGCCGGCTTCCACGCCACCAGCTCCGCAAATCCGTTCGTCGTCAGCAGCTCGGACCAGATCGACTTCGATAACGCCGCTCCAGCTGCCGGCCGTCCGCTCACGCTCTCGGGTACTTCTAACCTAGGCAACACGTTCTCGGCTGGCCTGCTCGACAACGCCGATGCCTCCCGCGCCTTCTCGTCCGTCGTCAAGAATGGCGTCGGCCAGTGGATCATCGGCGGCTCCG
>JBAXMD010000002.1:0-48496 GCA_037134475.1 Verrucomicrobiota bacterium | reverse complement strand
AAGAGCGCGCCAAGCGAGCCCAAGACGGCAAGCAGAACTAAGACCTCCGGGGCCTACCAAGGCCCCTTTTTATTTCCCGATGTTCACAGGGTTAGTCCAGGGAGCCGCCAAGGTCGTCGCTATCGCCCCCCGCGAGAAGGACGGCGCCCGCCTCACCCTCGCCCACCCCCTCCTCGCCTCCGCTAAGCCAGGCGACAGCATCGCGACCAACGGTTGCTGCCTCACGGTCGTCGACCCCCAGGGCGATCAAGCCAGTTTCGACCTCCTCGCCGAGACGCTCCGCCTCACGAACCTCGGCGATCTCCGCCCGGGTTCGGTCGTTAATATTGAACCCAGCCTCCTACCCACCGATCGGATGGGCGGCCATTTCGTGACCGGGCATATCGACGGTTGCGGCGAGATCCTCTTCTTTGGACAGGATGGCGCCGACTGGCGCCTGGACATCAAAGCCTCCGAGACCTTTCTCCGTCACGTCGTCCGTAAAGGCTGCGTCGCCGTCGATGGCATGTCCCTGACCGTGGCGGACGTGATCCCAGGCGGCTTCCGCATCTGGATCATCCCACATACGCTCGAAGTGACCAACCTGGCGGGCCGAAAGGCGGGCGATCGGGTCAATCTGGAGTCTGATCTGCTGGCGAAGTACGCCGAAAAGCTCCTCGGCAAAGCCTAGACGCTTAAGCCGGACCCGTCGAAGTCTCGTTCAATCTCGCCTGAAGACGTGCGACGATGATCTCATCGGCTTCGCCATCCGCGGGCATGGGCTCACGCAGTAACGTGACGTCGACCCGGGAAAACGGTACCGGCATGGCGAACCGATCCCAGCTGCGCATCCGCCAGCAGGCATGGTAACGAATGCCCATCACGACGAATGGACTACGTGTCAATCGAGCCAACGACACCGCGCCGGACTTGAACGCAAGCGCGGGGCCCTTCGGGCCATCCGGAGTGATGCCGGTGTGATTGCCCGCGCGCATCAAACGCGTCAGGGTGATCAAGGCAGCGGCGCCACGTCGATTGGATGAACCGCGGACCGCGGTAATACCCATGAACTTGAAAAAGGCGACCAGCCAGGCACCGTCCTTGCTGGTGCTGATGAGCGCCGTCACCGGGCGCGAGAAGTAGCGGTTTGCGATCCAGGAAGAGACGAAAAGCTTGTCGTGCCAGAGTAGCAGGACCGTTGGACCTTCGGCGTCGTCGATGCGGTCGACATTACAACGGAATCGTAAGGTGGCTAGCCATAGGCGCAGGAACAGGGCCATCGGCACGACCCAGACCCAATGATACCAGGGCACCACCGCCGGGGCATCGGAAAGTTCTCTGGGGGCGTCGGACACACCCCTCTATCGCACCTCCCTGCGGGTAGTTCAACCCATTACGACGACAGCCCCAAGGCGCGACGGACGCCCGGCCTGCGCAACAGATGGGACAACGGGGTGGCGAACACCTCGGGGTCCGACCCAGCCCAGACCTCGGTCTCCGCAGGAGAGCGCCACAAGATCGAGTCCACTTCAAAGGCTGCCAGCGACGTCGGATAGTCTCCGCGAAGTAAATACGACCGAACGAACTCGTTACCGAGCGCTGCGTGCCATGGGGCGTAGTCGACCTCGAGTAATGCCTGCGGCAATACATCTAGCCCCAGCTCCTCGCGTAGCTCGCGGGCTGCCGCCGTGAGATAATCCTCCCCGGAATCGACATGGCCGGCGCAGGAGGAACTGAGTAGTCCAGGGCAGTTGTCCTTAGCGTACGAACGTCGCTGAAGGCAGAGTCGGCCGTCACCGCGCAACCAGAAGATGTGGATCGCCCGATGGAGCAGGCCGCGACGGTGGATCTCACGCCGAAACTCTCGGCCGACAACCACGTCGCTTTCATTCACGACGTCAAAGACCTCATCCGGTGATTGTCCGACTTCGCGCTGACTCATCGTCCAAGGTCCATGATGACGTTCCATCGCTTATTCAGTTCGCGGTCATGCTTCTTCCAATCCGGATCCCACGCGGCCAACTGGTTCCAGAAGCGGTCGGAATGATCCATGTGACGTCGATGGGAGAGTTCGTGCAAGATGACGTGGTCGTGCAACATCGGAGGGAGCAGGATTAATCGCCAGTTCAGCGAAAGGGTCCCGGCCGACGAACATGACCCCCAACGCGTGGTCTGGTCGCGCACGCTGACCTGCTCGACCGTCACGCCGACCTTACTGCTCAGACGGTCGACGGCCAGCCCGAGGCCAGTCTCGGCAAGACGGCGGATGACGCGGACCGCCCCTTCCTCCGGATCTGCAGACGGCATGACCAGGTTCACCTTGTCCTCGGTCTTGGAGATGCGGATGGAACCACGCGTACCCGACTCCATCTCGATCGCTAACAGGCGGTCATCCAGGGTCACCCAAGGAAACTTGCGCAAGTGCGAAGTCAGCGATGGCTGGACGGCACGGGCCTTGGCCAGCACACGCTCCAACCATGGAATGTTGTCGCGAAGGAAAGCCAATGCGGAGGCATGCGAGGCGTGCGGCGGATAAGTCAGGATGACCTTCGGCCCTGGCTTAACCGACAGCCGGACGCGGGTAGTTCGGGCGGAGACGCGCGGCCAGACCAGCACAGGGCGTCCGCCGACGTGCACGGTGATGGGCTGTTCGTCCTGCTCCATGCTCAGCCTTGAGGGGCGTGAAGTTCGGCTTCGGCGACGACCTTGGACGTCTGCCGACGCAGCGCGGAATCAGGATCGATACCGGCATCACGACATGCGGCGATCAACTCGAACAACTTCCGCCCAGCGGCTTCTTCGGTAAGACCTAGAGCCTGCTTGTCGACTTGGGCGACATCGACGGTCGCGCCGGCGTCGAGCTGCTTCTTGCGGACCTGCTTCCAGACTTCACGGGCGGTAAGGATGGCGTTGAGCGAAGGTGGTAGCGCCTTAAAGACCGTAGGCTTCTTGGCACCCTTCTCCTTCAGCTTGATCTGCTCCCACTGCGTCACGACCGCATCGGCCGTACCGAGCTTGACGCCGTCGCCGAAGACATGCGGGTGACGACGGACCATCTTCTCGTTCACCTCGCGGGCGACATCGTCGAAAGTGAACTTGCCGGCCTCAGAGGCCATCTGCGCGTGCATGGCGATATGGAAGAGAAGGTCACCCAGTTCCTCCCGGAGATTGGCGTCATCATTCAGGTCGATCGCTTGGACCAGCTCGGCGACTTCTTCGACCAAGCAGTCGCAGATGGTGCGATGCGTCTGTTCACGGTCCCAGGGGCAACCGTCGGGAGCGCGGAGTCGGGCGGTGGTCGCAAGCAGAAGGTCGATGCCGGGCATTGCCTGATGCAGAAGGCTGGAAGGAAGGGAGTCAAAACGATTGCCAGAAGCCCCGGGAGCGTTTGCTTTAAGTCCAGTGGACAAGCTGACCGAAATCATGGACGCTAAGCGTCGGGAAATCGCCCCGTTCGCCCGTGCGGTCACGGATGCCGAACTGGCGGCCTTCGCCGGGAAGCACAAGACACCTGGGTTCCGCCAATCCTTGCAGGTCCAAGGACGCCTCAGCGTCATCGCCGAAGTCAAACGGGCCTCGCCCAGCGTCGGCCAGATCCGCGAAGGCGTGGACGCCGTCACCCAAGCCCGCGCCTATGCCGCCGCCGGCGCCGACTGCCTCTCGGTCCTGACCGAAACGAAATACTTCAAAGGCGAACTCATGGACCTTGTCCAGGTCATCCAAGACCAGCCCTCCTGGGCCCGCCCCCTGCCCTGTATCCGCAAGGACTTCATGGTACACCCCTACCAGGTACTCGAAGCGGCCCAAGCCGGCGCTCGCTGCATCCTGATCATCGTCCGCGGCCTGACTGACGAGGAAATCGTTCCGATTCACCGTTCGGCCAAACTCGCCGGGCTGGACACGCTCTTTGAAGTGCACGACGAAGCCGAGCTCGAGCGCGCCCTGCGCCACGACCCCGACATGGTCGGAGTGAACAATCGCAACCTGTCCACCTTCCAGATCGACCTGTCTTTCGCCGAACGCGTCATCCCGCACATGCCGAAGTCCGTCCTGAAGGTCGCCGAGAGCGGTATCAAAACCGCGGAAGACGCCGCCCGCATGAGGGCCGCCGGCGCGCATGCCTTGCTGGTCGGCGAATCTCTGATGCGGGAGCAAGATCCGGCCGCGCTGATGAAGGCGTTGCAATTCGCATGAACGACGGTCCGCTTTCGCCGAACGAGACGCGGGACCTGCTGGCCCGCCTCTCCCATATGCCGAAGAAGTGGCTCGGCCAGAACTTCCTCATCGACGGCAACATCGTCCGCAAGTCACTGGAACTCGGCGAGGTCAAGGCGGGCGACACGGTCGTCGAAGTCGGCCCAGGCTTAGGCACGTTGACCCGCACCCTGCTCTGCGCCGGCGTCGACCTCTATGCGGTCGAAGCCGACCGGACGATGCACTTCCACCTGACGGAGTCGCTGCTACCCCGCTTCCCGAAGACCTTCCATCTCAAGGAAGGCGACGCCGTCGATTTCCCGCGCGCCGGACTCGTCGACCCGGCCGACGGCTCCTTCAAGGTCATCGCCAACCTGCCGTACGCGATCTCGACGCCATGGATGGACGGCATCTGCATCGGTCCGCATCCTTCGATGATGGTGCTGATGCTCCAACGCGAAGCCGCCGAACGCCTCACGGCGGAGGTCGGCACCGGCCACTGGTCCGCGGTGACCGCGCAGGTCCACCTGGCCTTCGAAAAGATCAAGGTGCACCCGGTACCCGCCCAGTCATTTAATCCTCCGCCCAAGGTGGATTCTTGCCTGCTCGTGCTCCGTCGTCGCCCTGATGCCAAGCGCCTCAGCCCCCGCGCCCGTGAAGTCGCCCGCATGCTCTTCACCCAGCGCCGCAAGCAGGTCGGCTCCGCCGCCAAGAAACTTTTTCCGGGAGCTGCGGATGTCACCGCCTGGTTGGCGGACCTGCCCCGCTACGGTTTGACCAGTTTGGCCCGCCCAGAGGCGATTCCGGCCGAAGCCTGGCTGACTCTCTGACGCCTGGGGTTGCTTTCCGCCCCTTCTCTGCTCCTTATCCCGCCATGTCCGTAAAAGTAGGCCTCGTCTCCCTTGGCTGCGCCAAGAACCTCATCGATTCTGAGATCATGATCGGCCACCTCGCCAAGGCCGGCATGTCCATGACTGCCGATGCTTCAGAAGCCGACGTGGTCATCGTCAACACTTGCTCCTTTATCGACGCCTCTAAGCACGAAGCCCTCGAAGCCATCTACGAGATGAGCGACGGCAAGGCCACTGCCCGCAAGAAAGGCCAGAAGCTCATCGTCGCCGGCTGCATGTCCCAGCGCTACCAAGGCGCCCTGCCCGTCGTCGAAGGCGCCAAGGGTCGCGTCGAACTGCCGAAGGTCGATGCCTTCATCGGTCTCGACCAGGTCACGAACATCGTGCCGGTCATCCACAAGGTCATGGGCGGCGAAGCCGGCATGACGGAGTTCCTCGCCAAGACGACGACCTTCATCCCGGACTTCGACACCCCTCGCTTCCGTCTGACGCCTCGCCATTCGGCCTACATCAAGATCGCCGAAGGCTGTAACCACCCCTGCACCTTCTGCATCATCCCGCGCATCCGCGGCCGCCATCGCAGCCGTACGGTGGAATCCGTCGTCAAGGAAGCCCGTCAGCTCGTCGCCGAAGGCGTGAAGGAGATCAACTTGATCTCCCAAGACACGACCTACTTCGGCATGGACCGCTGGACCGAAGCCCGCCCGAACCCTCGTAGCAAAGTCGACTCTTCCAAGGGCGAATCGCTGGCCTCCCTCCTCCGCGAACTCGACCAGATCGAAGGGGATTTCTGGATTCGCCTGCTCTACACGCACCCGGCCCACTGGAGCGATGAGCTCATCGAGACCATCGGCCAGTCGAAGCACGTGGTCCGCTACGTCGATATCCCGCTCCAGCACGTCTCCGATAAGATGCTCGGCGCGATGCAGCGCGAGACCGACGGCGCCTATATTCGCGATCTCATCAACCGCATGCGTGCCGGCATCCCTGAGCTCGTCATCCGCACCACCTTCATCGTCGGCTTCCCTGGCGAGACCGAAGAAGATTTCACCGAACTCCTCGCCTTCCTCGAACAGACTAGATTCGACCGCGTCGGCGTGTTCAAGTACTCGAAGGAAGAAGGCACCAAGGGCGCCAAGATGGAAGGCCATCTCACCGATGAGGTGAAGGCCGATCGCTATGCCCGCGCCATGCTCCTCCTCCAGCGCCTTTCCAAGCAACGCGGTGAAGCCTTTGTGGGCCGCAAGCTCCGTGTCCTTGTCGAAAGCCCGGGCATCGCCCGCAGCGTCGGCGACGCGATGGAAATCGACGGTGTCGTCAAGGTGCCGAAGAAACTCCCCATCGGCGAATTCGCCGAGGTGACCGTGACCGGCGCCGAGGAATACGACTTGATCGCGAAGTAATCAGCCTTCGGCGTCACGTTCCGGCGCCGCCTCCGCGGAAGCCGCCGCGGCCGGAGAATCACTGAGACGGATGAGCGCGTCCAACGACGTGAAGTGCCGCGTCCAGTCGGTCATGTCCGGAATGTCGCCCACGACGGTCGAGAACAATTCGCGCTTCTCCTGCTTCAGCTCTTCAATGCGCTCCTCGACCGTACCCGGCGCAATCATGCGATAAATAAGGACCGGGTTCTTCTGGCCGATACGGTGGACGCGGTCGACGGCCTGGGCTTCGACGGCGGGATTCCACCATGGATCCATCAGGAAGACGTATTCGGCGGTGTTGAGGGTGATGCCAGTGCCGCCGGCCTTGAGAGAAGCCAGGAACAAGGCGGGACCCTTGGTCTCCTTGAATTGCTCGACCGGTGCGGAGCGGTCTTTGGTCTCACCGGTGAGTTCATAGATCGGCAGCGACGGAAGGTCACGCGCGAGCGCCGACTTCACGCGCTCGATGAGCGAGACGAACTGGGAGAACACGACGGCCTTGGAGCCGTTGGCCGCGATTTCTGAGAGTTTGGAAACCAGCAAGGTGACCTTGCCCGAATGGGCCGAGGGGCAATGCGAATTCTCCGGCAGTAGGCCAGGGTCGCAGCAGACCTGGCGGAGACGCATGAGGAGCGTGAGCACCGAGGTCGCGTCCTTCGACAGCAACGAGGCGAGTTCGCCCGAAAGGCCGCTACCCTGCGTGAGATGCTGATAGAGCGAACGTTGCTCGTGGGTGAGCGGGCAAGGCAGGACGACCTCCATCTTCGGGGGGATGTCGGCGGCGACGTGGCGCTTGAGACGGCGAAGGATAAAGGGTGACACCTGGCGACGTACCTTACCGAGGGCGATCGAGGGATCGCGCAGCATCATGCGTTCAAAATTAGCGCGCTTGCCGAGAAGGCCTGGCATCAGGTAACGGAAAATCGTCCAGAGGTCAGTCGGCCGGTTCTCCAGCGGCGTACCGGTGATCGCGATGCGGTGATCGGCCTGCAGTGAGACACAGGTCTGGGTCGTCTTAGATTCAGGGTTCTTGATTGCCTGGGCCTCATCGAGCACCGCATAGCCGAAACGGGTCTTGGGAAGCAGGTCGGCATGCCGGCGTAGCTGGGTGTAACTCGAGATCCAAAGCTTGGCCGAAGGATTCTTGACGAAGTCATCGTCCGCCGTGAGCACGGCCGCGCCGGCGCTCATCTCAGGATGGAAGCGCTTGATTTCGCCGAGCCACACGGGGATCACGCTGGCGGGACAGACGATGATGGAGCGTTCACCGATGGGACGCGCAGCCAGCAACGCGAGGACCTGGACGGTCTTGCCGAGGCCCATTTCATCGGCCAGCAGCGGATGGGAGCCCAGCTCGCAGAGCCGGCCGAGCCACGCCACGCCCTTGGCCTGATAAGGACGAAGGTGAGCGGGGAGGTTGTCGGGCGGCGCCGGCTCATGGAGGAGCTTATCCTTCCAGGCCTTGAGGTCGTCGTTGAGTTTCAGGGCGCCCACCGCGGCGTGATCGAACAAGGAAAGCAGCAAGTAGCGCGGCACTTCGCCGTCCTTGGCACGCCAGTCTTCCGAGAAGTCGGCGACCGCAGCGTTATAGGCCACCACCCCCTTGCCGGGCAAGATGACGGGACGGCCGCCGGCCTTCAGGAGAAGCTTCTGCTCGTCAGCCAGCAGGCGATGACCGCCGGCCTTGAGGCGCCAGTTTAACTTGAAAGACTTGCCGTCGGCGGCGGACTCGGCCTCGGCGTCGACGGCGACCTGAAGTTGTTCGTTCCGGAAGATATTGAGCGCGTCCTCGCCGATGAGCTTGAAGCGCTTACGCCAGTCGTTGAGTTCTTCGCGCACGAAGCGTTCGATACGGCCGATGTTATCAATCGCCCAGGCACCGGTAGCCTTGCTGTAGACGAAGCCGGCGCGATGCGCGACAGTGTTGAAACGGAAAAGGGTCTGACGCTGCTCGTCGGAAAGCTCGTCTCCGGGAATCGCCCCAGGGCCGAAGCAGTTCCAGGCATGCCCACCCCGCCCCGCCCAAGCCGCAGAAATCTTCAATCCGTCGGAAGACAGATCGAAAGACACCTGCAACTTCAGCGACGTACGGGCATTGGCATCCTTACGCTCGGGTTCCTTCGGTGCCTCCGGTGCGGCCGCGGCGGCGGTCTCATCGATGGCGGGAATCTCGTCGGCGATAAGTTCCTCGATCTCGTAGATGGAAGCGACAGCGAAGGGCGCGCCGTTCTCCTCCTCTGGCAAGGAGGTGCGCCATTCGAGTTTGGCGCCATTGATCTCAATCACCGCCCGGACGGTCTGCGTCTCGGTACGCGTGACGGCTTCGGCGTTCTCGGGCTTCAACTCAATCTGTCTGACCAAACCTTCGGTGTAAAGCCGACGGCCTTCGACGAGGTCAGCCTCCTTGAAAGCTGTTTCCCACTCTTCCGGAAGGGACACGAACCACCTCTCCAGGGCTTCCGTGGAGTAGGAGCGATTGGCCGGACGTGGGGACGACATCGACGGAACCCAATTAAACCTGCCCCGATTTCCGCTTACAACCCCCAAACTCTCCCAATTTTAAGCAGGGGCCGGTCTGGTTTCGACTGGGTCTGGGCTTGTTATGCACGGGTCCAAGCGTCTATGGTTTCGGTCCCTTTTACAGGCAAAGAAATGAAACATCTTAGCGTCGGAACCCGCTGGAATGCGGACCTTGTATCCTCTTATCACGAACAGTGGTCCAAGGACCCTTCCTCCGTGGACGCCGAATGGCGCGCCTTCTTCGAGGGCTTCGAGCTCGGCATGAGCCTTCCGCCCAAGCCGGCCAAGGGTACCGTGCCCGCCGCCGGTGGCGTCGATGCCGTCGCCCAGTGGAAGGTCCTCGCCGCCATCAACGCCTACCGGACGCTCGGACACCAGCAGGCCCGCATCAATCCCCTCGCCGAACCGACCCCGCATTTCGAACTTTCCGATAAGGCCCTCGGGCTCGACGGCATTCCGGCCGACCGCCTCTTCCACACCGGCGATTTCCTCGGCGGAAAGATGCTCCCTTTGGCCGAAATCGTCTCGAAACTGAAGTCTATTTACTGCTCACCGATCGGCGTGGAGTTCAGCCACATCCAGGATGGCGAGCGCCGCCGCTGGCTGCAGGAGCGTGTCGAGTCCTCCGGGCTCCGTCCGGCCTATGACGCCGACGCGCGTCGTCGCTTTCTCCGGTCCATCGTCCAGGCCGAACAGTTCGAACGCTTCCTGCACAAGACCTTCGTCGGCGCCAAGCGCTTCTCCGTCGAAGGCGGCGAAGTGATGCTGTCCGCACTCGACCAAGTCATCCACCGCGCCCCTGGTTACGGCGTCACGGATCTCGTCATCGGCATGGCCCACCGCGGCCGCCTCAACGTCCTCGTCAATATCTGCGGCAAAAAGGCCGAAGCCCTCTTCGGAGCTTTCTCCGAAAATCACATCCCTGACACCACGCATGGCGACGGCGACGTGAAGTATCACCTCGGCTACGCGGGCGCCCGCGTCGTCGACGGCAAGGAAGTCAGCATCACCCTCGCCTATAATCCTAGCCACCTCGAAGCCGTCAATCCGGTCGTGCTCGGTCGCACCCGCGCGCTCATCGACGTGCAAGGCGGCGGCGACCGCTCGAAAGCCCTGCCGATTCTCCTGCACGGCGACTCTGCTTTCGCCGGTCAAGGCGTCGTCATGGAGACCCTCAACCTGGCCGAGCTCAAGGGCTACCAAGTCGGCGGCACGCTGCACATCGTCACCAACAATCAGGTCGGCTTCACGACCAACCCCGACGAGTGCCGTACTGGACGTCATTGCACCGAGATCGCGAAGTTCACCGAATCCCCGATCCTCCACGCCAACGGCGACGACCCTGATGCCGTCGTCCTCGCGACCGAGATCGCCTTGGAATACCGACAAAAGTTCGGCGCCGACGCCGTCGTCGATATCGTCTGCTACCGCCGCTACGGCCACAATGAGACCGATGAACCCGCCTTCACCCAGCCGGTACTCTATCGCGAAATCTCCGCCCACTCTTCCGTCGCCGATCTCTACGCATCGCGCCTGACCGAATCTGGTTCCGCTCCGGATGGCGAACTGATCGCCCTGCGCACCGAGTTCGACATCATGCTCAACGCCGCCCAGGAACGCGCCCAGGCCGCCCTCGCTGTCGAAATCGAGGAACGTAAAAAGAATCCCGTTGGCGTCCGCCCGTTCCGCTCGCCCTACGAACATAACGTCGACACCTCCGCCCCGCAGGAACTGCTCGATAAGGTCGCACCGGTCCTCTGGCAGATGCCCCCCGACTTCTCGCCAAACCCTAAGATCAAGCGGCTGCTCGATATCAAGGCCGACGCCTACAAGTCCGGCCTCAACTTCGACTGGAGCCTCGGTGAAGGCCTCGCCTTTGCTTCCTTGCTCGCCGAAGGCTACCCCGTCCGCATCTCCGGCCAGGACTGCGAACGTGGCACCTTCTCGCACCGCCACGCAGTCCTACACGACCCCTCGAACGACGCCAAATACTGCCCGCTCGGCTCCATTGCCGGCGCCGAAGTCGAACTCGTCAACTCGTCTCTCTCCGAATACGCCGTCCTCGGTTTCGACTACGGCTACTCACTCGAAGCCCCCGACTCCCTCGTAATCTGGGAGGCCCAGTTCGGCGACTTCGCCAACGGCGCTCAGATCATGATCGATCAGTTCATCGCCTCGGCCGAATCGAAGTGGGGTCAGACGAGCGGTCTCGTCATGCTCCTCCCTCACGGCTACGAAGGCCAGGGCCCGGAACACTCTTCGGCCCGTCTCGAACGCTTCCTGCAGCTCTGCGCCGAAAACAACCTGCAGGTCATTCAGCCTTCGACCCCAGCCCAGCTCTTCCACGCCCTACGTCGCCAAGTGAAGTCCGAGCATCGCAAGCCGCTCGTGGTCATGACACCGAAGAGCCTGCTTCGCCACAAGGCCTGCGTCAGCACGCTGAACGACCTGACCCAAGGACGCTTCCAAGCCGTCCTCGCCGACGCCACTCCGGCCGCGAAGACGGAACGCCTCATCCTTTGCTCCGGCAAGGTCTTCTACGAACTCGACGCAGAACGTGCCGCCCGCAAGGACACCACCACGAGCATTGTGCGTCTCGAGCAGTTCTATCCTTTCGACGGCGAGACGCTCGCCAAGATCCACGCCTCGCTGGGTTCCCCCAAGAAGGTCGTCTGGGTCCAGGATGAACCGAAGAACATGGGCGGCTGGTCATTCGTCGCCGATCTCATCGAATCCACCCTCAGCATCCGCCCGGCCTACGCTGGTCGCGATGCGGCAGCTTCCCCTGCGGTCGGCTCTCTAGCGGTCCACAAGATCGAGCAGGCCGACATGGTGAAGCAGGCCTTTACGGCCTAATAGGGTTCAGAAGCGGGCTTTCTTCGCCTGGGAATCTCTCCTACTACCCCTTAAACGGTCATCGTAGGTCGTTTAAAGGGTCATTTCCCCGTTGAAACGAGCAGGAATGGCTTCCAAGGTTGAACCTACCTAATTTTCATGGCCGTCGAAGTCAAAATCCCTCCCATGGGCGAATCCATCACCGGGGGCCTTCTGGCCGCCTGGCTGGTCAAAAGCGGTGACGCTGTCCGCAAGGGCCAAGCCCTCTTTTCCTACGAAACCGACAAGGTGACCTCGGAAGGTACCGCTGAAGTCGACGGCAAGATCACCATCGCCGTCGAAGCCGGCACCGAAGTACTCGTCAATCAGGTCGTCGCCACGATCGAGGCGGGCGCTGCGGGTAACGCTCCTTCCGCTCCGGCCGCCGCCACTCCAGCCGCCGCCAAAACTGCTGCTGCCGCTCCGGCTCCTGCGCCGAAAGCTGCGCCGGTTGCCGCCAAGTCCGGCGCCGCCGCCGAAGTCTCTCCCGCGGTCCGTCGTCTCTCGGCCGAAACCGGTCTCGATCCCGCCGGCGTCGAAGGATCAGGCAAGGCTGGTCGCGTGACTAAAGGCGACATGCTCGCCGCCCTTGCAGGTCAGACTCCGATCCGCTCCGTCGCTCCCGCCGCTACTGCCCCCTTCTCGGCCACCGCTCCTTCCGCTCCGGCCGCACCCGTTTCCATCCCTTCGCGCGACGGTCGTACCACGCGCAAGCGTATGTCCCCGCTGCGTCGCAAGATCGCCGAACGCCTCGTCCAAGCGAAGACGGAGACCGCGATGCTCACGACCTTCAACGAGGTCAACATGGCTCCGGTGATGGAACTCCGCAAACGCCACGGCGAAGAATTCCTCAAGAAATATGGGGTTAAACTCGGCTTCATGTCCTTCTTCGTCAAGGCCGCCGTCCAGGCGATGAAGGAAGTCCCCGCGATCAACGCGCAGCTCGACGGCGAAGATATCGTCGAGAACAACTTCTTCGACATCGGCGTGGCTGTCGGCACCGACAAGGGCCTGATGGTCCCCGTCGTCCGCGATTGCGACCAGCTGAATTTCGCCGGCATCGAGAAAGCCATCGGCGACTTCGGTAAGCGTGCACGCGACGGCAAGATTCAGCTACCCGAACTTCAGGGGGGCGTCTTCACGATTTCCAACGGCGGCATCTACGGCTCGATGCTCTCGACGCCGATTCTCAATCACCCGCAGGCAGCCATCATGGGCCTCCATAACATCGTCGAACGTCCCGTCGCCGAGAACGGCCAGGTCGTGATCCGTCCGATCATGTACCTCGCCCTCTCCTACGACCACCGCATCATCGACGGCAAGGAAGCCGTGACCTTCCTCGTCAAGGTACGCCAGTTCATCGAAGACCCGCAGCGCCTGCTGTTCGGGGTCTGATTCCCCCTTCCCTATTCCTACCTCAATGTCTCAATTCGATCTCGTCGTAATCGGTTCCGGTCCCGGTGGCTATGTCGCCGCCATCAAGGCCGCCCAGCTTGGCCTTAAAGTGGCCCTCGTGGAAAAGGACAACTCCCTCGGCGGCACCTGCCTCAACGTCGGCTGCATCCCTTCCAAGGCCCTCCTGCATTCCACCGAAGTCTACCAAGAAGCCTTGCACGGCAAGAAGCACGGCCTCGTCGGCGCGGAGAAGATCACCTTCGACGTTTCCGCGATGCTCGCGAACAAGGACAAGGTCGTCGCCCAACTCAATATGGGCGTCGGTGCCCTGCTCAAGAAGCGCAACGTCGAGATCGTCCGGGGCCTTGGTCGCCTCGTGAAGTCCGGCCAGGTCCTCGTTCGCTCCACCGCGGGCGATCGTACGCTCGAGACGAAGAACATCCTCATCGCCACGGGCTCTGTCCCGATCGAACTGCCGTTCATGAAGTTCGACGGCGAAACCGTCATCTCCTCCGACCACGGTATCTCGCTGAAGTCCGTCCCGGAAAAGATGGTTGTCGTCGGTGCCGGCGCCATCGGCCTCGAACTGGGTTCCGTCTGGGCCCGTCTCGGCTCCCAGGTCACCGTTGTCGAGATGCTGCCCTCTATCGGCGGTCCGTCTTATGACGCCGACGTCGCCAAGGCCGCCCAGAGCGCTTTCGAGAAGCAGGGTATCAAGTTCGAGATGGGCGCCAAGGTCACCGGCGTGAAGAAGAGCGCCGCAGGCTCCGCCCTCACCGCCGAACGCGACGGCAAGGCCCTCGAGTTCGCTGCCGACAAGGTCCTTGTCGCCGTCGGCCGCAAGGCTAACACGTCCGGTCTCGGTGCCCAGGAAGCCGGCCTCAAGCTCGACGAGCGCGGCCGCATCGTCATCGACGCCCATTTCCAGACCAATCTTCCCGGCATCTACGCCATCGGTGACGTCGTCGCCGGCCCGATGCTCGCCCACAAGGCTGAGGAAGAAGGCGTCGCAGTCGCCGAGAACCTCGCCGGCAAGCATGGCCACGTGAACTACGCCATCATCCCGGGCGTCATCTACACCGACCCCGAAGTCGCCTGCGTCGGGCTCTCCGAATCCGAGGCCAAGGCCAAGAACATCGAAGTCGCCATCGGTAAGTTCCAGCTCGCCGGCAACGGTCGTGCGATCGCCTCCGACTGCACCTCTGGTTTCGTCAAGGTCATCGCCTGCGCCAAGACCGACAAGCTTCTGGGCGTACAGATGGTCGCCAAGGGCGCTTCGGAAATGATCGCCGCCGCCTGCGCCCACATGGAATACGGTGGCAGCGCCGAAGATGTCGCGCGGACCTGCTTCGCCCACCCGACCGTCAGCGAATCCTTCAAGGAAGCCGCGATGGCCGTCAGCAAGTCGAGTATCCACTCGCTCTGAGCGAAGGTCGGACTTTTGAACGAAAGGGTGCGAATAGCACCCTTTCTGCTTTTACGCCCAAACAAGGACGCCCTCCCAAATGAAGGGAAGGCGTCGAATGAAAAGCAAAGGGCCAGGCTTGCCACGGCACACGGATGGACTGACTGCCGTTGCTTCCTTCCGGACCTGGCGGGATTCGTCTGCCACCCGTTGCATGGGGCCTGACTTGCTAATCTTAATGCCCGCCTAGTCCGTTCTTTTCAATCCCCAACTTAACCCCTAATCATTCCCCTTTCCGATGGCCGAAATCCCCAAATCTTATGAGCCGCAAGGCGTCGAACAGCAGTGGTATGACCGCTGGGTCGCGGCCGGCTGTTTCAAGGGCAAGGTAGACCATACCCGCGAGTCCTTCGCGGTAATGATCCCGCCGCCGAACGTCACGGGCGTCCTGCACATGGGGCACCTGCTGAATAACACGCTGCAAGACATCATGGTCCGCCGTGCCCGCCAAGAAGGCAAATCCGCGCTCTGGCTTCCAGGCACCGACCATGCCGGTATCGCCACGCAGTCGCGCGTCGAAAAGGAACTCCGCCAGAAGGAAGGCAAGACACGCCACGACCTCGGTCGCGAGAAATTCATCCAGGTCGCGTCCGAGTGGCGCGATAAGCACGGCGGCATCATCCTCGGTCAGCTACGCAAGCTCGGTGCTTCCTGCGATTGGGATCGCACGGTCCACACGCTCGACGCCGGCTACTCGCAGGCGGTCCTCCAGACCTTCGTCACGCTCTACGAACGCGGCTACGTCTACCGCGGCAAACGCATGGTCAACTGGTGCCCAGTCTCGCAGACTGGCCTGTCCGACGAAGAAGTGATCATGAAGCCCTCCAAGGGCTCGCTGTATCGTATGCGCTACGAGGTCGCCGAGCTCCCCGGTACCTACCTCGAGATCTCCACCACGCGCCCGGAGACCATTCCGGGCGACGCCGCCGTCGCGGTCCACCCGGACGACGAACGTTACAAGCACCTCATCGGCAAGCACGTCTGGCGCCCCTTCCCTCGCGCGCAGATCCCGATCGTCGGCGACACCGCCGTCGAGAAGGAATTCGGCACAGGCGTGCTGAAGGTCACGCCGGCCCACGACCGCACGGACTTCGACATCGGCAAGCGCCATAACCTTCCGGTCGTCGATGTGATGAACCCGGATGGCACGATGAACGCCGACGCGGGTCCGCTCGCCGGCATCGAGCGCTTCAAGGCCCGCGGTATGGCCGAGAAACTCCTCGAAGAACTCGGTGCGCTGGTGAAGACCGAACCTTACGAGAACACGGTCGGCTATTCGGAACGTGCCGACGTGCCGATCGAGCCGCGTCTCAGCGAACAGTGGTTCATCCGCTACCCGAAGATCGACGAAGCCAAGCGCGCCGTCACCTCAGGCATCATCAAGTTCCACCCAGAACGCTGGACGAAGACCTATCTCCACTGGCTGGAAAACATCCAGGACTGGTGCGTCAGCCGCCAGCTCTGGTGGGGCCATCGCATTCCGGTCTGGTACCGCAAGGGCGCCGACCGCAACGACCCGAAGAACCTGCACGTCTCCCTCACCGCCCCCGCCGACGCCTCCAACTGGGAACAGGATCCCGATGTGCTCGACACGTGGGCTTCCTCCTGGCTCTGGTGCCTCGCGACGATTGGTTGGCGCAAGCCCGGCGAGACGACCGAAGAACTGAAGCACTGGTATCCGACCGGCGCCCTCGCGACCGGCCCCGACATCATCTTCCTCTGGGTCGCCCGCATGATCATCGCCGGCCTCGAACTGCACGGCCCCGAGAAGAAAACGCTCACCGACGACGAGATCCGACAGCGAATCCCGTTCAAGCGCGTCTACTTTAACGGTATCATCCGCGATAAGCTCGGACGAAAGATGTCTAAGTCGCTTGGCAACTCGCCCGAACCGCTCGACCTCATCGCAAAGTTCGGCGCCGACGGCCTCCGCTTCGGCCTCTTGTCCATTGCCCCCAAGGGCCAAGACATCCTCTTCGACGAAGATCGTGTCAGCCAAGGACGCAACTTCTGCAACAAGCTCTGGAACGCCGCCCGCTTCCGCCAGATGTCCGGCCCGATGTCCGACAACTCGACGCTGGCCGCCGTGGTCAGCCGCATCAAGGCAGCCCAACTCGATGACGACGACTTCGCTATCCTCCAAGGCCTCGCCGAACTGACCGATAGCACGACCAAGAACTTGGACGAGCACGAGTTCACCGCCTACGCGCAGGGACTGTACTCCTTCTTCTGGGGCGACTTCTGCGACTGGTACGTCGAAGCCTCGAAAGCTCGCCTCAGGGACCCAGCCCTGGTCGACAACTGCCTCGCGGTGCAGGATCTCGTACTGCGCCAGTTCCTCCTGTTGCTCCACCCGGTCGCTCCGTTCATCTCCGAAGAACTTTGGCACCTGCTTGGCTACGGCACGGAGAAGGACTTCATCCAAAACCACCACACCGGCTCCGGGGGTGATCTGCTCCGTGTTCTCCGCGAAAACGGCATTAAGATGAGTGCCGCCAAGGTCGCCGATGTCGCCCTTCTCAGGGAATTCGTCGCCTCTGTTCGTGGGCTCAAGTCACAGGCCAACCAAGCGACCCGCCGCGATTCGGTCATCACGATTGTCGCCAAGGACGTCACGGCGAAAGCGCTCCTCCAGGCGAACCGCGACAAGCTCAGCAGCATGGCCGGATTGGCCGAGATCACCTTCGCCGATGATGCCGGCGATCGTACCGGTTCGCTCAACTCACTCGGCACCGTCTTACTCGAACTCTCCGGCACGGTCGACGTCGCTGCGGAAAAGATCCGCCTCGCCAAGGAGCTGACCAAGCTCGATCAGGCTGTCGCTGCCGGCGAAGCCAAGCTGACCAACGAAGTTTTCGTATCGAAGGCTCCCCCGAAGATTCTCGAAGGCGCCCGCAAGCAGCTCGACGAAGCCAAGGCCAAGCGCGATGAAATCGCGCGCATGCTCGCCACACTCGGCTAAGATGATTTCGACCAGGCTTCATCCCGATAAACAATCCGCCGCGCAGGCGATCGCCCGGGAGATAGCCGACCTCATCGAGATACGCTCGAAATCGGGCAAACCGACGGTGTTGGGATTGGCCACAGGCTCGACGCCGCTGGCGCTCTACGGCGAGCTCATACGCCTCCATCGCGAAGAGAAGCTGAGCTTCCGCTCGGTCATCACCTTCAATCTCGATGAGTACGCAGGCCTCGGACCCACTCATCCGCAGTCTTACCGGTTCTTCATGGAGGAGAGCCTTTTCCGCCATCTCGATATTCCCACGGCGAATATCCACATTCCTGACGGCCTATCGGAAGATGCGGCGAAGAATTGTGCCGACTACGAAGCGGCCATCCGCGACGCCGGCGGGATCGACCTGCAGATCCTCGGCATTGGCCGCACCGGCCACATCGGTTTCAACGAACCACCCTCCGCCGCCGACACCCGCACCCGATGGGTCCACCTCGATGAGGTGACCCGTCGCGACAACTCGGTCTTCTTCGGCGACCTCGCCCAGGTCCCGCATGGCGCCCTGACGATGGGCGTCGCTACGATTCTCGAAGCACGCCGAGTCGAACTACTCGCCTTTGGCGAAGCCAAGGCCGAGATCGTGCATCGCGCGATGAAAGAGGCCCCCTCCGCCGGCTGTCCGGCGACCTGGCTGCAGCAGCACCCTCGCTGCACATTCCACCTCGACGCGGCCGCCGCCAAGGCGCTTTGACCTGTCCGATGGACGTCGCCCCCCGCCATCGCTCCGCCATCGACCCGGGCCTCGTTCCGGCCGTCCTCTGGACCCGCACCTACCTGCGTCATTGCGCGGCCACGGCTGGCTCGTCCGAACTCACCATCGCCCTCCGCCGTGACGATGGGACCGCTTCGCTCTTCCGCACTCAGGTGCTCGCACGCGGTGTCGACGACGATGCGACCTATCTTCACGTTGAACGTACGGTGAAGTTCCTGCTCTGGTCGCGGGGTGCACCCGACATCCTGCTCTGCGGCCCAGAAGCTGTGCTCATAGCCCTGCGCCTGCAGGCTGACTACTCGCCCTCTGGTCGTCGCGGTTTTGACGCCGACTTCCACCGTAAGATCTTTGAACGTCCCCTTTCATTCCGAGCGGTCACGTCCACCGAACTTCCCACCGCCGTCTCCGCCCACCTGCCCTTGGGACGCAACCTAGACGGGTGCCGCATCGGTTTCGATCTGGGCGGCTCCGATCGCAAGTGCGCCGCGCTCATCGACGGCAAGGTCGTCTTCTCCGAGGAGGTGAAGTGGGATCCCTATTTCCAATCAGACCCGGCCTACCATCTCGCGGGAATTCGTCATTCCTTGGACCTCGCTACCAGCCATCTACCTCGCGTCGACGCCATCGGTGGCTCTTCCGCCGGCGTCTACGTGAACAATAAGGTCCGAATCGCTTCGCTCTTCCGCGGGATCACCGACGAGGCACTCTTCGATTCCGAGGTAAGGGATATCTTCCTGGACCTCGCGAAATCCTACGCTGTGCCCTTCGAGGTCCTTAACGATGGAGACGTTACCGCTCTGGCGGGTTCGATGTCGCTCGGACGCAACGCCGTCCTCGGCGTCGCCATGGGTACCAGCGTGGCCGCTGGCTACGTCGATACGGCAGGCAACCTCACCAACTGGCTCAGCGAGCTGGCCTTCGTGCCCGTGGATTACCGCCGGGAAGGTCCGGCGGACGAATGGTCCGGAGACCGCGGCTGTGCCGTGCAATATTTCAGCCAGCAGGGCGTCGGGCGACTACTCCCTCTTGCCGGCATCGCCCTGCCCGTCTCGATGCGTCTGCCTGAACAGCTCGAAGAACTCCAGAAGCTGCAGCTCGCCGGCGACCTACGGGCTCAGCAGGTCTACGAGGCCATCGGCATCGCCTTCGGCTATGCCATCGCCCACTTCGCTAGCTTCTACGAGATGAACTGCCTCCTGATCATGGGCCGGGTCACCTCCGGCCAGGGCGGCACCCTCATCATCGAGCAGGCCCGGACAATCCTGCGGGACGAATTCCCCGAACTTCGCATCGACCTCGTGGTGCCCGATGAAAAGGATAAGCGCCACGGCCAAGCCATCGCGGCCGCCTCCCTTCCCGCCCTCCGCCGATGATCTCCCTCAACCCTCACGCGCGGCTCGTGACTCCGGACGGCCAGACCGGTCCAGACGCCCTGAGCCGCACCACGCACCTCGGCATCGGCGCCCATCAGGACGACTTAGAGTTCATGGCCTTCCACGGAATCCTCGCCTGCTACGAACGTACCGATCGCTGGTTCGGCGGCGTGACCATCACCGACGGGCGCGGCTCCTCCCGGGCTGGAAAGTTCAAGGATTGGACCGATGACCAAATCGCCGCCGAGCGCATCCGCGAACAGGAAGCCGCCGCCGTCATCGGCCAATATTCGTTCATCGCCCAACTCGGTTTCGGTAGCGCGGCCGTCCGCGACGCCCAGCAGTCCGCTGTCCGCGATGACCTCCGCCGGATACTCGAAGCCACCCGCCCCGAAGTCGTCTACCTGCATAACCTCGCCGACAAGCACGACACCCATGTCGGCTGCGCACTACGTTGCATCGAAGCCATGCGCCAGCTGCCCCAAGCCGACCGCCCGAAGAGGGTCTACGGTTGCGAAGTATGGCGCGACCTCGACTGGCTCATCGACAGCGAGAAGACCCCGATGCCGATCTCGGCGCGCCCAGAACTCGCCCTCGCCCTGAACGAGGTCTTCGCCACCCAAATCGCCGGTGGCAAGCGCTACGACCTTGCTGTCCTCGGCCGCCGCACGGCTAACGCCACCTTCAGCAACGCCCATTCCACCGACCAGGAATCGGCCATGCAGTGGGCGATGGACCTGACTCCGCTGATCCAAGATGACTCCCTCGATCCTGTCGCCTACACGGTCGGATTCATCGATCGACTGAAGTCCGACGTCACCGCACGCATTCGCAAATCCCTCTGATATATGAAGCCCACCCTCCTCGTCCTCGCCGCCGGCATGGGTAGCCGCTACGGCGGCCTGAAGCAAATCGACCCGATGGGCCCCTCCGGCGAGACGATCCTGGATTACTCCGTATTCGATGCCCTCCGCGCCGGCTTCGGTAAGGTCGTGTTTATCATCCGTCCTGACTTTGAGAAAGACTTCCGCGACCGCATTGCCGCCAAGTTCGCCGGCCGCATCGACGTCGGCTTCGCATTCCAGACCATCGATCAGTTGCCCGCCGACTTCACCGTCCCGTCCGGCCGTGAAAAGCCATGGGGGACGACCCATGCCATCCTCTGCGCCCGTGATGCCGTGCAAACGCCCTTCGCGGTCATCAACGCCGATGACTTCTACGGCCAAGATTCGTACGCGAAGCTGGGGCGCTACCTCTCTGCGCTTAGCAACGATTCTACTGCCTACGCGATGGTCGGCTTTACGCTTAAGAACACGCTCTCGGAACATGGCACCGTCGCCCGCGGTGTCTGCCAGACCGATATCACCGGCAAGCTAACCGACATCCAAGAGCTGACGAAGATCTCCAAGCTGGCCCAAGGCGCTGAACACCGTGGCGACGACGGTAAGGTCGTCACTCTCACCGGCGAGGAACCCGTTTCGATGAATATGTGGGGCTTCACGCCCGCGATCTTCCCCCAGCTCGAAGCCGACTTCCGTGCTTTCCTGACCGCCAAAGGCACCGAGATGAAAAGCGAATCCTACATCCCGATGTCCGTCGGTAGCCTCATCCGTGCCGGCCAGGCGACCTGCCACGTGCTACGTTCCGATTCGACCTGGTTCGGCGTGACCTATCGGGAAGATAAACCCATCGTCCAAGCCAGTATCGCCCAACAGGTCCATAGTGGCGCCTACCCACCCTCCCTCTGGGCCTGATGATGGCCGCCCCCGCAGGATATGATGCCGTTGCGATCGCCCGGGAATTCTCCCTCTCCGGCGAAATCGTCTCAGCCTCTCCCTACGGCAGCGGCCATATCAATGACACCTTCAAAGTGGACGTTAAACCGGACGGCGGTCCACGCCGCTTCGTACTGCAACGTATCAATCATAACGTCTTCCGCCGACCAGACGAACTGATGGCTAACGTGGAACGCGTCTGCGCCCACGCCTACGCCAAGCTCACGCAAGCCGGCGCCCCCGAAGCCGATCGCCGCACGCTCCGACTCATCCCGACCCGCGCCGGTAAGGCTTGGCATATCGACGCCGCTGGCAATCGCTGGCGCTGCTATCACTTCATCGAGGGCGCTACGGGGCACGATGTCGTCCGCTCGCCGGAACAAGCCTATGCAGCGGCTAAATCCTTTGGCGCATTCCAGGCGCTGCTCGCCGACCTGCCGGGTGAACGACTCCACGAGACGATCCCGGATTTCCACCACACTCCTTCCCGCTTCGCCCGCTTTCAGCTGGCATTAGCGAAGGACACGCACGGACGGGCCGCCGCTGCCGTGCCGGAGATAGCTTTCGCCTTGGCCCGCGCCGATGAGGTCAGCGTTGTCGTCGACGCCCTTCGTGACGGCACCCTGCCCGAACGCGTGACGCACAACGACACCAAGCTGAACAACGTCCTGCTCGATGACGTCACCCAGGAAGGCGTCTGCGTCATCGACCTTGATACGGTGATGCCAGGCTCCGCGCTCTATGACTTCGGCGACCTCGTGCGCACTTCGACTTCCCCAGCAGCCGAGGATGAGACCGATCTCTCGAAGGTACGGATGCAGTTCCCGATGTTCGAGGCCTTGGTCAAAGGCTACCTCGAATCCGCCGAAGAATTCCTGACGACCAAAGAGAAGGCGCTCCTGCCGTTCGCCGGCAAACTCATCACGTTCGAGATCGGCCTACGTTTCCTCACCGACTGGCTCGAAGGCGATACCTACTTCAAGATCAAGCGACCAACGCACAACCTCGATCGTGCCCGCACCCAGTTCAAGTTGGTCGAGTCCATCGAAGACCAACTTCCCTCCATGCAGGCACTGGTCACACGCGCATGAGTAAACGCATCCTCATCACCGGCGGCGCCGGCTTCATCGGCTCGCACCTCGCCCGCCACTTCGCCGGCAATTCCGAAGTGACGGTGCTTGATGACCTGCGCAGCGGCTATGCCCGCAATCTGGAAGGCGTCCGCTGCCGCTTCCTCCAAGGCTCGATCCTCGATGACGCCGCCTTGTCGCAGGCCATCGCTGGAGTAGAGGAAGTCTACCACCTCGCCGCGATGATCTCTGTGCCGGAGTCCGTCGCCAAGCCCGCCGAGTGCGCCGAGCTGAACACCGAAGGTACCCGGCGTGTGCTCGCCGCCGCCTTGGCCGCCGGGGCCCGCAAGGTCGTCCTGGCGTCCTCGGCCGCCATCTACGGAGACAACCCGACGGTGCCGAAGCTCGAGTCGATGCCACCCGAGCCGAAATCCCCTTACGCCGAGACCAAACTGGCCGGCGAACACCTGCTCGAAGAATACCGCCAAGCCCACGACCTCGGCACCACGAGCCTGCGCTTCTTCAACGTCTTCGGACCGCGCCAAGATCCACGCTCCGCCTATGCTGCCGCGGTACCGATTTTCATCGCCAAGGCCCTGCGCGACGAACCGATTGGCATCCATGGCGACGGTGGCCAGACCCGCGATTTCATCCATGTGACCGATATCGTCGGTGCCCTAGCCTATGCCGGAACCTCCAAGGACATGGCTGGCACCTACAACGTCGGCTATGGCCAGAGCCAGTCGATCCTCGCCCTGGCACAGGAAATCATCCGCCTCACCCGCTCGAAATCCACGATTGAACACCTGGCGCCGCGCGTGGGCGACGTACGCCATTCGTTGGCCTCGACCGAGCGCCTTCTCGCAGCCGGATGGAAGCCGGAGTCTTCAGTGAGCGCCGGACTGGCCGAGACGGTGGAATATTTCCGTCAAATCAGGGCGTGACGACCAACGTCGTGCGCAGGAGTTCTTCCTGGCCGTCGTTGAGGTTCAGCCAGAGATCGTAAGTACCCGGAGGAGGCAGACGGAGACGGAAAGAAAGCGTCGGATTAGGCGCATACTCTCCACCCTCGAGCGTGGGATGCATATGCGCATAGCCAGCGGCGGGCTTATCGGCCGAAAACACCACGGCATGACCCAGCGAACCCATGATCGGCAGTAGTTTCAAAGGCTTACCTTCCGGTCCGGCGAGTTTGAGACGTAAGGTCGCCGAGGTACCGGCCTTGGTTGAAGAGGCTTCCATCGAGACGATGGTGTTACGCGCCGGGGCATAGAAGGCATCGGACGCCGATACCGGTTTTACCTGCGCCTGGGCGAGCATGACGCGCGACGTCCGCAGATCGGCGAAGTCAGCATAGGCCTCTAAGGCGGAGCCACGGAGCTGACCCGGCAGGTCGAAACGCCAGATGCCATCGTCACCCGGTACAGGATGAAGGTGTGCATAGGCGCGGGCACCGCCGAACTGACGAAGATGCAGATGAACCTTTTGAGTGTGGGATACGGCGAGTTCGCGGCCGTAGTAAGGCTGACCGTCTTCCTTGATGAGCCTCAGCTCGCCCTTGGTTCCATCGGGCGAGAGTTCGACCCTAAGCTCGACCGGGAACTGCAACGCCTTCGGCGAATAAAAGTTGGCCTCCTCGTTGACGCCGCAGAATTCCACATCGTCGACGATGACGGGCTGGTGATCCGCATGCAGGAAGGCACACTGGGTATCCGGCAAGGCACGAAGGCCGAAGAAGCCCGCCACCGCCAGGACACTGATGAGTAAGGTCTGGCGACGGGGTGTCATCGGGCCTTCGTACCGGCGGTACCGGAAAGCTTGAGGAGACGGGCCGAGATATCCTCGGCATCGAAGGAAGGCCCTTCGCTGCGGTAAGCGATGCGGCCTTCGGGGCTGATCACGATCAAGGCGGCGTTATGGACGATGGTGCCGTCATCCCGCAGCGTCTGGATACCGTAATGACGCATCAGATCCTTGATCTGACCAGAGTCTCCGGTGAGGAAGCGATGACGGGCATGGTCGATGCCATACCCGTCGGCATAGGCGCGCAGGACCCCAGGGGTATCCGTCTCGGGATCGAAGGTGATGGTCAGCAGGCGGACCTCGGCGGCGCCCGGCAGCTTCGCCAGCGCATCCCCCAGCTGTTTCATGCAGGTGGAGGAGGCCGGACACATACGAGCCGAACGACAGCTGGTGAAGATGAAGTTCAGCGCGAGCGGATGGCCGAGGAAGTCCTTTTTCATCACCAGTCGTCCAGACTGATCCCAGAGGGCCATGTTCGGCATGAGTTCGTTCGGCATGCGCGTGACCATGCGTCCCTTGTCGGCGGTCTCCCGACGAAGCGAATCGGTGACCTCCGCGGCCTGACGTAACTCCTCGGCCTCAGCCGAGACAATCCCGCGCGCTTGAGTCTCGGTGGCTTCGGTCACGACCTCGTAACGGACCGTCCGTCCGACCCAGCCCACCTTGCGATCCCCCTCGGAGAAGCGGCGAACGAAGTTCGTCGAACCATCCGCATGGACGATCTTCGCCCAGCCGTCAGCGGCGACGGAGACGACCTTTCCGGTCTCGGTGGCGGCGCAAAGCCCGACGACGGAAAAGAAGAGGGCGATGACGCGACGCATGTTCAGAGATGCTCCTTGGAAGGCCCGAGCATGAGTTCGACCATCCCATGACGGACCCCGCGATGGGAAAGATGAAAAGCCTCGGCGCCGGTGAGGTCGGCGATGACGCAAAGCGTGATGAGCGCGGCGGGCATGATGTCGGCGCGGTCGGCCGGGATACCTGGAATCTTGCGACGACCTTCGACATCGAGGGCGCACATCTGGTCTCGTAATTCCCGGATGCGCAGGACGGGCAGACGACCGCCTACCGGGGCTTCACCGATGGCTTCGAGATGCAGGGCGACGGCCGCGAAGGCACCGCCCGCTCCGATGATCAGGTAGTTCTCAGCCGCATTGGCCGGGATAATCGTCTGCAGCACTCCCATCAGGTGAGTGCGAATCGAAGCTTGATCAAGCTCATCCACGATACCCGCGCCACCACGGAGATAGCCGTTAGTCATGCGAACTGAACCCAAAGGGAAACTGCGGGCCAGGACGTAATGCTGTCCGCGAAGAGCCGTGACCTCCAGGCTTCCGCCGCCGAGATCGAACGCCATGATATTGGCGTAAGCCTTATAAGCCGGGTCCGTGCGCACGCCGGCCCCGGCGAGCCTAGCCTCAACTTCGCCTGACACGATGGTCAACGGAACGCCCGTCACGGTCCGCACCTTCTCGGCGAAAGCCAGACGGTTAGCGCAATCACGGACAGCACTGGTACCTAGTACCGTGAATTTCGTGGCACCCTTGGCGCGGGCGAAATCCAGCAAGCGTCCGATTGCCGCGGCGGCGGCGTCTTGGGACTCGAGGGACAACGGATCTCCCGGGTTAGCGTCCTGCTGAAGACGGACCGATTCGGTCAGGCGACCCAGTTCATTGCGATCCTGGCCATCCACGACGGCGACCTTGATGGAATTCGACCCGACGTCGACTACGGCGATGGCAGACATGTTCAGAAGAGGAATTGACCTTTGAGACCACCGAAGAAGTGGATGCCATCCTGGGTTTCAAACTCCTTCGTGCGCATCGCGATGAAATAGGTCGCGGAACAGGAGTACACCTGGAAGGTGGTTCCAAGGGCGCACTGCAGCACGATGGGCGAACGGGTGACGCCGCGGGATTCACGGAAATTCGTGCCATCCGTCGCGTAGTTGCGCACGACGACTTCGAGCTGCGAATCGACAAAGGCCCAATACGAGAAATTAGGATGGGCTTCGCTCGCCTTCAGCGCATCGATCGGATCGTAGCCGTTCGAGTGGCGGATGTAAGAGTGACCCCACGATTTGTCCAGGTTGACGCCCCAGCGGAGCTGGGCTCCGAGCGCCAGTTCAGTACGAACGGTCCCGAGTTCGACCAGGCCACGGGCGATGAGGTCGCGGTAACCGTGACCGGTCGGATCGAGATCGAAGCGGCGGCGGAATTCTCCATCGAAGTTAAGAAGCAGCTCATCAGGTAATTGCGTACCCCAGCCCGCGGACTGCGGCGTGCCGACGAGGTCGTGAAATTTATTCTGAATCGTCCCGCCACCGGCCGAAGGTCCAATCACGCCAAGCTTGGCCTCCAAGGAGAACATGCAGTCCCTTCGCCCGCCTCGCTCCAAGATGCCCCCATAACCCCAACCAAGATAGAGCGCTCCAGAATAGGGCATGTCGTCCAACGAAGGATTCGGATTGGACGTATCGGAAGGCGTATTAATCTCCTGAGTGAGCGAGAAGAAGGTGTGGTCGCCTCGATTGATCGCGACCTTCAGACCTTGCGTGTAGTACCGGTCCTTGTTCTTAGGCGCGAACTTGTCGTTTTCCTCGGTGAGCGAGACGACCCAGACGGAACGCGGCGCGAGCTCGACGGGTAAGTCCGAAGCTCGGGCGGCGGCAGCGGCCAACGCAAAGGCCATGAGACGTGAAGTCGACATTTAGGAAACAACAGCAAAGAGCCTCCGCACGGGGGCGTCCACGCCTTTCTGACTTGTGAACATTGGCTCGCCCAAGTATTTGACTGTCAGGATGTCCCATGCTCCCACAGGCTTGCCTTTTGCCCGGACGGAAGTCCTGGCCGATGGCACCGCCTTGGTCACCGTCGGAGGCTCCTGGAAGATTGATCAACCTCTCCCGACCATCGTCATTAAGGGAGACCGGGCCAAAGTCGTGGCCGAAGAGCTCGTCGATTTCGACTCGTCTCTCCCCGCTTGGCTTTACGCGCACTTCAAGAACATCCGTCAGCTGGATATCTCCACCCTCCCCGTCCGCCTGCAGTCTCTCGTACAGATGGCCGAAAAGGCCTCGAACGAGCAAGCCCAGTCCGATCAAGCCGGCCTGCTTGAGACATTCGGCAACTGGGGTGTCGAAAGCGGCGGCTCCTGGGGACGCGCCTTCGAGCATATCGGCCACACCGCGATCGGCTTCCTCAAGATGCTCGTCGGTCGAGCCAAGGTGAACTGGGGTGACTTCACCCTCCAACTGCAGACTGCCGGCGTGGATGCGCTGCCGATTGTCGCCCTGCTCGGCTTCCTGACCGGCCTCATCATGGCCTACGTCGGACTCATCCAGCTCCGCCAGGTCGGCGCCACGGTCTACGTCGCCAACCTCGTCTCGCTGGCAATGACCCGCGAGATGGGTGCCCTGATGACCGGCGTAATCGCGTGCGGGCGCACCTCGACGGCCTACGCCTCGCAGCTCGGCAGCATGAACGTCAGCCAAGAGACCGACGCGCTCCGCGCCCTTGGCATCAATCCGATCGAGTACCTCGCCCTGCCCCGCATCCTCGCCGTCACCCTGATGGTCCCGCTCCTCGGCGTCTTCGCCACCTTCATCGGGGTCTTCGGCGGCATGATTGTCGCCTGCGCCGGCGACCTCAGCGTCGAGCAATACCTGACGCAGGCCGTCCGCGCCATCACCTTCAAAAGCTTCTTGGTCGGCTTCATCAAGTCGGTAGCTTTCGGCTTCATCGCCGCCTGGGCCGGCTGTTACCGCGGCTCCGTCGCCAAGCGCTCGGCCCTCGGGGTCGGCGAAGCCGCCACCTCCGCCGCCGTGCTCGGCATCACCTTCATCGTGATCTTCGACGCGATCTTCGCGGTGATCTTCAATCTGTTCGACCTGTGAGCGACATGTCCGACATCCTCACCTGCACGGACCTGGCCATCGGTCACGGCAAGACCGTCATCATGGACCGGCTTAACCTGTCTGTGGCTCCTGGAAAGATCCTCGCGATTGTCGGGCCCAGCGGCTGCGGCAAGAGCACGCTCATGCGCGCCCTCGGCGGGTTAGACGAACCGCTCGGCGGCAAGACCACCCTCATGGGCGTCGACCTGGCCCAAGCGGAGGGACAGCAGCGACAGGATATCCTTCGTCAGTCCGGTTTCCTGTTCCAAGGCGCCGCGCTGTTCTCCTCGCTCACCCTCCGCGAGAATATCGAGATGCCGATGCGCGAGTTCCTCAAGGCTCCCCGCCAGGAAATCAGGCAGCTCGCCGAATACAAACTGGCCCTCGTCGGCCTCGCCGACGCCATGGATAAGCTGCCCTCGGAAATCAGTGGCGGCATGGCCAAGCGCGCCGGCATCGCCCGAGCCATGGCCCTCGATCCCGCCATCATCTTCCTCGACGAACCGAGCGCCGGCCTCGATCCATTGAGCTCTGGACGCCTTGACGAGCTGATCCTCCGCCTACGGGAAGCCTACGGGACGACCATCGTCCTGGTTAGCCATGAGATCCCCAGCATCTTGCGGACCGCCGACTTCTGCGTCTACCTCGACCCTGACACGGGGACGATGAGCGCTTATGGGCCGCCGAAGTCCTTCCTTCAGGCTGGCAATTCGCCCAAGGTGCACGCCTTCTTCAACCAAGCACGTTTAGACTGACCATGCGCAGATCCGCCAACATGACACTCATCGGGGCCTTCGTGGTCGGAGGAATCCTGCTCATCCTCGCCGCGGTCATCCTGCTGGGCGCGGGTTCGTTCACGGGAGCCAAACCCGCCGCGATCGCCTACTTCGAAGATTCGGTGAGCGGCCTCGACATCGGCGCCCCGGTCAAGTTCCGCGGGGTCACCATCGGCAAGGTCAGCCAAGTGCTGCTCCGCACCACCAGCCAGTCAGCCTCCGACTACTCCGTCCCGGTGGTCATGGAATTCTCCCCTGACCTTCTCACCCGCCGCGGCATCGACCAGGCCCTTCTACAAAAGCAAGGCCTGCGACTCTCCCTGGAAAAAGGCCTCCGGGCCAAGTTGCAGCAACAGTCGGTCATCACCGGCGTCCTTTACGTGGAACTGGATTACCTGCCCGACACGGCCTACAAACTCCACGACCCGAAAGGTGATCTCCCGGAAATACCGACCCAACCTTCCAACCTGGGTGCGCTGACGAAAGCCGTCGCCCAGACGCTCGACCAGCTCAGCCGCATCGACTTCGTCTCCATCACGAAGAAGGTCGATTCAATCCTCTCTCGCATTGATAAGGGTGCTTCGCAAATCGAGTTCGAGAAGATCAACGGCAACCTCGTCCAAGCCTCCTCCAATATCTCAAAAATCACCGGCGACCCCGCCATCGCCCGCGCGGTCTCCGATTTCTCCGGCGCGATGCAAGGCATCGACGCCCTCGTCAAACGTCTCAGCGGCAAGGTCGATCCGGTGAGCGACGACATCAAAGCGATGGCTACCGCCGGACGCAAAGCCCTTGAGCGCCTCAACGAGACCTCCGAGAACCTGCGCACACTCACCAAGCCTGGCTCACCCGCCCGGCGCGACCTGGATCAGGCTTTAGCCGACGTTTCGGAAGCCGCCCAGGCCATCCGCTCGCTCGCTGATTTCATCGAACGCAACCCGGAGACCATCATCCAGGGCCGGAGCAAGTCGCCTTCGAAGGATGCCAAACCCAAGGAGGAACCTGCCGCCAAATGAACGCCCGCGCCCTGCTACTCGGATTCACCGCCTTCCTGAGCGGGTGTATCATCTTCGATAAGAAGAGCGAGGCGGTCACCTTCCACCAACTTGCCTCGCCGGCCGCTCTGGCTACGCGCTCCACCCCGACCCTCTTCGTCCCCCGCGCGGTCATTCCGGCGGCCCTCCGCCGCCCTAACGTGGTAATGATCGACGACACGGGTTGGGTGCGCATCGAAGACGCCCATCGCTGGGTTGCTCCGCTTGATCGCGCCGTCTCCGAAGCGATGGCCCGCCACCTCACCTCGCTGACCAGCCTGCCTTCGTCGACGCAATCACCGGCGGAAGATCACCTCGTCCTGCTTCTGACCATCGATAAGATGGAAATCTTCACCCCAGCCGGACCTGAGCGTTCGATTTTTTCGATTCCAGGAACGGCGGCGAATACGGACACGGCCACCTTGCAGGTCACCTACCGTCTCGAAAAGTCCGACGGCACACTCCTATCCTCCAAGACAGCCGCACAGTCACGGCCCCTCAAAGAACGCTCGCCGACTGAGTTCGCACTGGCACAGTCCGCCAACCTTGCCGCTGTCGCCGCCGAGATCGCCAAGCTCCTGCCCAACCCTTCCACGTCGAAATGACCACGCCCTCCTCGCCTCGCCCTGACGGCTTCTCCGAAGCCACCGGTGAGATTTGCTACGATTTACCTTCCTCCTATATCCCGCACGCCGGCACGGGTCTCCTGCACCTCCCGCGATTCCTCGCCAAGGCGCGGAAGCATTTGAAGGGCGAACTCCCGAAATCCTATCAACGCAACTTCTGCAAGGGCTTCGACCGTTTCCTTTGCATGCACCTAGGCGTCGACCCCGAACAGGTAGTCGCCTGCGTCCGCGAGACGCACACCGAGGCCGAACTCGATGCACGCCTCAAAACTCTCTTCCCCTCCGACCTTCGCGTCGCCGTCTGGAACCGCGAACTGGTCCAGAAAGGCATGAGCCCGATGGGCCGTGAGGCCCTCGACAGCGCCAAAAGCAAAATGGGCGCCGAACACCGCACCGATGTGATCTCCTTCGCGGACATGATCGACTTCGACGAAGGACGCATTCTGTGAATACCAACGATCCCCATCCCAACCGCCTGGTCATCCGGGGCATCGCCGCGCTGCTCGCCTGCCTCAAGCACCACCCTAAGGCGTTGCGTGAAGTGGTCGCCACCGCCGCGTTCGCGCCAAACCTGGCCGAATACGACGCCGCCTTCACCGAACTCGGCGTCAAGACCCGCATCGTCGGACCGATGGAGCTCGCCCAGACGGCCGAAGGCCCCTGCGACGATGTCTGTGCGCTCACGATGCGCCCCGACTTCGGGCTGGCCCGCATCTCCGACTTCGCCGAATGGCGTGAGTCCCGCGAAAGCATCGTCATCGCCGATGGCGTGACCGACCCGGCTGACCTCGCCGCCATCGCCCGCTCGATGGCCGCCTTTGGCCTGAAGCGACTGCTGCTCTCGGGAGGCACCGAGAAACTCTCCTTCCATCCGGAAGCCTGGCACCAGTCCCGCGGCGCCATGGAACAGCTTCGCCTCATGCGCGCCGCCGCGCTCGGCGGCCTCCTCAAACTTGTGGAAGACCGATGCTGCGTCGTGGCGCTCTCGCCCGAAATCGGCCGCAAGATCGACCTCGCCGTACCGGTCCGCGTGCCCGGCCGTCACCTGGCCCTACTCATTCCGGGCGGTAAACTCGACCCGGACATCCAACCTCGCGTCGAGCACTGCTTCCGCTTCCCAGGCCTCGTGGGGCAACCGTTGCTCTCGCTCTCCGAAATCGCTCCCTTGGCCATCGCCTGGTTCGCCTCCACACCCCAACCGCGGGCCGACGGCTTCCTTTCCCGCAAAAGGGCTCGCCACGCCAAGGACAAAGGTTCCAATCCGACCAGCTAATCCCCATGTCGCAGCCCCCGCCCGGCAACGGCGAGAACGTCCTCTCGCTCCAGAACATCAGTCGCACGTTCTTCACGGCCCTCCAACGCCAGCATGACATGCTCGCGTTCAGCATCGCCGGGCTGCACACGGCCGACCCGAAGGCCTACGAGCACTTCTCCTCGGTCTCCCGCGTGATGCCAGTCCCGCAGGCGCACCTACCCCCGGAGCAGATGCTCGCCTACGCCCGCGGGCTGATGATGCGCACGACGGTCAACGACCTGCTGACGCTTTCCTCCGAGTGCATGGTGCAGTGCCACTTGCTCTGCCTCTTCATCCGCGAACAGGGCAAGAACCAGCGCCGCGACCCGCTCATCGAGAAAATCATCATGGAGAAGCAGCAGGACTTCCAGAAGATGTCGCTCCAGGACCGTTTCACGGCGCTCGAAGAGAACTTCGGCATCGTCTGCGACCTCGAAGACGGGATCTTCAGCCTCGCCGCCGCCCTTCGGGTGCTCGTGCGCGGCGGACTCGTCACCAACGACGATATTACCCCGGACGGCTCCCTGACCCTCGAGTTCAAGGCGATGCAGGATTTCGAAGCCCCGCCCGAAACGGAGAAAGCTCCGGAAGCCGCACCCGAGCTTCCGCCCGGCGTCACGCGCCATGTCCTCAGCGATGAGAATAAGCCTAAGACGGTCGCGCGCCTCACGGACACCACCCGCACCTTCAAGCCCGGCGAGATGCTGAACCTGACGGACTCCGAACTGCTCGGGTTGAACATCACCGTCGCCAAGTTCGTCGATGGCCTGCTCCGCTCCGTCGACCACTTCGGCCGCGCTCAGCTCGGCGAAGGCGCCTAAGCCATGAGCGCAGCCGCGGCACTCCCCCGTCGCGCTTGGCTCTGGGTCACCGCTGCCTACCTCTTTCAGTCTATTCCCGCCGCGGTCCGCGATGAGGCCCTGCCGATCGCTTTGAAGAACACGGGTTATGCGGACAAAGACATCACCCAGGCTGTCGCCTATCTGGGGCTAATCTTCGGCTTTAAGATTCTCCTCGCACCGCTGGTCGCCGCTTTCCGCCCCCGCGGCTTCATCCTCTTCGCGGAACTCGCGATCTCCGTCCTGCTGGGCGGACTGGCCCTGCAGGTAGCCGCCGATCACCCCTCCTCCCCGACTATCATCGGATGCCTGGTACTGCTCTCGTTCCTCGCCGCCGCTCACGACTTCGCCTTGGATGGATATTTCATCACGGCGCTGGATGATCGTACCCGCGCCACGCACTCGGGCCTGCTTAATTTCGCCTCGAAACTGGGCATGGTCCTCGCCGGCCCCGGCCTGATCTGGCTTGCCGGCTGGACGATGTCCTACGGAGCGCAGTCCGCTGATGCGTGGTCTTGGGCGCTCATCGCGGCCGCCCTGCTTGCGCTGTTCGCCACCGCCGCCAACGCCCTCGGGCTCAGAAGCGAGACCGCCCAAGCCGCGGATGCGCGGACCATCAGCGAGCGGTTTGGCGAAATGCTCCAAGGCCTGCGCTCGCTTTTCGTCGACCCGAGGCTCTTCGCCGTTCTTGGTCTCATCCTTTTCTACCGCGCCAGCGAGATCCACATGGCACGCATCCTCCCGCTCTTCGCTACGTCGACAAACCCAGGAGGCCTTGCCTTAGGCAACGAAACCTACGCTCTCATGCGTATCGCCACGGCGGTCTTGGGACTCGCACTCGGCGGCATCATCGGCTCCCAGGTCGTCGCTCGCCTCGGGTTAGGCCGTTCGCTGATCCCTCTAGGTATCGCGATGCACGCCCCCTTGGCCGCCATCGCTTGGCTCGCCGCGAAAGGGTCCCATGACCTCTCTGTGATCGGTACGGTCTTCTTCATCGAATACCTGGCTTACGGCGCTGGCATGTGCGCCCTGCTGCTCGCCATGATGAAACTGGCCTCCGGGCCTGGAGCGCCCATCCGCTACGCCGCACTGTCCACGGTTGCGCTGGTGGCTAACTATCTCCCGGGCCTCTGGGCTGGCTCGCTCTCTGATCGACTGGGCTACGCCCAATACTTCCTGTTTGCGCTCAGCCTCGCCATCCCTGGCATCCTTTCAGCCTGGTTCGCGAAGCGGCACTTCCAGGAAGCCTGATCACTCCTTCGGCAGGACGATCAGTTCCTGCTCGAACTGGGCATCGAGATAACGCTGAGCGAAGGCCTGCACGGCACCGTCGTCGGTCAGGCTCATCCGGCGTTCCCATTCGGCGTCGAAATTAGCGCCCAGGCCAGCGACCTCACGGACGAGCGCGCCCTGCATGCGGGCGCCGGCGGATTGGCGACCCTGACGACGAGAAACGCGCATCCGGCGCTTCGCGTCCTCGATCTCGTTCGGGGCGAACTTGCCTTTGCGGAGACGGTCAAGCTCGAGGCGCATCTCCTTCACGACTTCCTGGGCCGAGGCGGGCGCGGTCCCGGCATAAAGGTAGAACATCCCTTGATCGACGACTTCGACACGGGTGGCGCCGACGAAATAGGCCATCCCCTTCTCTTCGCGTACCCTTCGGAAAAGCCCGCTGGCCATACCGCTGAGCAGCTCCTCGGTCACGTTCGCCGCGACGACTTCATCCGGCGCGAAACCGCAATGCGGGAAGGCGATGGCGACAACCGCCTGCTCGCCCTGGGCACGATCCAGCACCTTGCTGGCCGAAGCCGGGACATGCTTGGGCAGTCCGCGTCGGCTCAAGGAAAGCTTGGGCAGAGATCCGAACCGTCGATTCACGAACTCCATCACCGCAGGGCGATCAAAAGCACCGCTGACGCCGACGACGATATTATCGGCGACGACCAGAGATTGGTGCAGCGCTGCGAGATCGGCAGGCTGGATGTTCGCCAAGGTCTCCGGCGTACCGCACGCGTCGACCGCGAGGGGGTGTTCTCCGAAATACTGGCGCTGCAGGCGCAGGCGGGCCTTCTCGACGATGTCGTCCTCAGCCTCACGGCAGGCGGTGATGATGGCCGCACGCTCCAAGGCGAAGGTCTCAGGCAGGATCTTCGGTCCCAGGATACCGTCAGCGAGGAGTTCGGAAATCTTTTCGAAGTCCGAACTGAGGGCCTCTCCCCAGAGACCGCAGGAGACCTGCGAGCCGTGGTCTGCGAAGGTCGCACCGATGCTGTCGACGAGCTGCGCTACCTCTTCCTTGGACCGGTGGACGTTGTCGCGGGCGAACATGGTGCCCAAGAGACCGGTCGTACCACGCTTGTCAGCCTCCTCGTAAGCGAGGCCGCCAGCAAGGAATACGCCGATGCCTGCCTTAGGGATGGTCGCGTCGTGCTGCAGGACGACGCGTACGCCGTTGTCCAAGGTGAAGGTCTCAAAACGATCGGGCGTGGCCGTCGCCGTGGCGCTGGAGGCGGCCGCATCGGCCTTGCCACCTCGCATGGTGCCGAAAGTGACGTTGTCCGGCCGGAGGTGCTTGCGCGCTTCGCGCGTGAGGTCTTCGGCCCCCAACTTGGCGAGATGCTCCACGCCACGCTGTGGCCAGGAAATGTCATGGCCGATAGTCGCTGCATGGGCGACGCGGCTGGTGAGGCCGTGGATATTCTTCTGGCCATTCACCATGGCCACGACCGATTGGCGGCGGACCTTCTCAAACTGGGCAGGAGTGACGCCTTTCTGCAGGATGCCGTCCACGACCTCGGCGATCGCCTGCTCCACCACAGGGGCGGACGTACCGGCTTCACCTGTCCAGCTGCACCAAGCGAGACCCAAGTCGCGGATACCGAAGCCCGAGGCATCGATGCCGTGGACGAGCTTACGCTTCTCGCGGAGTTCGCTCCAGAGCAACGAACTATTGCCGGCGCCCAGCACGCCGAGGAATAGGTCCGTGGCGAGACGGCCTTCGTCAAAGTAGCCCGGGATACGCCAGCAGGCGACGCCCTTGGAGGTACTGACCTCACGAATCAGGTCCGCACGACGGACGCCACCTTGCGGAGGCTCCTGGTGTCCAGCGATATCAAGTAGCGGACGGCGGGCGAAACGACCGAACCAGCGCTCGGCCGAAGCAAAGACTTCTTCTGGCGGCATGCTGCCGCCGAGAGCGAGCACGACGTTCGTGGGGACGTAGCGGCTGGAATGATAAGCCCGGAGATCATCCGGCGTGGTCCGTACAAAAAGATCGCGATGACCGATGATCGGCTGACGGAACGGATGCGAACGCACCGCTTCCTCGAGGACGGACTTGGCCAGCACCTGGTCATGCTCGTCGTCGCACATCGCGATTTCACGCAGGATGACCTCACGCTCCATCTTGGCGTCGGCATCGGTGATGAGCGGATCGAAGACCATATCGGCGATCGCTTCCATCGCGGTCTCGAAGCCTTCCTGCGGGGCATCGACGTAATAGACCGTGCGGTCGAAGGTCGTATAGGCATTGGAGGAACCCCCACTGCGATGAATAGCGTCGGTGAGTTCGCGGTTCGTGAAACGGCCGGTACCCTTGAAGACCATGTGCTCGAGGTAATGCGAGATGCCCGAACCTTCCCAGCGACCTTCGTGGATGCTACCGGTGCGCACCCATGCCTGGACGGTGCAGAGGCCAATGCCAGGGCGATGGGAGTAGATAACCTCGAGTCCGTTAGCCAGGACCCGGCGCTCAGGCAAGGGGCCGGCAATCTGGGCGAAACTCAGGCCTTCAAGATACGACATGGGCTGGATGTATGCCCCGCCCTCGACGGGGCGCAAGTGCGACCAGTCCGCACCCCGGCAAATGAGAGCCCGCCTGCCCCACTCTGACATTGAAAACAAAGGATGCCCTAGGTATTCCCAACCTTCGCCCGCCGACCAAGGAGGGCCCCTCCCCCTTCCTCCCGCTTTCCGATGTATATTCCGCCCGAAATCCGCGCCAGCCTTGACGAAGTCGAACGCCGCGCCGGCTACCTCTGGAAGTTCCTCGATGTCGCAGGCAAACAGGCCGCGATCGCGAAACTCGAAGAGCAGATGGCCGCCCAGAACTTCTGGGACAGCCAGAAGGCCGCCCAGAAGGTCATCTCGGAGTGCAACGGCCATAAGGTCATCGTTGCCCCGCAGGTCGCCTTTCGGCGCCAGATCGAAGACGCCAAGACCCTTGCCGAGCTCATCACCGAATCCCCGGACGGTTCCGCCGACGCCGAAGTCGAGGAACTCCGCAAGCTCGGCACCGATCTACTCGTCGCCGTCTCCGAACTTGAGATCGCCTCGTTCCTCTCTGGCCTGCACGACCGCTCCAACGCCATCGTCACCGTCAAGGCTGGCGCCGGCGGCACGGAATCCAACGACTGGGCTGACCTACTGTACCGCATGTACACCCGCTGGGCCGAACGCCGTGGGTTCAAGATCGAAGTCGAAGACATCGCCGAAGGCGAAGGCGCCGGCATCAGCCAGGCTACCTTCCGCCTCGAAGGCCCCAACGCCTACGGCTACGTCAAGGCCGAGCGTGGCGTCCATCGCCTCGTCCGCATCTCCCCCTTCGACGCCAACGCCCGTCGCCATACCTCTTTCGCTTCGGTCGACGTGGTCGCCGAAATCGATGACGACATCGACGTCGAGGTCAACGAAGCCGACCTGCGCGTCGACGTCTACCGTTCCAGCGGCAAGGGCGGCCAGCACGTCAATAAGACCGAGTCCGCGGTCCGCCTCACGCACATCCCGACGGGCATCGTCGTGGCCTGCCAACGCGAACGCTCCCAGGTCAAGAACCGCGCCCTCGCGATGAAGATCCTGCGCGCCCGCATCTACGAGAAGACCATCGACGACAAACGTGCCGAGATGGAGAAATATTACGGAGAAAAGGGCGACATCGGCTGGGGCAACCAGATCCGCTCCTACGTCTTCCAGCCTTACCAGATGGTGAAGGATCTCCGCACCGGGGTCGAGACGGGCAACATCCAGGCGGTCATGGACGGCGACATCGACGCGTTCATCAACGGCTGGCTCCGCGCCGGCGGGCCGCGCACGCGTAATAAGGATATCAAGATCGAGGACTAAGTCCTCCACCCCCATGCCCACCCGGGACATCCTGCGCCAGAAGCTCCTCGATACTCCGCTCTTCGCGGAGAAGATCTGGAAACTTTCGCCTGAGCCCTGGCCCATCACGGAAGCACAACTGCGTGACCTGAAGCGTATCGGCTCGGCCTGTCTCAGCTATCACCGCGCGCTCGAACGCCTCTACGTCCGCTCGTTCACGAATAAGAAGATCCTTCGTAACCGTGAGGTCTACGCGCCGTGGGTCGCCGAATACCTCGACCGCTATAAGCCCGCGGGCCTCATTGCCCATGGCCGCCATCGCGCCGTCAAAGGCCAGTGCCCCGTCGTGCTTCGACCCGACCTGCTGATCACCGAGCAAGGCTTCACGATGACCGAGCTGGACAGCGTCCCCGGCGGCGTCGGCCTCACGGCCTACCTCAATGAAGTTTATGCCGAAGACTTCCCCCGAGTCATTGGAGCCCACAGCATGCCTGACCGGTTCATGGCCTCGCTCGCGCGCCTGACGCCGAAGGAGAAATTCCCGCTGGTCGCCATCGTCGTCAGCGACGAAGCCGCGACCTATCGCCCGGAATTCGAGTGGCTCGGCGAAAAGCTCCGCACCCTCGGCCATGACGTCCACATCGTCACCCCCGCCCAGATCATGCAGATGGGCGACGGTTCCTACATCCCCGTCGATGGCGCCCCCCGCCGCATCGACATCCTCTACCGTTTTTTCGAGCTCTTCGACCTGGCCAACGTGAAAGGGGCCGACGGCATCTTCAACGCGGTCGAAGCCGGTACGCTCATGCTGACGCCGCCGATGAAGGCGTTCCAGGAAGAGAAGCTGGGCCTCGCGTTGCTCCACCACCCGCAGCTCGCCGAGTTCTGGAAGGAGAACCTGCCGGAAGATCACCACGAGGCACTCTTCCGCATCGTCCCGCAGACGTGGATCATGGAGAAGACGGAACTCCCGCCGACGGCCGTCCTGCACGCCCCCGGCTTCGCTGGCCGCCCGATTCGCGAATGGACCGAACTCGCCGAGGCCTCCCAGCGCGAACGTAACCTGATCATCAAGGCCAGTGGCTTCCACGAGACCGCCTGGGGCGCCCGTTCGGTGACCCTCGGTAGTGATGTGTCCCGCGAGGAATGGCTCGAGGCCATCGAGAATGCGCTCAACCCCGAGAACGAGACCTTCCACGTGATGCAGGAATACCATAAGCCCTCGCGCCTGACCCACCCGGTCTATGCCGACGACGGCTCGATTGTACCCGCGGATGGACGCGTTCGCCTCTGCCCCTACTTCTTCGTCGATAACGATACGGTGGAGCTTTCCGGGATTCTTTCGACGTTCTGCCCCGCGGATAAGAAGATCATCCACGGCATGAGCGACGCGGCCCTGCTGCCCTGCCATCTGGTCCCCTAAGGCGCCTCCGACGCCTTGCATCCTGCCGGGTTTAAGCCCAAGGTAGACCCATGAGACTCCTCGCCCTCGGTCTGCTCTCGCTGTTCGCCCTCCTCGGCGACCTGAGCGCCGCCGTTCGCACCAAGGTCGACCTAGTCAACTTGACGCCTGAGGTCCGAGCCGGCGAGAAGGCCCTCATCGCCCTGCGTTACCGCTGCGACCCGCATTTCCATATCTACTGGAAGAACCCCGGTGACGCCGGCGCCTCGCCCACCGTAGAATGGACCGAGAAGTCCGGCACAGACGTCAGCCCGATGATCTGGCCCGGACCCAAACTGCTGGACCAAGCCGGCGTGATGAACTTCGTCTACGAGGATGAGACCCTGATCCTGATGGAAGTCGCCATCCCGACAGGCAAGACGGGAGCCGTCACGCTCAAGGGCAAGGCGGAGTGGCTCGAGTGCGACGACAAGGGCTGCTGGCCGCACGACGCGCTCGTCGAGCTGACGCTCAAGGTCGGTTCCGCTAATGCCGCTTATAAATACAACCCGAAGCTTTACCCGCATTTCCGCCAGGTAATCTCGACCACTGGCTCCAGCGACGGAAAGACACTCACGGTCGTCCTGCCCACCGACCACAAGCTGGCCGAACTCTGGTTTCCGGAACGCAACTTCGTGACGCCCAACGCGACGGTGATGCAGAAAAAGGCCGGCGGCAAGCTGACCATCGAACTGAGGGATGCGACGGAGACGCTCAACTCGGGCCCGCTCAATTTCACCACGCGCGCGGAGGACGGCGGCTTCGTCGATATCAATGTGAAGTTAGGATCGGCCGTTACTAAGGCGACGGCGGCCGAAACCACCCAACCTCATGCGGGTGGCATCGAGTGGCAGCCCTGGTCCCCGGAGGCGCAGGCTAAGGCCCTCGCCGACGGCAAGATCGTCTACGTCGACTTCACCGCCCGCTGGTGCGCTACCTGCCAGGTCAACAAGCGCGTGTACAAGCAGGATGATGTCGCGGCGGGGCTGACGACTTCCGGCGTCGTGCTGCTCAAGGCCGATTGGACGAAGAAGGACGCCGTCATCGCCGACGAGCTCCGCAAGTACGGCCGCACCGGCATCCCTCTGAATATCTTCCTTAAGGCCGGCCAGCCGCCCGCGATCCTCTCGGAGGCGCTCACCGGGACAGAGGTGCTCGCCGCCCTCAAGGCCGTCTCCGCCGGTAAGGCCTATCAGACCGAGACGACGACGCATGCCTTCGGCTTCTGGCTGCTGCTCGCATTCGGTGGCGGTGTGCTCCTCAACCTGATGCCGTGCGTCTTCCCGATGATCGGCCTCAAGGTCCTCGGCTTCGCCAAGGAAGCCGGCGCCTCCCGCCGCACGGTCGTCCTCAACGGCCTGCTCTATTCGGCCGGCGTGATCGCCAGCTTCCTCGCCCTCGCCCTGCTTATCATCGGGCTCAAGTCCGGCGGTAACTCCGTCGGCTGGGGCTTCCAGATGCAATCTCCGGGCTTCGTGCTCGGCACCTGCGTGCTGATGATCGTGCTCGGGCTTTCGCTCGCTGGCGTCTTCGAGATCGGGGTTGGTCTCGGTGGGGTCTCCGCAGGTGAAGGCGACGGCCGCGTCGCGACCTTTCTTTCGGGCGTCCTCGCCACCGTCGTGGCCACTCCCTGCACGGCACCCGGCCTTGGCGCCGCGCTCGGCTTCGCCTTGGATAAGGAACGCTCCACGGGCGAGACGCTGCTCTTTTTCACCGTGATCGGCCTCGGCATGGCCCTCCCGTACCTACTGCTCTCTCTCTTCCCCCGTCTGGCCGCGATGCTTCCGCGCCCAGGCGAGTGGATGGAATCCCTGAAGCAGGGTATGTCCTTCCCGCTCTTCGCCTACGCCCTCTACCTGCTCTGGGTGCTCAACGCACTCGTCGAGGACGCCGCCTGGGTGCGTGATGCTTCGCTCGGCCTCGCGCTCATCGCGACCTCCTGCTGGGTGCTCGGCCGCTGGGGAGCACTGCATCGCTCGGATAATGAACGCCGCGGCGCCAAACTGGTGGCTGCAGCGCTCTTCGTGGGTACGCTCGCTTACCTCTACGCCACGCTCCCTTAAGCGTCGATACGCGGACAACAAAAAGGCCCGCCGGACGGCGGGCCTTTTGCTTTCAGAACCTAAAGGCTCAGAGCGCGGTGACCGGAGCCGGAGCAGAACCAGCGGCGGCCGGAGCAGCCGGGCGGGGTGCAGCCTTGGCAGCCGGAGCGGCGGAAACCGGACCAGAGTAATTGACGTCGACGATGATTGCTTTGCGATCCTTGGCACCGGACTGGCGACCTGCGGCGTTCTTGTCAGCATGCTGGGAACCGAGGGCCATGATTTCGGTCTTGGCTTCGCTGGCGCCAAGTTTGACGAGATACTCGCGGACGGACTGGGCGCGACGGTCAGAGAGGCCGAGGTTGTATTCTTCCGTTCCGAAATGGTCGGTGTAACCCGCGATGATGACTTCGGTGGCCTTCACGCGACCAGCGACAGCATCGATCTTGGCGCGCTCGGTAGCGGAAACGGTGTACTTATCGAAATCGAAGTAAATCGTGGCGAGGATGGACTCAGGCGGAATCCGGTTGGCGAGGATATCGGCGGCGATAGCGCGACGACGGGCGCTGTCCGGGAGAGGATCCATGCCAGGGCCACCATTTACGCTGGTCGGACGGTCGAGCGGGTTAAAGCCGGAGGGAATGCGTGAGGTGCAACCGACGCTCAGGGCGGCGATAGCGAGAAGGAAGGTGAAACGCTTCATAGTGAGAACAGGGATAAAATAAGAGCGGGCGGGAGTCGGCAAGCCTAGTCTCGCTCAGTAACGCGGGACCTTAGGGTCGACCTTGATCGACCAGGCATCGATGCCGCCTTTGACGTTGCTGGCGCGGGCATAGCCCTTGGCCCGCAGGAACTGGGTAACCTTCATGCTCCGGCCTCCATGGTGGCACTGGACCAGCACCGGCACGTCCTGCGGAATCTCAGCCAGACGCATGGGCACGGTATTCATGGGAATAAGCCGGGAGCCCTCGATCCGGCAGACAGCGTACTCGTCCATTTCGCGGACATCGATCAGGAGGGGCGGATTCGGACCGGCCAACAGGCGTTGGGCCTCTTCAACAGTTACTTCGAGCGGAGTTTCGGACATAGGAGTTAGGGTCGAGCACAGGGTTGGTGCGTAGGCAGACTTCTCAAGGGCACGGATGCTGGGGTCAGAACCGCAGCAAGGACAGGCCGGGTCAGCGGATAAGGCGATCAGTTTGGAGGTGCCGGCAGCGACGTCGATGACCAGTAGTCGTGAAGCCGTGCGCTTACCGAGCAAGACGGCGATGACCTCCGAGGCCATCCAAGAACCGATGACCCCGCAGGTTGCTCCAAACACACCGACATCGGCGCAAGTCGGCACGGAGGCGGCGTCAGGAATCGTCGGGTAAAGACAGCGGTAGCAGCCGCCACGCGGCAGGAAGACGCCGACCTGACCGGCTTCGCGCAAGACGCTACCATGCACGAGCGGACGACCGCCCAGCACACAAGCGTCGGCAGCCAAGAAACGGGTCGCAAAATTATCGGTACCATCGACCACAAGATCATAGCGGGCGACCAGCTCGGCGGCGTTCTCGACCGTGAAACCCTCGGGGTGCAGCGCGACCTTGAGGCCGGGGTTGATCTCACCGAGCGCCTCGGCGGCGGAAATGGTCTTCGGCAGTCCCAAAGTGTCGAAACCATGCACAATCTGACGATGCAGGTTCGAGATCTCGACTTTGTCCGGATCGGCGACACCAATGAACCCGACGCCAGCGGCGGCAAGGTAAAGGCCGACCGGTGAACCCAAGCCGCCGGCCCCCAAGAGCAACACCTTGGCCTCACGGAGGCGCAGCTGACCAGCCTCCCCTACCCCAGGCAGACGAATCTGCCGGGAGTACAAAGCCCTCTCGTGGTCGTTCAGGCGCTGTTCTGCGGACATGCCGACAGTGGAACCCCCGCACGGAGCGGTGTCAAACTGCCGCTTCGAGGTGTCGGATTGAATAATCCGCCAAGCTGTCCCAACTTGACCCCGTGGCACAGGTCTTCCTCGGCATCGATTATGGCTCCCGACGGGTCGGGCTGAGCCATGCCGATGAACTGGGCTTCGCTTTCCCGCTGCCCGCCGCGATCGCGGAAAGCCCCGAAGAACGCTTTACCCAGATCGGTAAGGAAATCACGCGACTCAAGGTCACCTTGCTCGTCCTCGGCTACCCTCTCTCGGTCGAAGGCGAGCGCACTAAGCGCTGCGATGAGGTCGATGTCTTCGCGGCCGAACTCACCCGACGCTTCAATCTTCCGATCGAGAAGGTCGATGAAGCCCTCACGAGCCAAGCAGCCGACGAGCTCGGCGGCCGGAAAGCGCGCTCGCCCAACGAACGTAAGCAACAGGCGCGCTCCGGTGAACGCGATTCCCGCGCGGCCGCCGTCCTCCTCCAGGATTTCCTCAACAGCCGAGGTATTGGCTCCTGACATGCCTCCCGCCAAACCTAAGAAACCGTTCACGCCTAAGCTCGAGCGCTTCCTGGCAACGGTCGCCTACGACGGCACCGACCACATCGGTTGGCAGGTCCAGACCGGGCGTCTCTCGATTCAAGGCGAACTGGAGGCACGCCTTTCGCGCATCCTGAAGACACCGATCGTCATCCATGGCAGCGGTCGTACGGACTCCGGAGTCCACAGCGTCGGCCAACGCTTCCACTTCGACGCCTTCTGGCCCCACCCCTGCAGTTACCTCGTCCACGCGATCAATTCGTGCGAACAGAACGGCCTGCTAGTGACGCAGCTACAGCGTGTCGCGCCGACTTTCCATTGCCGCTGGCATGCCGACGGCAAACGTTACCGCTATGAGATCTGCGACGGCTACCCACCTCCTTGGGAAGCGCGCTTCTGCCTGGGGTTAGGCATGAAGACCGTTGACGTGAAGCGGATGCGCCAAGCCGCCAAACTGCTGCTCGGCAAGCATGACTTCTTCGCCTTCGGCGCCAACCACGGCCAAGGCATGGAGAAGGAGAATCCCGTCAAGGAGCTACGCCGCCTCGACGTACGCCGGCGCGGCAAGCGTATCACGATCGTCGCCGAAAGCAGCGGCTTCCTTTATAAGATGGTGCGCCGCCTCGTCGGCGGACTCCTCCGCGTCGGCGAAGGCAAGATGCCCCCCGAACGCCTCGTCGCTTACCGCAAGGAACGCCTGATCACCGCCGAGGTGCCGACGGCGCCAGCCCGGGGGCTTTTCATGGAGAAAGTCTTTTTCAAGCCTGGCTCGCTCCAGAACCCGCGCCCTTTGCGGAGCAGCGAAGGCGCCGGCAGCTCGGAATAAAGGCCTCTTAATCTTGGGTTAAGGCCGTTTGTGGCATAATCCTCGGACCATGAGATCGCTCTCTTTCGTCGGTGCCACCCTTTGTCTAGCCGCCCATGCTGCGCCCATCGACCTGCCGTCGCTCTTCGACAAGCGCGCGCTGGTGAAACCGATCACCGAGATCGAAGGCATCCTCAGCGACGGCTCCAAGGCCACGGTCTACAAAATCGTCGTCCGCTCCCTGCCCTATGATCACGCGATGGGCCCTTGGTCCCCGGCCACGCTCAAGGACAAAGGCGGCTACTGGGAAGACACCGTCGATAAAAAGATGTACCGCATCGACGCCGACTATCTCAAAATCTTGAACAAGCGCGGCTGGAACATGTTCGATGCCGACGGCACCGTGCACCGCACGAAGGATCGTACCGAGTTCGACAAGGTCGCGCGCCAGGAACTCGCGGGCTGGACTTACGAACAGGCCGCCAAGGATGGCGTGACGAATTCAGTCATCGAACTGCAGCCGCTCGAACAGATCGTGACGATTTTCCTCCCGAAGAATCCGAAGGCCTCCGAGAAGGTCACCCCTCTCCGCCAGGCGAAATTTTCCCCGCGCTCGGGCCTCGGCATCAGCACCAACGGCATCCGCTTCTTCCCGCCCGAACCAGTCGACCGCATCACGGCGTTCAAGAACATCGCCCCGCTCGACCCTAAGGGCGGCCACACGGGCTTCGGTCACGAATATCATTATCACCGTGCACCGTCCGTCATGGACAGCGATAAGTCAGGCAAGGTCGTCGGCTTCGCGCTCGATGGCTTCCCGGTCCGCGGCCCCACGGAAGCAGACGGCTCCGCCCCCAAGAAACTCGACTCCATCAACGGCCATGATCACGACGGCCTCGGCTACCACTATCACGTCAGCAACGACTGGCCCTACATCGTCGGCGGCTTCAAGGGTCCGCTCGGCACCGCCGTCCTCGGCGACGTCGACACCTGCGATGCTACTAAGACCGGCGGCGACGGAGGCAAAGGCGGCTCCAAGGGTGGCAAGGGCGGCAAGGGCGGCTCCAAAGGTGGAGAGGGAAAGAAGGGTCCTCCCCCGGAAGGTAAGTAAGCCCGATGCGCCTGCTCTTCTCGTTACTGGCCTGCCTCGCGCTCTACCCTGAAGCCGCGGCGCAGACCACCAAACCCAACGTCCTCGTCATCATCGCGGACGACCTGGGCTGGAATGACATCGGCACCCGCAACGCGAAGATCATCACGCCGAACCTCGTCAAGCTGGCCAAGGACGGCGTCGAACTCCAACGCTTCTACGGCTACCCGGTCTGCAGCCCCGCACGCGCCGGCCTCCTCACCGGCGTCCTCCCGCGCCGCCTCGGTCTGGTCAATATCATCATGCCCGGGCAGGCCGGCATCACGAAAGCCACGCCAACCCTGTCCGCCAAGCTAAAGTCCGCCGGCTACACGACCTCGCTCATCGGAAAATGGCATCTCGGCAATCAGAACCCCGCTTCAGCGGTGGGCTTCGACCACTTCTACGGCTTCATGGGCGGAGAAGTGGATTACCTTAAGCACACCGACATGCGCGGCAAACCGGACTGGCAGCGCGACGGGAAGCAGATCGAAGAGTCCGGCTACACGACCTACCTGTTCGCCGACGAGGCTTCGAAGCAGATCCGCAACCGCGACAAGGCCAAGCCGTTCTACCTTCAAGTGGCTTTCAACGCGCCGCATGTCGAACTCGCCGCACCGGAAGACCTTGTCGCCAAGCATAAGTCCGACGGCCTTTACGGCGCCGTCGTCGAAGGCCTCGACATCGGTATCGGCCGCATCCTGGCCACGCTCGACGAACAAGGCCTGCGCGACAATACGCTCGTCGTCTTCGTTTCCGATAATGGCGCCCCGCGGCGCACGGGTTCCAACGCCCCACTCCGCGGCTACAAGGCTTCGGTCGAAGAAGGCGGCATCCGCACGCCGGCCATCGTCCGCTGGCCCAAGCACATCCCCGCCGGCGTGAAGCTCGAACAGCCCATCGCGATCATCGACCTCTTTCCTTCCATCGCCGCTGCGTTGAACCTTCCGCTTACTTCTGACCTCAAGATCGACGGCATTAACCAGTGGCCCGCCATCGCCGGCGGCAAGACGCTGCCCCGCGCTCCTTTCCTCGTCGCCTCTTCCGATATCGCCCTCTTCGACGGCGACTGGAAACTCGTCGAGACCAACGCCGGCCAACGCACGCTCTACAACCTCAAAGCCGATATCTCCGAAACTAAGGACCTCCTCTCCGCTCAACCCGAACTGGCCGCCAAGCTGGGAGCCCAACTGGATACCCTCAAGAAAGACCTGCCCGCCTACAACGCCGGAAACATCGGCCCTGGCGGCGGCAAGGGAGGCAAAGGTAAGGGTAAGAAGTAAGCCCTTAACGCTCTCTTAAGGCTCTTTCAGGTATACTTACCCCATCCCCATGAACTCCCCGCTGCGTAACGTCTCCCTCCTACTCCTTCTCTCAGTTACCGCCCTCTCCGCCGCTCCGGCCGAAGGCAAGAAGGGTGGTAAGGGTGGCAAAGGCGGCCCGCCGGCCGGTTCCGTCGACAATGTCGCCGCCGCCAAGCCAGCCGAAAAGAGCTCAACATTTAAACTCACGAGCCCGGCAGTAAAGGATGGCGAAGCCCTCCCAGTCGAATTCACCGGAGACGGCGCGAGCGCCAGCCTGCCCCTCTCTTGGACGGGCATCCCGAAAGGCACGCAGAGCCTGGTGCTGATCATGCACCACCTCGACCCGGAAGGTAAGACGAAGATCTACTGGCTCATGTACGACATCGACCCGAAGACGACGAGCGTCGCCAAGAACGCCACCGACTTCGGCAAGATGGGCATGAGCACGGTCCATAATCGCGTCGAGTACGCTCCGCCCCATTCGCAAGGTCCCGGTGAAAAGAAGTATGTCCTCACGCTCTTCGCGTTGTCGGCCAAGCCCGATCTCTCCAAGGCCGAAAGCCCGATCACGGTCGACCCCGTCCTCGCCGCGATGAAAGGCAAGATCCTCGCCGCCGCCGACCTGAACGTGATCTACACCCGCCCGGCCGGCGCCACCGACGGCAAGGAAGAGAAGCGCCCGCCCCGTCGCGAAGAAGGCGCCAAGTAAGCGGTTTTGATTGGAACGCGACGGCCTCCCGTCGTACTCACTCCCCATGCGGCGAGTTTCCCTCCTCTGGCTAGCGGCCCTGCTGCCGACGCTCCTCTGGGCCCACCCAGAATGGAAGGAAGCCTCCTGCATCGGCGTCATCGACGAGAAAAACACCTTCGCACTGACGGTGAAGTTCGATGTCCCTTCGTTCTTGGTCGGTCAGCTACCCAAGGACGCGCCGATCAAGGACCTCGATGCGCTGATGTTCACGCCCGGTCGCTTGGCCGCTTCCATCGAACCGGGCCGCAAGCTCTTCCTCGCGGGCCTGCGACTCGAAGCCGACGGCAAGCCCGTGGCCTGGACGCTCGAGTCCTTCCCGACGGCCGAGCAGATCCTCGCGCAGTCCGGCCGCCAAGGCGAAGCCGACCGCTACCCAGTGTTGATGAACGCGAAACTCACGGCGACGGTGCCAGCGGATACGCAGAAGCTGGTGCTCCGCTTCCCGGACGTCTTGGGCACGGTCTTCACGAATCTTCGCAAAGGAATGGAATTCCAGACGGTGATGGCGGTATCGAAGAATGAACCCGGCGAATTCCAGATCGGCGACGGCCCGGCTCC
>JBAXMD010000001.1:0-50168 GCA_037134475.1 Verrucomicrobiota bacterium | reverse complement strand
GACGTGAGACTCTGCGCCCATGTCAAAGAACAAGACCGTCGATGATTTCTTCAGGGGGTTTTCCGTGGTCATCATATCAGGGGCTTCTTCCGGGATCGGACGCGCGATACTCTCGCGTATCTGTTATTCTGAGACCAAAGCCGCGGTGTTCAACCTTTCCAGGACGACCCCCGAGGGGGTCCCGAATTCCCTTAACTTCACTCACCTTACCTGCGACCTATCGCAACCGACTGACATCGTGTCGGTTGTCTTCGAATTACAAAAACTAATGCCCCGAGAAGGCAGGATGCTACTGATTAATAATAGCGGCTTCGGCGCCTACGGAGAGTTTCCGACGCCTGGCGTGGATCACACCTTGAAGATGATCGACGTCAACGTGCGCGCACCGGTCGAGCTTACCGGTCGACTTTGGGAAGAGCTAAAGGCGCGCGGCGGCATGGTCGCCACCGTCGCTTCGCTCGCCGGTTTCCAACCGACCCCGTTGATGACCACGTATGCCGCGACGAAATCCTTCATGCTCGACTGGAGCGTCGCACTCGACGCCGAGGCCAAGCGTCACGGCATCCGTTGCGTGGCCATCTGCCCCGGGCCCGTCTCGACCAACTTCTCCAAGGCCGCCGGCTTCGCGAGCTCGACCGGCCTCGGTGGGCAGACCTCCGAAGAATGCGCCGATGAAGCCGTGCGCGGCATGGCGGCGCAGCGCCCAGTGGTAGTCACCGGCTGGAAACATAAGATCCTGGCCGTCATCTCGGCACGCCTGCCCAAGCCTTGGGCGGCCGCCATCGGGCTGCGGATGATCCAGCGCCTCCGGTTGGACCGCTTCGTGAAGAAGACCTGAGCCTACTTCGCGCCGTCGAGCAGCTCGCGGGCGTGGGAGAGCGCGACCTTGCTGGCGCGGTCACCGAGCATACGGGCGAGCTCGGACTCGCGGTCCTTGCGCTTACCGTGGACCGGAGAGATCTCGACCGTCGTGGACTTGTCGTCCTGCGTCTTCGTCACGACGAGATGAGCATGGCCGAGCGCGGCAACCTGCGGCAGGTGCGTCACGCAGAAGACCTGGTGGCCCTTACCTAGGGCAGCGAGCTCGCGGCCGACCTGCGCGCCGATCTCGCCACCGACATTGGCGTCGACCTCGTCGAAGACCAGCACCGGGGTGCGATCGACCGCGGCGAGCACAGTCTTCAAGGCGAGCATCACACGGGCGGCTTCACCGCTGGATGCGATCTGATCGAGCGGCAGGAGATCCTGGCCGACGTTTGGACAGAAAAGGAACCGGACCGCGTCGGCGCCATAGGGGCCGAGTTCGGCGACCGCGACCTCGATGCGCAAGTCGGCTTTCTTGAAACCAAGTGAGCCGAGCATCTTGCGGGCAGCGGTGGCGAGTTTCTCAGCGGCCTTCGTACGGGCGGTGCGCAGGGCTTCAGCCTGTTTGCGGAGATCCTTCTCCACCTTGGCAGCCTCCGCCTTGAGCTTCGTAACACGGGCTTCCACGTCGCCCTGCGAGGCTAAGCGTCGACGGAGCGCCTCGCGCTTCTCGCGGACCGCTTCGGCACCCGGTCCGTACTTGCGACGGAATTCCAACCAGAGGTTCATCTTCCCCTCGAGCTCGGCGGCGGACTCGTCGTCGGCGGAGAGCCCGCGGCCCAGACGCGCAAAATCGGCGCGGATGTCTTCCGCTTCGGCCGCGAGGGAATTCAGACGATCGCGAAGCGCTTCGGCGTCAGCGTCGATGCGGGCGATGTCATCGCCAGCCTTGAGCAACTTAGGCATCACCTCGCCGAGACCGTCGGAGCCAAGGCCCGACTCCAGCTGCCCAAGCAAGGCCGCGAGCTCCTGGGCGCGGGAAGAACGGGCGTGGTCGCGTTCGAGCTTGGTGATGGCTTCTTCGGAGAGGTCGAGCGAATCGAGTTTATCGAGCTGGGAACGGAGGAAGGCGGCTTCGTCCTCGGAGAGACGTTCGGCCGTCGCGGCTTCGGCCGCTTCGCGGAGCAGGTCGTTGCGCAGACGCCACCCAGTGCGATAGGTCGCCAGCGCGGAGGCAAGCCCCGCATGCAGGTCGAGCATCTCCAGCTGCGTCTCGGCACGCATCAGCTTCTGCGGCTCGCCTGGGCCGTGGAAATCGATCCATAGCTCGCCCAGCTGCTGGAGCTGCGTGAGCGTGGCAGAGCCCCCATTGATGGAGATACGGCCCGCCTTGGTCGCATGGACCGAACGCTTCAGGATAAGCAGGCCGTCGTCGCAGACCGGCAGGTCGAGGGACTTCAGCACTTCGTCGAAGCGCTTGTCCCCGTCGGTCTCGAGTTCGGCTTCGACTGAGCATTCCTCGGCGCCCTTGCGGACGATCGTCTTCGCGGCGCGATTACCCGCGAGGAGCGAAAGCGCGCCGAGTAGCACGGACTTGCCGGCGCCGGTCTCGCCCGTCACCACCGTGAAGCCCGAGCCTAGCTCGAGCTCGGTGCGATCCATCAGGGCGAGGTCGCGGATTTGAAGGCGGCGGATCATACGGAGGGACGGGGACCGAACAAGGTCGAGCCTAGGCGGACGCAAGTAGAACCTGCCGCGACGGCGGATTCAAGGTCTCCGCTCATACCCATGGATAATTCCGGGAGCACCACCCCGAAGCGGGCGGCCAGTGAGTCGCGGCAAAGACGAAGCTCGGCGAAGGTCCGGTCGGCGACCGCGGGGTCGTCGGAGAGCGGCGCGACGGCCATCAGCCCCCGTACGACCAGGGCCGGCTGTGCCAGGGCCGCCTCAAGCAACCGAGGAGCATCGGCGAGGTCGCACCCGAACTTCGCTGGGTCGTCACCGGAGTTGACCTGAAGCAGCACCTGTGGCCGCAGGCCCATCTCGCCAGCCAGACGGCCTAGGCGAACGGCCAGGTCGGGCGAGTCCACGGTCTGGATGACATCAAAAACCTGCAGGGCCTGCTTGGCCTTGTTGGACTGCAGATGGCCGATAAGTTCCCAGCGAAGGTCGGCGGGGGCCATCGGGCGCTTTCCGGCGGCCTCCTGCACGCGATTTTCACCGACGGCCCGCAAGCCAAGCCCGTAGGCCATCAATGCGGCCTCCACCGGGTTGGTCTTGGTCACCGGCAGCACCCTGACCGACGACGGGTCGCGGCCGACCTGAGCGCAGGCGGTCGCGATACGGGTCAGCACCCCCTCATAGTGGGCCTTAAACTGGTCGGAGGAGACCATTTGCACCAGAGGGAGGGAGAACGGGCGGGGAGTCAACCAGTCGGGCTCCCTAGGCCGACTGAAGGGGCCTAGCCTAGGATAAGCACATCTACACTTGAAGCCCTAACCCATTAGATTCATTAATCATGGGGTCTTTCATTCCCATGCATATCGAGAACCTGAAGATCTTCCGCGACCTGGTGGACAACGAAAGCTTCTCCAAGGCGGCCAAACTCAACGCCATCACCCAGTCGGCCGTCAGCCAGCAGCTGCGCTCGATGGAAAAGCATTTCAATGTCCTGATCGTCGACCGTAGCCAGAAGCAGTTCCGACTCACGCGCGAAGGCCGCAGCCTCTACGAGGCGGCCAAGGACATCCTCAACCGCTACGAGCAGGTCGGCAGCGAGATGCAGGAGATGCGCAAGGTCGTCAGCGGTACCGTCCACATCTCGACCATCGTCTCGATCGGCCTCCATGAGCTCCCGCCGCACGTGAAGTCGTTCATGCAGGAATTCCCGCACGTCAACGTGCGCGTCGAATACCGTCGCTCGAACCTCGTCTACGAGGACGTCATCTCGAACGCCGTCGACTTCGGTCTCGTCGCCTTCCCGCAGAAGACCCGTCAGGTCGAGATCATCCCCCTGATGGAAGACCAACTCGTCGCCATCTGCTCGCCCAAGCACAAGCTCGCGGCGAAGAAAGAGATCGACCTCGCCGACCTGCAAGGCGGCAAGTTCATCGGCTTCGACCAGGACATCCCGACGCGCAAGGCCCTCGACCAGTTCTTCCGCGAGCAGCGCATCGAGCTCGAGCCTTCGATGGAGTTCGACAACATCGAGACGCTCAAGCGCGCGGTGGAAGTCGACGCCGGCGTGGCGCTCGTCCCCGAAGGCACCATCCGCCAGGAGGTCGAGCAAGGCACGCTCGTGATGCTCCGCCTGCGCGACCGCCGCGTGGCGCGTCCGTTGGCCATCCTCCACCGCAAGGGCCGCGTGCTGACGCCGGCCATGAAGCGCTTCATGACGCACCTCATGAACAGCGCCGGAGCCAAGACCTCGGCCTGATCAGACGCGACGGCGGGAGGCCTGGGCCGCGACCGCGAAGCCTGGCAGCGCCTGCGCGCACAGCAGGCCCAGCCCGATCCAGAGCAAGGCTTGGTCGGCCGGAGCTCGGAGCGCCGTCGCGGCGAGCCCCCACCAAAGGAAGGCGCCGAAGAGCGGCGGCCAGGCGCGGCGCAAGGCTGCGCGGGCAAGCGACCATGAGCCCAGCAGCACCGCCGCCAAGGATGCGGCGAGCGGAGCGGACAGCAGGCCGAGCGCGAAGTAAGCATAGACGACGAACCCCAAGGCCACGATGAGCCCAGCCAGCACCGCGGCGTTCACGCGGAAATGCGTCGGCAGCAGGTACAGCCTGACCCGATGGGCGTGAAGGTAATACGCTGAGGCGACAATCGCCATGATCAGGGTGAGCGTCCAGATGTAGCGCGGGCCGCTGATCGGAATCGCGAAGCGGAGGATCGCCCACTGGGCCAGGAAGCACTTAGCCAGAATCAGAGACCAGATCGCGCCGAGACGGTCGGTCACCAGCGATTCGCGGTAGGCGCGTTCGACGGAGAGCGAGAGCTCGGTATCTTGGGCTGGGGGAAGCGAAGTGACGGGCATGGACTACCTCGCCCACAACTTGAGACTCCGGATCGCGACCGCAACCGAAGGAGGCACTTCTTTTTCCCAGTCCCCCTCGTTCTTACGGATACGTTCAGCCAAAGTGCGCGGTTGGCAGGCCATCGCCTGGGGGTCCGCGCCCGTGATCGGCACCAGGAAGCCGTTGTTCAGTAGGTGCTGGAACAAGCCGGCGACTGAGGGGCGCATCTGGATGGCGGAAGCGGTGACCACTGAGTCTTCGGCGACGCTGTAGCTCTCCGGGAAGCAGACCTTGCAGGCGACCGGATCGAGGATGAGCCGACGGAGTTGGTCGCCGCGCATCGGATAGACCATGACGCGGACGCCGTCCTTGAAGAGGCGGCCGCAGGACTCGAGGACGCCCCCTTCGAGGTGCGTGTAGTGCTCGGGATTGAAGAGGTCGACGAGGTTGTTCATGCCGGCGACGAGCGTGATGCTGCCCGCGGTGTGCAGGCGGAAATAGGCCGGCAAGCGATACCAGCCACGGTGGCGGGTAACCAGAAGCGGGTGCTGCATCGCGCCCACGAGACGGATACGGTCGATGAGTTCAGACTCCGGATGCGGGTCGGCACCGATGCACATCTCGAACAAGGGAATCACATCCTTGCCGCCTTCAGGCAAAGCGCGCAGCGCGCAGGCAAGCATGTCCTCGTTGACAATCGAAACCGGGCGGAAGGTGCCGCGAGCCACCAGGACCGAGCGCTTGTAGAAATATTCGCTCGGGACCTGCGGGTCGCCTTCTGGACCGAAGAGCACGGCATCGGTGAGGCCGAGGCGGACGAGACGCAAGGCCGCGGCGCGGTTGTCGAAAGCGCCGAAGGCCGGCCCGCTGAAATGGACGAACTCAACCTCGACGCGGCCGGCACCGACTTCATCGATCAAGGCGGTGAGGAAGGTGTCGACGCTGTCGCGCGTATTAAGGGCTGCATGGATGAGATTGACCCCGACCGCGCCGAGGGCGTCCTGCTGGCGGTCCGCGTCCTTGTCCCAGAGGCGAAGATGAAGAATCACCTCGCTCGGCTCGGATTGAGGCTGATCCTGAAAGCGGATGCCGATCCAGGAGTGCCCCTGCCCTTTACCATCATGCGGGGTCGTCGCGACCGTGTCGGCAAAGGCGAAGAAACGGGTCACCGGGCCGCGTTCGGCCTTCAGGCGATCGACCAGGAGTCCGTACTCATGGTCGAGCATCTGCTCGAGGCGCTGACGGGAGACGTAGCGTTGCGGATGGCCGTAGATGGCGTCGCTGACGCGCATGTCATAGGCCGAGATGCTCTTTGCTACCGTGCCCGATGCGCCGCCAGCCTTGAAGAAGTGTCGGACGACCTCCTGACCGGCCCCGATTTCGGCGAAGGCGCCGTAGGCCGATCGGTCGAGGTTGATGGCCAAGGCCTTGCGGGAGGTGGCGGCGCCGGCCGAGGACGTGGGCTCTAACATGACCCGAAACTAGCCCCCTAGGCGGGCCGCATCGAGCGGAAAGAGGAAATCAAAATTGAGCTTTTGATTGGCGAAAAGGAGTCACGAAAGCATCATTCTGATGTCCCCCACTCCCTTCGCTATCCCATGAAAGATTTCTTCAAGTCCGTTTTCGCCTCCGCGCTCGGCACCTTCCTCGCCATCCTCATCGGAGGGTTCGCAATGATCGTGCTCATCGTCTCGCTCGCGAGCTCGGCGGGGAATAGCCGTGAGGCCGGTACGGTCTCCGTCAAACCGAAGACGATGCTCGTCATCGGCGGAGAGCTCGCGATCAACGACACCCCTGCCCACGGAGCGCCCGGCCTCGACCTCCTGCTGCTCGGTGGCAGCGGCCCCGAGCTCGACCTTCTCCGCGCGCTGGAGGCAATCGATCTTGCCGCGAAGGACAGGAATATTGTCGGCATCCTGCTGAACGGCCCTCTCGCCGCCGGCGTCACCCAGAAGGCCGAAATCCGTAGGGCCATCGCCGCCTTCAAGACCAGCGGTAAGCCCGTCATCGCCTGGATTGAGAACGGCACCCAAGGCGAATACTACCTCTCGAGCGTCGCGGATAAAGTCTACGTGCATGCCGCCGGCGAAGTGGAACTCAAGGGCCTCGCCTCGTACAATATGTATTTCGGCGACTCGCTGAAGCTGCTAGGCATCGGCGTGCAGGTAACGAAGGTGGGTAAATATAAGTCCGCCGTGGAACCTTACCTCGGCGGCGCCATGAGCGAGCCCGCCCGCGAGCAATCCGAAGCCCTCATGGGGGGGATCTGGAAGCGCGTCCTCGGCGACGTCGCAAAATCGCGCGGCCTTTCCACCGGCGCCCTGACCAAGACGGTCAACTCGGCCGGTATCTATAACGCGCAGAAGGCCGTGGAACTCAAGCTGGTGGACAAGGCCATGCATCGGGATGAGCTCGTGAAACAGGTCCGGGCCGCCGGTGCCGGCGCCGACGAGTCAGGCACTTCCTTCCTGCAGGTGAACCTACATCGCTACGCAAGCAAGGTGACCCTGCCGCACAGCGGACCCAAAATCGCGATCGTCTACGCCGAGGGAGAGATTGTCGACGGCTGGGGTTCACCCGGTGACGTCGGCGGCGATCGCCTGGCCCACGACCTGCGCCTGCTGCGCGGGGACAAGCGTATCAAGGCGGTCGTGCTCCGCGTGAACAGCCCAGGTGGCTCGGCCTTCGCCAGCGACGTCGTCGCGCGGGAGGTTGGCCTCCTCAAGAGTCAGGGTATTCCCGTCGTCGTCTCGATGGGGGACGTCGCAGCCAGCGGCGGCTATTACATCGCCGCCAAGGCGAACCTCATCATGGCCGATCCCTCGACGATCACCGGCTCCATCGGCGTCTTCGGACTCCACTTCAACTACGGCGAGCTCGCGAAGAAGGTGCAACTCGGCACCGATGGAGTAAAGACGGCCCGCTACGCTGACCTGCTCGCCGAGCATCGCGCCGCGACCCCCGAAGAGCTCGCGATTGTGCAAACCTCGGTGGACAGCGTGTACGAAGACTTCCTGCGCATCGTCGCGGACGGCCGCGGACTCAAGCGAGACGGCGTGCACGAGATCGCCCAAGGTCGCGTGTGGCTGGGCGAAGACGCCCGCGGACTTCGTCTCGTGGACAAGCTCGGTGGCCTGCGTGATGCCATCAAGGAGGCGAAGCTCCTCGCCAAGACCGACGAGGCCGAGCTAATCCAAGTCCCGGCGCTGAATTCCGGCCGCGAGAACCTGCTCCAGAAGCTCCTTTCGGACGGCGACAACGACTCCCCCCTTTTCGCCAAGGCCTCGGCGGATCCGGCCAGGGATTTCCTCAAGGCCAACGCCAAGTGGTTGCGCTCGATCCGCGCCCTAAACGATCCCAAGGGCGTCTATCTCACCTGCCCACTGGTCCCCGAACGCCGCTAAGCAGCCTTACGGCTGTTTCGGCATCTGAGCCCGGGCCTCCGGCAACCAGCCTTGGAGCTGCTTCACGCGGGTGCTGTCGGCCGGATGGGTCGAAAGGAATTCCGGAGGACGGGCGCCGCCGATCTTAGAGAAGCGCTCCCAGAAGAGCGGAGCCGCGGCAGGATTATAGCCGGAGCGAGCCATGAACAGCAGGCCGAGATGGTCGGCTTCAGATTCATGGCTGCGGCTGAACGGAAGCAGGATGCCATACTGGGCGCCGATCCCCACGGCCGCCATCCAGGAGGAACGGGTCTTGGCCGAAGAATTCTTGGTGGCTTCATCGGCGACCGCGGCGGCAATCGCGACGCCCATCGCCTGCGAGACGCGCTCGGAGCCATGTCGGCAAATAACGTGAGAGACCTCATGGCCGATAATCACCGCGATATCATCATCCGTGGGCGCATACTGGAACATGCCTGAATTGAAACCGATTTTACCTCCTGGCATGGCAAACGCGTTGGGCGTCTTATCGTCAATGATGGCGAACTCCCACTTCGAGGATGGCGGCAAGACGCCGGCCTTGTCGTCACGACGGGCCGCGGCGACGATCTTCAACCCGATCTCCTTAACCTTGGCCAAGCGCTTATCGCCGGGGAGCTTCTTCATCTTCGAGAATTCCGAGGCGGACATCGAGGCGACTTCGGATTCGTCGACGAGGATGAACTGGGAACGGCCCGTGATCGGCACGTTCTGACAGCCAACGATAGCGAGAGCAGACAGGATGAGGATGAGCGGACGCATGGGTAAATTAGGTTTTCTTCGAACCCGGACCAGCTTGGCCACTGGGTTCGTCGACGTAATACTTCCGGTAAGAGGAGTCGTAGCTGTCCGTATAATCGGAAGCCATGCGGAGCGACATCGCGTTGAGCACGACGCCGAGCAGCGGAGCCTGGGCCTCGCGTAGCCGAGCCAGACAGGAGGTCGCATTACGCAGGTTGACCATGTTATAACGGACGACGTAGAGGACGCCATCGACCTTCGGAAGGAGGTGGAGCGCATCGGAGACCGCGCCGATGGGCGGCGAGTCGATGAAGATACGGTCGTAACGCTCGCGCAGTCCGTCGATCATCGCGAGGAACTTAGGGTTGTTGATGACTTGGGTCGGGTTCTTGCAGCTCAGGCCGACCGGCAACACATCAAGGCCGGGAGAGACGTCGTGGACGATCGCCTCATCAAGGGTCATCTCGCCGTTGAACCACTTACTCAAGCCACCGTCACCGGTGAAGCCCAAGGAAGGACCGACGTTGGGGAGGCGAAGGTCGGCGTCGATAACGAGCACCCGCTCGGAATGCTGGGCGAAGATCAGCGCGAGGTTCGTCGCGACGAAGGTCTTCCCTTCGCTGGGGCGAGTGGAAGTCACCAGGAAGACACGGGCCTTGGAGACGGCCGGATTGACCTTCAGGGCGGAGTAGATGGAGCGGATCGCTTCCGTGGCGATGCGGTCCTTATCCTGACGAGCCAGAAGGGCCCGATCCGGGCCGGAAGTGTTGGCGACGCGGGGCACGGTACCAATGAGCGCAAGGCCCAGGGAGCCTTCCACGTCTTTAGCGGACTTGATACGGGTGTCCAAGGTGCCGATGACGACGATGAGCACGATGCCGAAGAGCATACCGGAGCCGAGGCCGACCATCGCGTTGAAGTAGTAGTTCTTGTTGATCGGCTTATCTGAGACGGAGGGCGCATCGATAATACGGACGGAAGTGCTCGTGCCCGAGGTCGAAGAGCGGAGCTTCGCATCCTCGTAACTTGACTTCATCCGGCTAAGGAATTCCTCACTCGCCTTGACGTCCTTGTCGACGCGTTCGAGCTCGACGTTAGCGGCCTGTAGCTTCGAGATTTCCTCTTCCTTGGAGAGCAGGTTGCGCAGGATTGCCTCGTGGCGGGCCTTAGCGTTCTCGAGCGAGCTACGACGGGACTTGATCGACTGGCTGACGGCCTCCTTCAGTTGGTGGTCAAGCTGCTTCAGGGCCTCGCGTTCGGCGACAAGCTTCGGGTGTTGGTCGGTGTAAGTCTCCGTCATCTGGCTGATGCGAATCTTAGAAGCGCTGATGGCAGTCTGGGCGGCGGCGACGTCGCTGTCGGCGCGGATCTGCGGGATGTCGCCGAGGGGGCGATTCTCCTTCTCGTAGCTGGCGATGACCGAGACCAGGATCTCGTTCTCGTCGATCTGCTTGCGGGTCTCCTCGCGGTCCTTCACGAGCACGGAGCGTTCCGTGGTCAAGGTGTTGGTGTCCTTGGCGATGGAGAGCAGCTTCTGGCTTTTGATCAGCTCGTTCTTCTGCTCGTAGAGGCGGCGGACCTTGTCCTCGAGCGTCTCGATCTCGATGCGGGCCTTCTCGATGAGCGGATTGGTCACGGTCAGGCGGTAATCCTCGCTGTATTTCTGGATAGATTCGCAGAAGAGCTTGGCGACCTGTCGGGAGAGGTCCCGGTTAGGGTGGGTGAAGTCGACGTTGATCACCAGCGTCTGGCGCTGCGGGTTGATGCCGCGCTGCTTGGCGAAGACTTCTTGTTCCGTAAGCGGCCCCGAGAAAATGTTACCGGCCTGATACGGCTCGAGGACGTGCTTCCTTTCCGCCGCGGTGAGGCGCTTCGAGACGCCTTCGATGATGTTGGCGCTACGCATCACCTCGACGGCGGTGAAGAAGTCGTCGTTCGAGACGATCTTGAAGTTATCGTCGACGGCGGAGGAGCCACCGTTGATGGTTGGAGCGAGTCGGAACACCTGGAGGCGGCCGGTCGCGCGGTATTCCGGGACGGTGTTATAGGTGTTAAGAAGGGCCAGCGTGAGGAAGACGAGGGTCGAGAGCAGGATCCACCAGTAACGCTCACGGAGCATCAGTAGGTAGTTCTGGATCGGATTGCCCTCCCCGGCTCCACCGCGATTGTAGGCACCGTAGGCTCCGTAGGCACCGTAGGCTCCATAGCCCTGCCCGTAGCCTCCGTATGAGCCGTAACCGCGGTTGCCGCCGCGAGCAGGCTCGGGCGGGCGATTGTCAGACGAGGGGTCCGGATTGGGCATGGGAAGGGATCAGATGCGGCTGTCGCGGACGTAAATCTGGTCTTCATCCTCCAAGATGAAGTCAGGTTCATCGCCATCGTCGATACGACGGACGTCCTTCGAGATCACAGACGTGGAGCCTTCGCGACTGCGCTTGATCGCCACGTCTGAACGATTGCCGCGCGGCAGGACTCCGCCAGCCATGGAGAGGGCCCGGCCGAGAGTGAGCGTCTCTTCGGGCGGGATGGATACCGGACCGGGCCGGCCGACATACCCGGAGACATAGACGCGACGCTCGGCGTAGGTGACGATCGAGATCGTGACTTGGGGCTTCTTGAAGTAGGTCCGGAACTGGTTCGATAGCTCCACCTGGGCCTGCGTGAGCGTGAGGCCAGCCACGGGCACCAGTTTCTTCAGGAAAGGGATGTCCACCGTGCCGTCGGAGTTGATTCGGCGCTCAATCTGCGTGTCAGGTTCGTTAATGACCAGGACGCGGATGAAATCGCGGGCGCGGAGGCGGTAGCTAGTTTGACTGCCAGCCGGATCGGCCTGCGTCGTCGGGGTCGCCACGACGTAATCAGCGGGCGCAGGCGGCGCGGCGACGGCGACAGGCACACTGGCGGAGGCATCAACGGCAGCCGGAGCCGGAGCCGGAGAGGCCGCGACGGGGGCAGGTAGCGCGGACGGATCGGAAGCCCCCCGGCCGAGGGTGAGGACATTCTCAGGCTCGAATGCGGCGGAGCTGACTGGCGCGGAGCCGGAAGAAGCACACGCGGTAAGCAGGACGACGGCACAAAAAGCGCCGAGCAGGCTTTTCAAGACGGAAGACATAGAAGTAAAATAGGGAGACCGGGCCTGCCGGTCAACCGGTCCTGCTCGACCGCACGCCGAGACCTAGGCCTCAGTAGCGGAAAGCCGCGGAAAGCGTGAAGGCGTTCGAGGTGTAGGTCGAAGCCGCGGAGGAGGCAGTCGAGTCGTTCAGGCTGTAGCTTGCCTGGAAGCTCAGGTGCTTCGAGTACTTGTAGTCGGCGCCCAAGGTATAAGCGTAGGTGTTGACCTGACTGGTGCTCGCATGGACGTCGCTCTTCGTGACCGAGAAGTTGAGGTTAAGATCCTCGGAGGCATTATAGGCGATACCGTAGGTGTAGTTCTTCGAGGCCATCTGGCTGTTCGTCGAAGAAGCGGAGACGTCGCGGGAAAGCGTCAGCGAGTGGCTGAGGCGCTCGGTGAGCGTGTGGCTGAGGTTGACCGAGTAGGAGAGGTCCGAATCGTTGGCGGCGCTGTCGTAGTGGAACTGCGAGTAGCCGACGCGGACGTTGCCGTTGAGCTTGCCGGATTCGGTGAGCTGACCCTTGGCGGTGAGGCCGGCGAAATCCTTCACGAGCTGCTTGTAGGTGAGCGCCGGGCGAGGCGTGCCAGCCTGGCTGTAGTAAGGGGCCGCGGAGTAATCCGTCACGTCATGCTGCAGGGCGAGGCCGAAGCTGAGTTTCTCGAAGGCCTGGTAATCGAAGCTGAGCGGCATGGACTTCGTGTTCAACTCCGTCAGGGTATTCGTATTGTAGAGGTAGCTGCCCGAGTTGCCGGTCTTCACCGGGTCGAGGTAATGGTTGTAGGAATTCGAGTAGCCGAGCCCGACGCTGAGCTTCTCGGTCAGCTTGTAGTCGGCGCGGAATGCGTGGGAGTAGTTGGCCTGACGGACAAGGGTCGCACCCAGGATGCCACCGAGTCCCTGCATCTGCAGGTCGTCGTTACGGGCGGTGACGCGGTAGGACGAATCCAGGGAAAGCGTCAGCGGGCCGCCGTCGGCGAAGCGGATACCGAGGGAAAGTGCGTCACGGGAGTCCTGCAGGTCAGAAAGAGCCTTGTCCGTGAAGTTCACGAAAGTGCGCTTGGCCGAGACTGTAGCGGAAAGAGCCGAGTCCTTGCCGTACTCGAGGAGGAAACCAGGAGTGACCATCCAGCTCGTGGCGGACGTCTTGGTGGAGCTGGAATAAAGATTGTCGGTGACTTCGAGGCTGGCCGCAGAGTCGAAGTAGATGTCGCAGTCGTTACCCACCTGGATGAGAGGCGAGGTAGGGATCCAGTTGGCACCTTGGACCAAGGCGGAAACGGTGAGGGCCGAGGCAGCGATGAGGAAGCGGGACATAGGGGTGTCTTTGGGTTCATTCTGAATTAGGCAAAACAGGAAGGGGTATCAACCCCCAAACCGCCCGGAACCCCGCCAAAACAAAACCCCCACCCTTTCGGGCGGGGGCTGATGACCATCCTCTACGCTCCGCTTAAGCAGGAGTCGGGGTCTGGAAGACGCGAATGCGACGATATGCAGGCAATCCTGTGCCGGCGGGGACGAGGTGACCCATGATCACGTTCTCCTTGAAGCCAGTCAGGTTATCGCGCTTGGCCATCGTGGCGGCGTCGGTCAGGACTCGGGTCGTCTCCTGGAAGGAGGCGGCCGAGATGAAGGACTCGGTCTCGAGGGAGGCCTTGGTGATGCCAAGAAGGATCGGCTCAGACTCGGCGATCTGACCGCCGCGCTCGTTGATGGAGCGGTTATTCTCCGCGAGGAGAGTGCGGTCGACCTGTTCGCCCCAGAGGTAATCGGAATCGCCCGGCTCGGTGATGCGAACCTTGCGGAGCATGCGCGAGACGATGATTTCGATGTGCTTGTCGTTAATCACGACGCCCTGAGTACGGTACACCTTCTGAATTTCGGTGATGAGGTAATCCTGCACCTTGGACTGGCCCAGGATGTCGAGGATATCGTGCGGGTCGACGGCGCCGTCGGTGAGGACCTGGCCCTGCTTCACCTTGTCGCCGGCGGCGACAATGATGTGCTTACCGTGCGGGATGAGGTGCTCCTCTTCGCGACCGATGGAGTCGGCGATAACGAGACGCTTCTTGCCGCGGATGGAAGGCTCAAAACGGACCGTACCGTCAATCTTGGCGATCTCGGCAGCATCCTTCGGAGGACGGGCCTCGAAGAGCTCGGAGATGCGCGGCAGACCGGCGGTGATATCCTGCGTCTTAGCGGCCTGGCGGGGGATCTTGGCGACGATGGAGCCGCGGCTGACCTTGTCGCCTTCGTCCACTTCGACGCGGGCACCGGCAGGGATTGAGAAGGAACCGACTTCCTTGCCATTGGCGCCGATGATCTGAATCTGAGGATTCTGTTCGTCGGAGTGCTCGATGACGGACTTGTAGAACGTGTTGTTCGACGGGTCGCGCTCTTCGGTGAAGGTCACGCCGGAGATCATGTCGACCAGGCGGATCTTACCGTCGCCGTTGGCGATGATCGGAGTGGAGTTCGGATCCCAAGCAGCGATGAGGACGCCCTTGTCGACGGGCTTGCCGTCTTCGACGCCGACGACGGAGCCAGCGACGATACGGTATTCCTCAACCGGAGAGCCGGCCTCGTTGAGGAGGCGGATGGAGCCGTTGCCGTTCACGGCGATGAACTTATCTCCGACGACGACCGTGGTGAGGTCGACGTACTGGACGAGTCCCTTGCCCTTAGACTTGATTTCCGGGGTCTTCAGCTGAGCGACGCCACCGATGTGGAACGTACGCATGGTCAGCTGAGTGCCTGGTTCACCAATGGACTGGGCGGCGATGATACCGACCGCGGTACCGCGTTCGACCATGCGGCCGGTCGAAGGATCGAGGCCGTAGGAGGTGGGCGGAATCGCGTTCACGTTCATGTGAGTGAGCGGAGAGAGAACCTTCACGCGGTCGAGACCGACGGTCTCGATGCGCTTAGCAGCGATTTCGTCGATGAGTTCACCGGCCTTCACGATCACTTCGGAAGGATTGAGGGGGTTCGTGACGTCTTCGGACGGGCATCGGCCGACGATGCGATCCGAGAGGGAAACGAGAAGTTCGTCGCCGTCGTAGATCGGGGTCTTCCAGACGCCGTTCGGGATATGGACGTGGACGCGGTCGACGCCAGCGTCGCGGAGCTTAGCGATCAGCTCTTCGGTGAGAGGAGCTTCCGACTTAGCGAGGGCCTTGGCGGCTCCGGACGGATTGGGGACATCGGCAGCCAGGTGACGGCCGAGGGCGGCGTCGCCGAGCGTGACGACTTCGGAGCCAGGGGCCACGTCACGGGAGTCCGTGACGATGACATCCATGGCGACGTCGCAAAGCTTTCGGGTCATGTAACCCGCGTCGGCAGTCTTCAGCGCGGTATCGGACAGACCCTTACGGGCGCCGTGCGTCGAGATGAAGTACTCGAGGACCGAGAGGCCTTCGCGGAAGGATGAGAGAATCGGGCGTTCGATGATTTCGCCAGAAGGCTTGGCCATCAGGCCTCGGGCGCCGCAAAGCTGCTTCACCTGGGCCTTGTTACCACGCGCGCCGGAGTCCATGAGGACGTACACCGGGTTGATGAGCATGCGGTGGGAATGGCGAGGGTCGCCCTTCCTTACGCCAGCCACCTTCGCGGACTGCGAGAGCGTCGTGTACACCGACTGCGCGATGGCGTCGGTGGCACCAGACCAGGTGTCGACGACCTTATTACGGCGTTCGTCGTTGGTGATCGTACCGGATTCGTTCTGGCGCTGGAATTCGCGAACCTTGGCGGTGGCTTCGCGGACAAGGCCTTCCTTTTCCTTCGGGTAGATCATGTCGCTCACGCCGATGGAGATGCCGGCCTTGGTCGCGATGCGGAAGCCGGTCTCCTTAAGCGCGTCGAGGACCGGGATCGAAGCCTCACGGCCGCAATGCTTGTAGGTCTTCAGGATCAGGTCGCCGAGCTGGCCCTTCTTCACGGTCTCGTTGAAGAAGCCGAGCTCGGAAGGCCAGATGGTGTTGAAGATGATGCGGCCGACCGTGGTGACGATCGTGCTGCCGGTGGCTTCGCCGTGGACCGTCTTGCGGTTGAAGTCAGGGTTGGCGAAACGGACCCAGTCATGCAGGTGGAGCGAGCCTTCGGCTTCGGCGAACGTCGCCTCGGACACGGAGCCCAGCACCGGTAGGTGGGTGTTGGCCGCCGGCTTGTCGGCGGGTTCGAGCGTCAGGTAGTAGGCGCCGAGCACGATGTCCTGGGACGGCGTGAGAATCGGCTTACCGCTGGACGGCGAGAAGATGTTGTTCGTGGACATCATCAGGAGCTTGCACTCCATGATGGCTTCCAGGGACAGCGGGACGTGCACGGCCATCTGGTCACCGTCGAAGTCCGCGTTGTAAGCGGTGCAAACGAGCGGATGGAGGCGGATCGCATCACCCTCGATGAGGATGGGCTCGAAGGCCTGGATGGACAGACGGTGGAGCGTCGGAGCGCGGTTGAGGAACACCGGGTGACCCTTGGTCACTTCTTCAAGGATATCCCAGACTTCGGGCTTCTTCTGCTCGATGTGCTTGCGGGCACCGCGGACGGTGTGGGCGAAGCCCAGTTCCTTCAGGCGGCGGATGATGAACGGCTCGAAAAGGACGAGGGCCATCTTCTTCGGGAGACCGCACTGGTTGAGCTTGAGCTCAGGACCGATGACGATGACGGAGCGGCCGGAGTAGTCGACGCGCTTACCGAGGAGATTCTGGCGGAAACGGCCATGCTTACCCTTCAGCATGTCCGAGATGGACTTCAGCTGACGGTCGCGATCCTTGACCGGCTTGCCGTGGCGTCCGTTATCCAGGAGAGCGTCGACGGCTTCCTGGAGCATGCGCATCTCATTATGGATGATGACGTCAGGCGTCTTCATCTGGATGAGCTGCTTCAGGCGGTTGTTGCGATTGATGACGCGACGGTACAAGTCGTTCAAGTCGGAGGTGGCGAAGCGGCCGCCTTCGAGGGGGACGAGCGGACGGAGGTCCGGAGGGATGACCGGGAGCACCGTCAGGATCATGTGCTCGGGGCGCTTGCCGGATGCGAGGAAGCCCTGGATGATCTTCATGCGACGAGCGATCTTCTTCTTGATCTGCTTGGAGCGCGTGGAGCGAAGCTGATCGCGGAGATTCTCGACCGTGGAGGCGAGGTCCATCTTCTTCAGAAGCTGCTGGAGGGCTTCGGCGCCCATGCGGGCCTTGAAAGCGTCAGGGCCGTGCTGTTCGACGGCGCGGCGGTAGGATTCCTCGTCGAGGAGTTCCTTTTCTTCCATACCGGTGGCGCCCGGGTCGACGACCAGGTACTTCTGGTAGTAGATGACCTGTTCGAGCTGGCGGGTGGTCATATCGAGCATCAGCGACAGACGGCTGGGCATGCTCTTCAGGAACCAGATATGGGAGACGGGAATAGCGAGGCGGATGTAGCCCATGCGTTCGCGACGGACGCGGGAGACAGTGACTTCGACGCCGCACTTATCGCAGACGACATCCTTATATTTCACCTTCTTGTACTTGCCGCAGTAGCATTCGTAGTCGCGGACCGGGCCGAAGATGCGCTGGCAGAAGAGGCCGTTCGGCTCAGGCTTGAACGAGCGGTAGTTGATGGTCTCAGGGCTCTTTACTTCCTTGAGGCCCTTGACCTTGCGGTTGCCGTGTTCGTCGAGTTCGTCGAGGAACTGTTCGCCGGTCCACTGGACGATCTCCTCGGGAGAGGCGATCGAGATGGAGACGAAATCGAAGGACTGTTCCTTCGTTTCGTTGGCGGTGAACTCGGGGGTGTGCTCCGGGTGAATCATGTCTGTTAAGGTCTGGGTGTGGTTACGTCGGACGCTCAGTTACGATCCGGGTTGGGTGCGGTGGTGGAGCCGAGGCGGACATCCAGGCACAAGGCCTGCATCTCCTTCATCAGCACGTTGAACGACTGGGGAGTACCGCTGACGAGGGTGTTGTCACCCTTGACGAGCTGCTCGTAGATCTTGGTACGTCCGGCGACGTCGTCGGACTTGACCGTGAGGAGTTCCTGCAGCGTATAGGCGGCGCCGTAGGCTTCAAGGGCCCAGACTTCCATTTCGCCGAAGCGCTGGCCACCATACTGGGCCTTGCCGCCCAGCGGCTGCTGCGTGATCAGGCTGTACGGACCAGTGGCGCGGGCGTGGATCTTGTCGGCGACGAGGTGGTTCAGCTTCATCATGTAGATGTAGCCGACAACGACATCTTGGTCGAACGCTTCACCGGTGTGTCCGTTGATGAGCATCGCCTTGCCGGACTCGGGCAGTTCGGCCTGCTTGAGGTATTCGCGGATCTGCTTCTCGGGGATGCCGTCGAAGATAGGCGTAGCCATCTTCAGGCCGAGCTTGGAGCAAGCCCAACCGAGGTGCGTCTCGAGGACCTGGCCGACGTTCATTCGAGAAGGAACGCCGAGAGGATTGAGGCAGATATCGACGGAAGTACCGTCGGCGAGGTAAGGCATGTCTTCGACCGGCACGATGCGGGCGACGACGCCCTTGTTGCCGTGTCGACCGGCCATCTTATCGCCGACCTGGATCTTGCGCTTAGTGGCGATGTACACCTTGACGTTCTTGATGGCGCCGCCTTCGTCGATGCCCTGTTCGATGGCTTCGACCTTGCGGGCGCGTTCCTGCTCAAGTTCGTCGAAGCGACGGTGGTAACCATCGACGATCTGGCGAATCTTCTGCTTCACCGGCGAATCGTTCATCTCGATGGAGCGAGAGACGGAGGCCAGGCGGCGGAGGAGCGTCTTGGTGATCTTGCGGTTGGCCGGGATGATGGCTTCACCGGTCTCGGAGTTCTTGACGTCGAGCGGGATCTTTTCGCCGAGGAGGATGTTTGAGAGGGACTCGGTCATCTCTTCGCGGAGGCGAGAGTCGGCCGTGCGGTACTCTTCGTTGACCTTCTTGAGCGCGCGACGCTGGTCGTTGGGCGAGAGGCGTCCGTCGTCCTTGTCGGTACGGGAGGAGACCTTGACGTCCATGATGATGCCGGAGATGCCGGAAGGCACGCGCAGGGAAGTGTCCTTCACGTCGCGGGCCTTTTCGCCGAAGATGGCGCGGAGCAGCTTCTCTTCGGGGGCGAGGTCGCCTTCGGACTTCGGGGTGATCTTACCCACGAGGATGTCGTCGGGTTTCACCTCGGCACCGATACGGATGACGCCATCGCGGTTGAGGTTGCGCAGGGCTTCCTCACCGAGGTTCGGGATATCGCGGGTGATCTGTTCAGGCCCGAGCTTGGTGTCGCGGGCGGTGACTTCGAACTCCTCGATGTGGACAGACGTGAAAACGTCGTCCGTAAGCATACGTTCGGAGAGCAGGATCGCGTCTTCGAAGTTATAACCGTTCCACGGCATGAAGCCGACGAGGACGTTGCGACCGAGAGCGAGCTCACCCTTGTCGGTGGCGGCGCCGTCGGCGATGATGTCGCCCTGCTTGACCTTGTCGCCACGGCGGACCAGCGGACGCTGATTGAAGCACGTGGAGGAATTGGTCTTCAGGAACTTGCGGAGGTCGTAGACGTAGACGCCCTTGGCCGGCTCGCTCTTGAACTTCTTGTTCTCAAGCTGGGCGGGAGCGACTTCGCCGTCCTTCGTGACGATGATGCGACGCGAGTCGGCGGCGGCGACGATGCCGGGGCCTTCGGAGACGATGACCGTCTTAGAGTCGATGGCGACGCGACGTTCGAGGCCGGTGCCCACGAAAGGGGCTTCGGTCACGACGAGGGGCACGCCTTGGCGCTGCATGTTGGAACCCATGAGCGCGCGATTCGCGTCGTCATGTTCCAGGAACGGGATGAGCGCGGCAGCGACGGAGACGACCTGCTGCGGCGAGACGTCCATGTAGTCGACGTCTTCCGGATCCACTTCGAGGATGTCGTCGCGGAAACGCACGGTCACCTTGCCCTTGAGGCGAGAGGCGTCGTCGAGTTCGGAATTGGCCTGGGCGACCTTGAATTTCTCTTCTTGGTCCGCAGTCATGAATTCGACTTGGCTGGAGACCTTGCCACGCACGACCTTACGGTACGGAGCTTCGATGAAGCCGAACTCGTTGATGCGGGCGTAGGTGGAGAGGGAGTTGATGAGGCCGATGTTCGGACCTTCCGGGGTCTCGATCGGGCAGATACGACCGTAGTGGGAAGGATGGACGTCGCGGACTTCGAAGCCGGCGCGGTCGCGGTTAAGGCCTCCGGGCCCGAGGGCGGAGAGACGACGCTTGTGCGTCAGCTCGGCCAGCGGATTGATCTGGTCCATCAGCTGGGACAGCTGGCTGCGGGCGAAGAACTCGCGGATCGCATTACCGAAGGGCTTCGGGTTTACGAGCTTCTGAGGGGTGATCGAGTCGACGCTCTGGTCGTACTCATTGATGCGGGCCTTGACCGTCTTGACGACGTTCTTGAGGCCGGCGCGGCACTGATTGGCGAGGAGCTCGCCGACATTGCGCACGCGGCGGGAACCGAGGTGATCGATGTCGTCGATCGCACCGTCTCCGGCGCTCAGTTTGCAGAGGAGCTTGGTGGCTTCGACGATGTCCTCAGGGGTGATCGTGCGGGTATCGAGCGAAACGTTGAGGCTGAGCTTCTGGTTGAGCTTGTAGCGACCGACGCGACCGAGATCGTAACGGAGCGGATCCTGGAAGAGACGCTGCATGTGGGCGCGGGCGCCCTTGACGTTGACCGGCTCGCCGGGGCGGAGCTTGCGGAAGATTTCCTTGAGGGCTTCTTCCTCGTTACGGACGGCGCCGATATCCTTACGGAGCGAGAGGATGATGGAGCCGTTGTCGAAGGCGGTGTCGAAGACGCCGAACTTCTGCTTCGGAAGCTGCTTGTGGATTTCCTTGAGCGTCTCGCGGGAGAGTTTGTCGTACTGCTTGGCGACGACCTTACCGGTCTCGACGTCGACAATCGGGTCGGCGTAGACGAGCTGGGAAAGTTCTTCCGGATCGAGCTCGAGGGCAGCCTTGGCGGTCAGCTCGCGATGCTGGTAGAAGAGGGCCAGGATATCCTTGTCGTCCTTGTAACCAAAGGCGCGGAGAAGGGTCGTGACGAGGAACTTGCGGCGGCGACGGCGACGGTCGAGGTAGACCCAGAGGAGGTCGTTCTGGTCGAACTGGACTTCGATCCAGGTGCCGCGGTCAGGGATGATGCGGAAGGCGTGGAGCATCTTGCCGCTCGTGTGGGCGGACTCCTCGAAACAGATGCCCGGGGAGCGGTGGAGCTGGGAAACGACGACGCGCTCGGCACCGTTGACGATAAAGGAGCCGCGATCGGTGATCATCGGGATTTCGCCCATCAGGATTTCTTCATCCTTGAAGGCACCCTTCTCACGGAGACGGAGCTTGAGCATCACCGAGATCGCGTAGGTCGTGCCTTCGCGGATACACTCGAGCTCGGTCTGCTTGGGCAGCACCAGGCCGTACTCGAGGTACTCGAGACGGAAGTTTCCGTTGTTGCTCTCCACCGGGAAGGCTTCGCGGAAGACCGCGTCAAGGCCGACGTTCTTGCGGGCGGACGCGGTCTGGTCCAACTGCAGGAAATCGTTGAACGAGAAGATCTGGTTCTCGATCAGGTTGGGCGGAGGGATGACTTCGCGTAGTTTACCGAAGTTTTTGCGCTCTTGAGGCATGGCTGGTGAAGGTGGGCTCGGAGTGTCGGGTTGTTTCGGTGGTGCTGACTGTTTTGCCTGGTTGGGTCGGACTGGGCGGCCGTTGGGAAGAAAAAGCGGGGAGGGGTCGCCGGACCCGGGAGGGTGCTACCCTCCCCGCTTTGCAGAGATGCGTCGGAGGACGGATTACTTGACTTCGACCTCGGCCCCGGCGGCCTTGAGCTTGGTCTCGATATCCTTGGCTTCGTCCTTGGACACGCCTTCCTTGACGGGCTTGGGGGCGGTGTCGACGAGGTCCTTGGCTTCCTTGAGGCCCAGGCCAGTGATGGCGCGGACTTCCTTAATGACATTGATCGGGGTAGCGCCCTTGGCCTTGAGGATGACGTCAAACGTCGTCTTCTCTTCGGCAGGAGCGGCAGCGGCGGCGCCAGCGACGGCGACGACGACAGGAGCGGCGGCGGAAACGCCCCACTTGGTCTCGAGGTCTTTGACGAGGTTAGCGATGTCCAGAACGGACTGGGCGCTGAGCCACTCGATGACTTGGTCTTTGGTGATGTTGCTCATGGTATCTAGGTTCCTTGAATGGTTAGCGTCCGATGAAGGACATTTGAGGGCGCGAGGCCCCTAACCGGGGTTCTTTGGATGTGTGTTGTTTTTTGGTTTGGATTCCCCCCGCTCGGACGCCGCCACATGGCGACACCTCCGCGAGGAAAGGGGTTAGGCAGCCGGCTCGTCCTTCTGGCGCTTGGCGTCCAGGAGGCGGACGAACTGCGAGGCAGGAGTAGAGAGCAGCGAGAGGAGCTGGGCGCGGATACCGTCGAGGGACGGCAGCTTCGACAGGTATTCCACTTCAGCCTTGGTGAGGATCTTGGCGTCGAGGACGCCGCCCTTCACTTCGAGCTTGGAGAAGTCTTTGAAGAAGGTGACGAGGATCTTGGCGACGCCGGTCGGATTGTTACCGCCGGTGACGAGGGCGGTGTGGCCGCTCAGGTGAGCCGAGATGTCGGGGAGTTTCGCCTGCTTGGCGGCGATGTTAAGAATGCTGTTCTTGACGACGTGGTACTCGGCACCGTGGGCACGGAGCTGATTACGGACGGAAGTGGCATTCTCGACGGTGACGCCGGTGAAGTTGGCGAGCAGCAGGTAGTTGGAGCTGGCCAGCTGGGCGGCGACTTCGTCGACGAGGAATTGTTTTTCAGCGCGCATGTTCGTAGGTTCTCGTTTGCGTGGTTAGGTTAGGCGGTCGCAACGGCGGCCGAGTAGGGCTTGAGGTCGACGGCGACGCCGGGGCTCATGCTGGCGCTGAGGGTGATCGACTTGATGAAGCGGCCACCGGCGAAGCCGGCAGGCTGGGCCTTAACGAGGGCGGATAGGGCGGCCTGAGCGTTCTCGACCAGCTGGACAGCGGTGAAAGACTTCTTGCCGATGACGATCACGATGTTGCCGGTCTTATCCATCTTGAATTCGACGCGACCAGCCTTCACTTCCTTGATGGTCTTCGGGATGTCATCCGAGACCGTACCCGACTTCGGGTTGGGCATAAGGCCCTTCGGACCGAGGACGCGGGCGACCTGACGGACGTCCTTCATCGCGGAGACGGTGGAGATGGCGACGTCGAAGTCGAGGAAGCCACCGTTGACCTTAGCAATCAGGTCGGCAAGGCCGGCGTAATCGGCGCCAGCGGCGAGGGCTTCGGCCGGGTTCTCGGTAAAGGCGAGGACCTTGATCTTCTTGCCGGAACCGTTCGGGAGGGAGACGGTGCCGCGGACCATCTGGTCCGACTGCTTGGGATCGACGCCGAGGAAGGCGGAGATCTCGACGGTTTCGTCGAACTTGGTACCGGGCATCTTCTTGATGATCTCGGTGGCCTGGTTGACGTCATACTTGGCCTTCAGGTCGGCGACTTGGAGGGCGGCGCGGTAACGCTTGCTGGTTTTTTTGCTCATAGCGACTTTTGGTCTCCTGCGGGATGCAGTGGTTGGGTTTGGGTTAGGGTTGGGTGAAATTAACCGATGACTTCGATACCCATCGAGCGCGCGGTGCCGGCAATCATGCGGGCGGCGTTGTCGGGGTTGACGGCGTTAAGGTCCTTCTTCTTCAGCTCGACGATTTCGAGGAGCTGCTTCTTGGTGACCTTGCCGACCTTATCGCGGTTCGGGACCTTGGAGCCGGACTCGATCTTCGCAGCCTTCTTGAGAAGGACGGAAGCGGGCGGGGACTTCAGGATGAAAGTGAAGGACTTGTCTTGGTAGACGGAGATGATGACCGGGAGGATCATGCCAGCCTGGTCCTTGGTCTTGGCGTTGAACTCCTTACAGAACGCCATGATGTTGACGCCCTTCGCGCCGAGCGCGGGGCCGACAGGAGGAGCAGGGTTAGCGGCGCCAGCGGGGAGCTGGAGCCTGATTTCGGCGACGACTTTCTTAGCCATGGTGGGTGATGAGATGGTTGGGTTGGAAAAAGGAATCAGTCGCGGTCATCGCGTTCGACCTGCCAGAACTCGAGCTCGACCGGGGTGGAGCGTCCGAAGATGTCCACGGAGACCTCGAGCTTACCGCGATCGGCGTCGATCTTGTCGATGTTGCCGGCGAGGTTGGCGAAGGGTCCGTCGGTGATCTTGACGCGTTCGCCGATGTTGAAGGTGATCTTTGGGACGACCTTGTCCGCGGCGTCGGCGACCTGCTGGAGGATCGTATTGATCTCCTCGGTCTTGAGCGCGACGGGGTTCTGTCCGCCGATGAGGCCGATGACACCGTCAGTCTTGCGGAGGAAACTCCAGGGAGCTTCGAGCAGCGCGCCTTCGTCGTCGAAGAGGCGGGCGCGGACGAAGAGGTACGAAGGGTAGAGCTTCATCTCGCTCTCGCGCTTCTTGCCGTTGCGGAAGTCCTTGACGGTCTTGACCGGCATCAGGATCTCGGCGACGAAGTCGCCCATCTCCTCGTCCCTGATGGCCTTGTCGAGCAGGCGCTTCACCTTGCTCTCGTTGTTCGAGAGGGTCTGGAGGGTGTACCAGCGGAAATCAGAGGGAGAGGACATGGTGGGATCAGCGAACGAGCTTGGTCGCGAACTGGACGAGATTGGAAAGGGAGAAGTCGCAGAGGAAGACGACGGCACCCAGGAGGGCGACGGCGGCGATGACTACCAGCGTGGAGTCGGCGAGCTCCTTGGCGGTAGGCCACGAAGCCTTGACGAAGACCTCGGTGATGGTCTCGTTCCAGAAAGCGCGGAGGCGTCCGAGGAAGCTGAACATGGTGCTGGTGGTGATGTGGTGAGAGTGGCAGGACGGGAGGGAGTCGAACCCACAACCAACGGTTTTGGAGACCGCTACTCTGCCAATTGAGCTACCGTCCTGTACTGGTGGTTAAAGAGACAAATGCCGGGGCCCTTTTTAGGGGGCCTCGGCACCGTAGTAGGTCGTTTTTGGTCAGGAAATCACTTGGTGATTTCGAGGATCTGGCCGGCGCCGATGGTCTTGCCACCTTCGCGGAGAGCGAAGCGCTGGCCCTTTTCCATCGCGACGGGCTTCTGCAGCTCGATCGTGATCGTGACGTTGTCGCCGGGCATCACCATTTCCACGCCTTCCGGGAGGATCACGGTGCCGGTGGCATCGCAAGTTCCGAAGAAGAACTGGGGGCGGTAGTTGTTGGCGAACGAAGTGTGGCGGCCACCTTCATCCTGCTTGAGGACGTAGATCTGGGCCTTGGCCACAGTGTGGGGCTTGATGGAACCCGGCTTGGCGAGGACCTGGCCACGCTCAATCTGGCTCTTTTCGATGCCGCGGACGAGGAGACCGACGTTGTCGCCAGCCTGGCCCTGATCGAGTTCCTTGCGGAACATTTCGACGCCGGTGACGGTGGTCTTGAGGGTGTCGCGGAGACCGACGATTTCGATTTCTTCGCCGACCTTGATAACGCCGCGCTCGATACGACCAGTGGCGACGGTGCCGCGACCGGTGATAGAGAACACGTCTTCGACGGCCATCATGAAGGGCTTGTCGATTTCGCGCTTAGGCTCGGCGATTTCGGTGTCGAGGGCTGCGAGGAGGTCCTGGATGGACTGTTCGCCTTCCGGAGTACCTTCGAGAGCGGCGGTGGCGGAGCCACGGACGATCTTGGCGGTGTCGCCTTCGTAGTTGTACTTGTTGAGGAGGTCGCGGACTTCCATCTCGACGAGGTCGATCAGGTCAGGCTCGGAAAGGTCGACCTTGTTGAGCCAGACGACGATCTTCGGCACGCCGACCTGGCGGGCGAGGAGGATGTGCTCCTTGGTCTGGGGCATGACGCCGTCAGCAGCGGAGACGACCAGGATCGCACCGTCCATCTGGGCGGCACCGGTGATCATGTTCTTAACGAAGTCGGCGTGGCCCGGGCAGTCGACGTGGGCGTAGTGACGGTTGATGGACTCGTACTCAACGTGCGAGGCGGCGATGGTCACGGTCTTGGTGGCGTCACGGACGGTACCACCCTTGGTGATTTCCGCGTAGGACTTGTTCTCGGCCAGGCCACGACGGGCCTGCACAGCCACGATAGCGGCGGTGGTGGTCGATTTGCCATGGTCAATGTGGCCGATGGTGCCGACATTGACGTGAGGCTTGGTGCGATTGAACTTCTCTTTGGCCATGGTTTTTGGTGGTGAGGAGGTGGTTTAGGTTGGTGTGTGGAAAGTGGTGGAGCCCCCGACTGGAATTGAACCAGCGACCTCGTCCTTACCAAGGACGCGCTCTGCCAACTGAGCTACAGGGGCGAACCGTCAACGTACTGAAGACGCGAAGGGAAGGGTTTGAATGACCATCGAAAACCCCACCGTCAAGCGGATTTTTGCAAGGGTTTTACACCCCTTCTGGGGTCGCCTAGGGGCCTACGATCAGGCGGTACGCCCCTGGGGGAAGCTGCCCCGACCAATCGGTACTAGACACCCAGCGCCGGATGGCCTCATCGAGGGCCTTTGAGCCGGAAAGTCTCACTTCACTCCCGAGGGGAGCTTTTCCGAAGGAATCCACACTCAAAATTGCTTCAAATACTGATTTAAATGGGGCACTTTTTAATAAATAATCGTTTTTAATTCCTTTTTTATCATTAAAATGGGTAATATTCCCACTAATAATAGGCTTAGTCCCCCCACCCACTTGGTAAATCTCAAAAAAAGCAGCGCGGGCGGGGAGCCCTTCGCCCGAAATGCGCTGAGTCCCGAAAGTTGTGAAGGGGGCAGTTTCAGCGAGGGGGATCGCCTTGACGGGAGAAGGACTTTCCCGACGAGGTACCTGGAGGGTGGACTCCTTACCAAGCGGGCGGGAGGGGTCGAACTGCAGGACGGGCACAGACTTGGCAAAGGGCGCGTCCTCGGGCTGCCCAACCTCAGAACGCCCTGCCCCGCCCAAGGCGGATTTGGAGGGAAAGTAGACGGCGGAGGTATCGAGTAGGACGACGCTTTCGGTACGGGCATCTCCCGGCGCCACCAAGCGCACCCCGTTCGTCAAGGGCTGCGCCGCATCGTTGCCACCCGCCCCTGGCTTGAAAACGAGCAAGGTAAGCAGGAACAGGCCAAGACCGCAAAGCAGCGCGGTGCGAGTCAGCGGCGGGATGCGGCCGCCGGTCAGATTACGGAATGTGGAGAGCGCCCGCATGCTCAACGGTCAGGAGTACGCTCGGCGACCGTCACGCGTGCCAACGAGCCACGCCCCTCGCGGATGAAATTAACCATCAGGGTCTCGCCTGGCTTGTGTCGCGAGATCGCCAGACGGAGCTCATTCCAGTTCTCGAACGGCTTGCCATCCAAGGCCACGATGATGTCGCCGACCTTGAGCCCAGCCTTCGCAGCCGGCAGGCCATCGCTGATGAGCGAGACGCGGACGGCGCCATTCTTCCCAAGGTTGAGCTTGGTGGCTTCAGCGAGTGAAAGGTCCTCGCCCTGCACGCCGATGAGCCCGCGCACCACCTTGCCGCCGTTCGCGAGATCGGAGGCGACGGAAATAATGAGATTGGATGGGATTGAGTAGCCTAGGCCGATATTGCCTCCGGTGCCGGATTTGATAGCGGTATTCATGCCCAGCAGGCGGCCTTCGAAATCGATGAGGGGCCCGCCGCTATTGCCCGGATTGATGGCGGCGTCGGTCTGGATAAAATCCTCGAACGCCATGCCCATCCCCTGCTTACCCGAACGTCCGAGCGCGGAAACGATACCGGAGGTAACCGTCATGCCGGCGTCGAGCGGATTGCCGATGGCGAAGACAACATCGCCAACGCGGGCTTTCTCGCTGTCGGCGAACTTGGCGAAGGGCAGGTTACGTCCCTCGATCTTCAGCACGGCGATGTCACTGCCGGCGTCGACGCCAAGCACCCTGGCGCGGAATTCACGGCGATCCTGTAATTGCACGATGACGGTATCGGAAACGGTGACGCGGTCGGACTTCATCACGACGTGACGGTTGGTGATGACGTAGCCCTCAGGATGGATAATCGTGCCAGAGCCCAGGCCGGTCGGCATGAGCGTCTCGCCGGTCTTCTCATCCTTCAGGACCTTGTCCTTGTCGATGCGACCGCGGTAGCGGTCCAGGACGGCCTGAGGAATGACCTCGGCGGTGCGGATGCTGACGACCGCCGGCATGATGCGGGCCAGCATATCGGCGTAGCTCGCGCCGGGCGCGGCTCGATTGATCGGGCGGACATCGGACTCGAAGGTGACGCCGGCGAGAACCATGGCCGGCAAGAGGACAAGCGCGGTGAGATGACGGAGCATGACCCCGACATGCTAACCCTCGGACCGCCCAATGCAAGCGACCTCAGCGGGCCATGGTGAACCCGCCACCTGGCTGATTCGGCTCCGCCTCGTCGCGTTCCTTATTGAAGCGCATCGAGAACAGACGGGTGACGCCCTTCTCCTGCATGGTCGCACCGAAGATAGCGTCAGCCGCCGAGACGGTACGCTTATTATGCGTGATCACCAGGAACTGGGAGAATCGGGTAAACTCGCGGATGATGTCCGTGAAGCGGTTCACGTTGGCGTCGTCGAGCGGAGCATCGAGCTCGTCGAGCACGCACAGCGGCGACGGCTTCACCATGTAGATGGCGAAGAGCAGCGCGACGGCGGTCATGGTACGCTGGCCACCAGAAAGGAGCGAGATGCCGCGCAGCTTGGTCCCCGGAGGCTGGGCGATGATCTCGATGCCGCTTTCAAGCGGGTCTTCGGCCACGACCATGGCAAGGTCGGCGGTACCACCGACGAAGAGACGCTCGAAGGTAAACTTGAAGTTCTTGCGCACCTGCTCGAAGGTGTCGGTGAAGAGCTTGAGCGAGGTCTGGTTGAGCTCCTCGATCGCCTTGGTGAGCTCTTCCTTGGCCTTCCAGAGGTCATCGCTCTGCTTGGTAAGGAAGTCGTGGCGGTCGCGCAGAGAGGAATATTCCTCTACAGCGACGAGATTCACGGAGCCCATGCCGGCCATGCGGTCGCGCAGTTCGGCAATCTCGCGGACGAGGGGCGGCCAGTCGGCAGACTCCATCGAGGCGAGGTCTTCAGCAGTGGGTTCTCCGCGGCGGACGACGGCTTTCGGAGCCGGGCGGGAACCTTCTTCATCGGTCTCTTCGAGGTCGTCGAAACTGGAAATGCCTTCGGGTTCGCCGTCGGAAAGCCAGAGCTGCAGGCGCCAGTCGACCTGGGTGACGTCAAGCTGATGATCGGACTGGATCTTCTCAACGATGAAGCCGCACTGCGATGTCTGCTCGGCGAGCGAGACTTCGAGCCCCTTGAGGCGAGTATCAGCGACGCGAAGGCGGTCACGATCGACGGAGAGGACACGGTCTTCGGATTCGACGGAGGCGTCGGTCTCGTTGAGCGAACCGCGCAGCTCCGTGAGCCCGGTATTGGAAGTCTCGACCTCACCAGCGAGGCGGCCCGAAGTCTCACGGGCGAGGCCAGCCTGAGCCTTCAGTTCGCCAATCAGCTTCTCGTTCTGTTGGGCCTCGATGCGACGTGAATTCAGACGGGCAACGGCCTCGGCGCGGCGCGATTCGAGGTCGGCCAGTTCGCGGCCGACGAGTTCGAGACGTTGACGCTGCTCGGCATGGGCGAGGCGGGCTTCACCGAGGGCATTGCGACGCAGGTCGGATTCAGCGCGGGCGGACTCGAGCTGCGTTTCGCCGGAAGTGATTGTGGCACGCAGTTCAGCGACCTGGGTGTCCTTCGCGGTGAGGGTCACCTGGGCACGGTCGCGACGCTGCAGTGCTTCCGACTTGGAGTTCTCGATTTCAGCGAGCTGGCGCTCTTCGCGGGCGATACGGTCGTCGGCGGCGGTGAGCGTCTGGCGGGCAGCGCGCTCGTCGGCTTGGGCGACGGAAAGTTCCTGGGCGGCGAACTGCGTGGCGTCACGGGCGGACGAGACGTCGAGCTCGTTGGCGTCCATCGCTGACTGGATGCCAAGGGCCTTCTCGTTGAGCGTCGTCAGCTGGTCGTTCTCCGACTCGAGGCTGGCGCGGACGGAACGGATTTCGCTTTCGCGAGAAAAGACGCCAGAGCCGGCGTTGGAGGCGGCCTTGCGGGGCTTGCCAGCGTAGACGAGGCCGCGACGGTCGACGAGGTCACCGTCGGTGGTCGCGACGAGGAAGAATTCGAAGCCCGGGTTAGCGCGCCACCAGCTAATGAAATCACCGAGGGATGGGCAGACGTAGCAGCCGTCGAAAAGATTGGCGACGAGGCGGGCGTGGTCCGGAGACTTCGCCTGCACGGCGGAGGTGGCGGGACGGAGCCAGCCGGGAGCGGCGGAACCGGAGCGGGAAGCGGGCGGAGCTTCGACTTGGAAGACCGCACGGCCCAACTGGCGTTCGCCCATCTTGGCGACGATGCCGGGCAGGAATTCGGCGGAGTCGAGGGCGACGGCTTCGGAGGCGGCACCGAGGATGTTCTCAAGCGCGGCGGCGGCGGAGATGTCGACGACCGTGACGAGGTCGGCGAGGGCCGAAGCTTTGCCGGTGCGGAGCTCTTCGGAGAATTCACCACGGAGCACGGCCTTGGCGGCCTCGGAGAAGCCTTCGAGGCGCGACTGCATCTGCTCGAGCAAGCCGAGCTGGGCGGAAAGCTTGGCGACCTTGCGATCCTGTTCGGAAATCGTCTGCTGGAGCGCGCGGAAATCGTTCAGCAGGTCGCGTCCTTTCTCGGTCGCTTCCTGTTCGGCGGTGCGGGCGGTCTGGAGTTCGCCGTGGCGCGTCGTGACGACGGCGCCGCACTCGGTGACGCGGCGCTCGTGAGCTTCGCGTTCGTGTTTCGCCTGGCTAAGGGAAGCGGAAAGATCGACGTGGCGGGATTGGTAGCCGCGGAGATCGACTTCGAGATTGGTGACGTCGCCACGAGCTCGGGTCATCTCGCCTTCAGCGATGAGGATATCCTGACGCGCGCGGCGGAGAAGGTTCTCGGCCTCGACGACCTGACGGGCGACATCTTCGACCTGCGCGGTTTTCTCGCGATAGGCGGCATCGGTGGCGGAGACGGAACCGGCGGCGGTCGACTTGGCGTCGGAGCTGCCGCGCAGACGCATCTCGAATTCGGCGATGGAGAGCTCAGCCTCCTGGGCTTCGCGGCGGATTTCGCCCAAGCGGGAGGAAAGATCGTCGGAGCGGAGGTCGGAAGTGCGGGCTTCGTTCTCAGCGTTCTCACGGGCGGTGCGGAGATCGAAGAGGGCCTGCTGGGCGAGCTGGACCTGCTCAGCTAGTTCGGTGCGGCGTGCGCGCATCTGGAGCAGCGCGGCTTCGCGGTCGCGGAGGCCATCGGTGAGGCCCGCGACGTCGGCACGGCAGGCGGCAGCGTCGGTCTCGAGCGCGGTGACCTGAGTGCGGCGATCTCCGAACTGCTTGGCATGCCAGGCGAGATCGAGGTGCGTGAAGCGGTGACGCAAGCGACGAAAACGGAGAGCCTTGGCGGCCTGACGGCGGAGCGTGGCGATTTGGCGACCGACTTCGCTGACGACATCGGTGATGCGCGCGAGATTGGTGTCGACGCCACTGAGCTTGTTGAGGGCTTCGCGCCGTTGGGCCTTATAGCGCGTGATGCCGGCGGCTTCTTCGAACAGGTAGCGGCGCTCGGCAGGATTCGCAGAAAGAATCTGGTCGATCTGGCCCTGCACCATGAACGAGTAGGACATACGGCCGATGCCGGTGTCCATGAACAGGCGCTGGATATCCTTAAGTCGCGAAGGCTTGCCGTTGATGAAATAGTCGCTGGCGCCCTCGCGATGGAGGCGGCGCATGACCGAGACCTCGGCGAAGGCCGTGCCCAGTTCCTTTTCGCAATCGGCGAAGATCAGCTCGACCTCGCACTGCGGGAGGGGCTTACGCCGGTCAGTACCCGAGAAGATGACGTCCTGCATCGCCGGGGCGCGGAGGGACTTGGCGGACTGTTCGCCCAGGACCCAGCGGATGGCGTCGACGATGTTGGACTTGCCACAGCCATTGGGTCCGACCACGGCCGTGACCCCGGGACGGAGCTCGATGCGGGTCCGGTCGGCGAAGCTTTTGAATCCGTTGGCGACGATTTCCTTGAGGTACATCGAGGGGTGAACCGCACGATTGCCCTGCCCTACCCCCGCCGCAAGCGTCTAGTGCCCTCCGGAAGGCCCACTTATTCACGGCTTTAAATACCCTTCGATTCGGGGTTGACGAAAGGCCTCCCCCCTTGTTCTTTCGACCCTCCAAACGCTCACATGTCCGTAGAAATCAAGATCCGCAAAGGCGAGACCGTCGACAAGGCTCTCCGCCGCCTCAAGAAGAAGATCGACCGCGAAGGCATCATCAAGGACGCCCGCGCCAAGCGAGGCTTCGAGAAGCCGGCCGAACGCCGTCGTCGCAAGAAAAAGGTCAAGAACTTCGGCGCCTACCTGCGCAAGAAGTGGGACAACGCCTAAGCGTCCATCCTGACCCAAGCATCCGAAGGCCCGTCATCGCGACGGGCCTTCTGCTTTGGCGGGGTCCCCGACCCGTCTGGGCCGCAAAAAGGGCCGAACCCGGAGGTTCGGCCCTTGGTCTAGGCAAAGCCGGTAAGGCTTAGCGTAGGAACAGCAGCTCCTGGTAGGACGGCAGCGGCCAGTATTCGTCGGCGACAATCTCTTCGAGAGAGTCGGCGGCGGCACGGACCTTGAGCATGGCCGGGAGGACCTTGTCGCAGGAGTGCTTAGCCTGGGCGTGCGTGTCGGACTTGGTGACTTCGCGGGCGGCGTCGAGGGCGTCGATGGCGGCGGCGAGTTCGTCGGCGAGGCCGATGACTGCCTTGCGGAGCTTGCCACCGGACTTGGTCTTCTCGACCGGGGTCAGGTCAGCGGCGAACTTAAGGGCGGCCGGGAGGAGCAGGGTCTTGGCGATCTCGGAGACGAGCTTCGACTCGGTGTTGATCGTCAGCACGTAGGAGTGCGTGTAGATCTCTTCGCGAGACTCGAGTTCGGCCTTGGAAAGGACGCCCTGGCGCTCGAAGACTTCGACGGACGACTTGGAGATGATCTCAGGGAGAGCATCGGGGGTCGTGCGGAGGTTCTTGAGACCGCGCTTGGCGGCTTCCTTGTGCCACTCTTCGGAGTAGCCGTTACCATTGAAGATCACGCGACCGTGCTTGGTGAGGATGTCCTTCAGCACGCTCTGGAGGGCGGAGTTGAAGTCGGAGTTCTTCTTGAGGGCAGTGGCGAGTTCGTCGGCGAGCTTGTCGAGCGAGTCAGCCATGATCGTGTTGAGCACGGTCAGGGGGCCGGCGACCGAGAAGGCGGAGCCCACGGCGCGGAACTCGAACTTATTGCCGGTGAAGGCGAACGGGCTCGTGCGATTACGGTCACCAGCGTCCTTCGGAAGGACGGGCAGCGTGTCGACTCCGAGGGTCATGTGACCACCCTTGCGGGAGGACGAAGCGGAGCCGCTCTTCTTCACCTGCTCGATGACTTCGTTGAGCATATCGCCCAGGTAGATCGAGATGATGGCGGGAGGAGCCTCGTTGGCGCCGAGGCGATGGTCGTTACCGGCCGAAGCGACGGAAGCGCGAAGCAGACCCTGGTGGAGGTCGACGGCGCGGACCACTGCGGCGCAGAAGGTGAGGAACTGGGCGTTCTCGTGCGGGTTGTGGCCGGGCTCGAGGAGGTTGCCGACGCCAGCACCACCGATGGACCAGTTGACGTGCTTGCCGGAGCCGTTGACGCCCGCGAAAGGCTTTTCGGCGAGGAGACAGACGAAACCATGCTTGGTGGCGACGCGGCGGAGCAGCGTCATCGTGAGCATCTGGTGGTCGTGCGCGACGTTGGCGGATTCGTAGATCGGAGCCACTTCGTACTGGGCCGGAGCGACTTCGTTGTGGCGGGTCTTGATCGGGATACCGAGTTTGAAGCACTCGCGCTCGGTTTCCATCATGCAGGCGAGCACGCGATCAGGGATGGTGCCGAAGTACTGGTCTTCGAACTCCTGACCCTTGGCCGGCTTGGCGCCGAAGAGGGAACGACCGCAGGTGTAGAGGTCGGGACGGAGATGGAAGAGGCGAGAGTCGATCAGGAAGTACTCCTGCTCCGGGCCGCACGAAGCGGAGATGTAGCCGTGCTTCTTGCCGAAGAGCGCGAGGACGCGGGTGGCAGACTTGTTGACGGCAGCCATCGAGCGGAGGAGCGGGGTCTTCTTGTCGAGGGCTTCACCCTTCCACGAGACGAAGGCGGTCGGGATGCAGAGCGTCGAACCGTTTTCGGTGTCGAAGATGTAGGCCGGGGAGGTGACGTCCCAGGCGGTGTAACCGCGGGCTTCGAACGTGGAGCGCAGGCCGCCGTTCGGGAAGGAGGAGGCGTCGGGTTCGGCCTGAATCAGCGCCTTGCCGGAGAACTGGGCGAGGGTGCCATTGCCGTTAGGCTCGAAGAAGGTGTCGTGCTTCTCGGCCGTGAAGCCGGTGAGCGGATAGAAGACGTGCGCGTAGTGCGTCGCACCGCACTCGAGAGCCCAATCCTTGATGGCGGCGGCGACGACGTCGGCAGCGGCGGCATCGAGTTTGATGCCAGCTTCGATGCTGGCCTTGAGGGACTTGAATACTTCCTTCGGGAGGCGCTTCTCCATCTTATCGAGGGAGAAAACATTCTGTCCGTAGATCAGATCGATCTTCTCATTGCGGAAGTCGAAGCTGCCCTGAAGGCGAGGCTGAGAAGCAATCGCCTCGATGGCGTTGCGGCGGGCTGGGTTGGTGCTCATTGATTGGGGGATTGGAAAGGTGTTTAATTACGAACAATTTCAAAGCACCCACTGTGCCACGGTTCAATAGGTAACCATTCACAGGGGGTTTTGTACCTTTTTAGGCAAATGTGCCTATTTTTAAGCAAATCAACCCGCTTACTTCCATACATAGGTCGTTCTGAGGAAATAGGACGTATCCGTCTTAACCTGGGTCGGCAGAGGTTTGGACCTGAAATCATTGGATACCCCTACCCTCAAGGAAAGTGGACCCGTGTTACGCAGGACATTCAGGCTCGTCTCATGACGGACGTAAAAGTCGCCGGACCTCAGGAAGGAGGGCACAAAATTGAGCGAGGTATCCCAGGCCGCCCAGCCGAGCTCCCTTGAGAAAATCAGGCCTATATCCGCCGAAGGCGCGGCGAGGCCAGGTTGGCTCGGCGAAGCGTATCGCTCAAAGCGATGTGCCAGGCCGAGTCGCGCGTCCAGCTTACCCTTGGCGTCGGAGTGCAAGCGGAAGCCCCAGCCGGCTGCGTTCACGGAGAAGAAATCAATCAAGCGGGCATTGTCATATCCAGTATCGCTACGCACATACCAGAACACGACATCCGTTGGATTGGTCTCATAGGAAGCCGTGACATGCAAGTCGTCGGCTGAGGTGAGGTTGCCGGTATCCGCCCGCACCAGCCGAACCCCGGCGATCACGGTATCGGCCTTGGTCACGCCCTTGGCCGAGAAACCGGAGCTGAAGCCAGATCCCATCACGACGCCGTTACGGCCGGAGATATCGACGTCGGCCTGCGTGGTCCATTGGCGTTTTCCGGCGGTCTGCGCGGGTCGCAGCGACGGATCGCGCCAAAGCTCCAAGGCCTCATCCAGAGGACTGGTCTCCGCCCCACCCTGCGAGGCGACACGTCCGGCGGCGGCGTTCGCAGGGCCGCGTGAGACCACTCCCCCCGAACTCACCAGCACGGCATCATCGGTGACGAACGATTCGACCTGTGCCAGCTGCAGGTGCTGCACGTTGGCGTCGCCAAGCGCCGGTACACGCATCTCAAGAACGCCCGAAGCGATACGCTCGATATGGCCTTTCAGGAAAGTGCCGTCCTTCATTGTGACGGTGTCCGCCAAGCAAGAGGCGGTGACAAATAAAAGCAGCAAGGCCCTCATGGGTGAGTAGACAGTCGCAACGACGCAGGGTTGCCAACCCTATCGTTCACGGTCGATAATGCGGCCATGGTGCTCGACGCGGTCATACTGGGAGCCGGACCGGCCGGATTGGCCGTCGCCAACGCCATGGTCCGCGCCGGCGCGAAGGTGAAGGTCATCGAACCCTCTTCCCGAGTCGGCGGCTCCATCCGGACAGTCCGTGAAGACGGTTGGTTGGTCGAGACCGGTCCCAATACCCTCCAGCTCGAAGGCGAAGGCGACGAAGCCCTGCTCGCGGCGTATGGCCTGGCTGAAGTCACCCAATCGGCCGACATGCGGGCGGCGAAGCGCTATATCTACGCCCACGGTAAGTTGCACGGCCTAGGCGGCAATCCACTCGCAATCCTGACGTCCGCCCTCCTGAGCTGGTCGGGCAAACTCCGCCTGCTCTCCGAACCCTTCCACAGCAAAGGCGGCTATATCGGTGAGACGGTCGAGCAGTTCTCTTCGCGCCGCTTCGGCCCCGAGGCCGCCGCAATGCTCATGGATCCGGTCGTCTCCGGCGTCCATGCGGGCGACCCATCCAAGCTGGTGATGGCCGACTGTTTTCCCCGTATCCATGCGTTCGAACAGGAATACGGCTCCGTACTCAATGGCCTTCGCCGCGCACCCAAGGTGACGCGTAAGGTCGTCGGCTTCCCTCGCGGCATGCAGCAACTAGCCGATGCGATGGCCGCTCCGATCAGCGCCGAGAACCTGCGCCTCCGCAGCGTCGCCACGCAGATCCGCCTCGACGCCAAAGGCTGGAACGTCGCCTGGCGTGACGCCGACGGCACGGAGGAGGGGGCGTGCGCGAAGCACCTGATCGTGACCGCGCCCCATTGGCATTGGGCCTCCCTGCCCTTCGACGAAACCGTTACCCGCATGTTGCGCGACTGGGAGAACGCATCCGTGCCAGCCGTGACTGTCGTCGCTCGTGGCTACGCCGTCGCTGATGTACCTCACCCGCTCGACGGCTTCGGCTACCTGACGCCAGGCGCCGAGAAACGCGACGTCCTCGGCTGCCTCTTCCCGACGTCGGTCCTGCCGGCTCGGTCGCCCGAAGGTCACGCTTTGCTCTGCTGCTTCATCGGTGGTGCGCGCCGACCCGACCTAGCTGGCCTGACCGACGAAGCCCTGAGCAGGATCGTGGACGACGAACTCGCCACGACGCTCGGCATCAAGGCCGCGCCACGCAAGGAATGGATTCAGCGATGGGAACGTGCGATTCCGCAATATGACGAGGGCCAGCGTCGCCGGGAAGAAGCTCTCGGCCAAGCCGAAGCCGCCCACCCCGGACTCCATTTCCATGGGGCATTCCGCGACGGCATCGCGCTGATGCACGTCATCCGCACCGGTGACGCCCTCGGTCGCTCTTTGGCTAAAGGTTAAGCCTTCAGACGTTCGACTTCCGGGTCAGGCAAGCCGCGCACGACCCAGATGGCGGGGAGCATGAGCAAAGCGCTGCCGACATAGACCCAGAAATGGGACCCGAAGCGGAAGTACAGCAACGCCGCCGTAATCGGTCCGATGACACGGGCCAGCGAACCAGCCGAGCGCAAGATGCCGAGATTACGACCCTGTTCCGAGGAGTCTGAATAAAGGGAGACTAAGGCGGATACGCTGGGAAGAATCAGGCCCGTCGCGAAGGAGATCATCCCGAGGCCGAGGTAGAACACCGTCTTGGAGCCGTTGCCTTCGGCGACAGGGATGTGGGGAATCTGCGCCACGACGATGAACGCCACCGAGGCGATGGCCATACCGAGCATGATGACCTTGCGCTGGCCCATGCGCTTGACGAGCTGGCGGGCGAGGCCTTGGGCGAAGATCATGCAGGCGCCATTGAACAGGAAGAGCCAAGCGTTATCGCGCGGACTGTAAGCGAACAGCGCGAAGGTCAGGAACACGATCGTGTTCTCCATACCCGTGAAGGCGACCTGGTACACGAGATTGGCGAAGGAGGTGCGTCGGACGGCGGAAGAGCGGACCGTGGCGAGGTCGAAGACCGAAGGACGCTTGGCGTCGGCGCTGGCACGACGCTCCGGGGCCAAGGTCTCCGGGAAGAACTTCATGACCAACAGGAAGTTCAGGAGGGCGAGCGACGCCGCGATGGCGGCCGGCACGGAGAACGGATTTAGCCCGAAGGAGCCGAGCACTGGGCCATGAGTGAATTGAAAGGAGGAGGCGAGGCCGCCGATGACGGGACCGAAGACGAAGCCTAGGCCGATCGCGATGCCGACGACCGCCATCCCCTTCGTACGCTCCTTCTCGTCGGTGATATCCGCGGCGGCCGCGCTGGCGACGGCGATGTTGCCCGCCATCATGCCCGAGACGAGACGCGTCAGTACCACGACCCAGAATTGGGCGGCGAAAATCCAGAGCACATAGGATAGCACGTTACCTGCGAGGGTGATCGTCAGGATGCGACGGCGGCCGATCCGGTCGGACAAAGCGCCCCAGATGGGCGAGAATATGAACTGCAGCCCAGAATAAAGGCTGCTCAGGATGCCGCCGAAGAGCACCGGCAAAAGGAGATGCTTGTCGAGGACGGTATCGCCACCCAGCCATTCGGCGGCGGCGCTCAGCGAGCCGACGAGAGTACCCACCGCCCCTTCCTGCTTGATGTAGTATTCCAGCAGATGGGGGAACAGCGGGATGATGATACTGAAGCCCACGATATCCATGAACACCGTCAGGAAGATGAGCCCAAGGGTGCGACGCTGGGCGGGGGCGACTGGGGCGGACATGGGGCTCACGATGGGGGCCTTATCGACCTGCGCAAACAAAACAGCGGCTTGCGAAGCCGGTCCCACGGGGAGAATATAAGACCATGCGTTTTCTCGCCGCCATCGCCCTCTCGCTCGGTCTCGCCGGCGCCCATGCGGCCACCGACCCGAAGCTGCTGGTCATCGAGCAGAAGCTTGGCGGCTTCGGCGATAAGGAATATGCCGCGGCAATCGAGAGCACCCTCGGCGAATTCGAGACCCGCACGGGAGTCCGCCTTCATCCGGCCGACCTGCGTCGTTGCGGGCTCAAGCTCTCGTCCGAAAGCGGTGCCGGTCTGGCCACGCCCAAGCCGCTCGTCCGCGCGATCACCGCCGCCCTCATGCGTCGCGGGTTCGCCCAGAATACGATCACCCTCTGCGACGCCAAGGTCGACAGCCTCCGCCAAGCCGGGTTCCTCCCAGCCCTGACCACCCAGAGCCAGACCTTCGAAGGATTCCCTGTCACCGCTTGGGACATGTTCGCGACCGATTGGGCCAAGGAGAGCCAGCTACGCTACGAGAACCAAGTCCTCCCTCGACCAGGAGCTCAGGACGTGCCGTGGGGCGATGCGCGTGTGAGCGTACTCCCGAAGACCCTGGTCGATGAAGTCGATTTCTGGATCAACCTGCCGGTGCTCAGCGACAGCAAGTCGCTCGGTGTGCACGGCGCGATGGCCTCAGCCTCTATCGGCAATATGGTCAACTCCGAGCGATTCCTCGATAACCCTTTCAACGCCTCCAAGGCGGCGGTCGAAGTCTGCGCCATCCCGAAACTATCGAAGCGCAACGTACTCACGATCCTCTCGCTGGAACGCTACCAAGTACTCGGCGGACCCAGCTTCGACGCGAGCTGGAGCCGTTCCGAGAAGACGCTGCTGAGCAGCGCGAACCCGGTGATCATCGACTTCATCGGCCTGCAGAAGATCAACGCGGGTCGGACTGCCAGCGGCATCGAAGCCATCTATCCCGAGCCCCCTATCTTCAACGCCGCCAATGCCGGCGAGATTCGCCTCGGCACCTGCCGCCCGGCCGACATCACGCTGGTCCGCCTGCCAGCCCCCTGAGCAAACAGGCATGAAAAAGGCGGCCGGGTATCCCCGGGCCGCCTTTTCTTTTATCGGGTCTGCTTCAGAGCTTCAGGCCGAGGGCTTCCGAGGCGGTCGCGCGCTCTTCAAGCAGCTCCTTCTCGGTGATCGCGATCTTCTCCTTGGAGAAGGCGTCGAGCGGGAGACCTTGGACGATCTCCCACGAACCGTCGGCCTTAGTGCGGAGAGGGTACCCGAACATGATGCCGGGCGTGATACCGTAGTCGCCCTTGGACAGGACAGCGACGGAGTGCCATTCGCCGGCTGGAGTCGGGACGTGCAGGCTGCGCAGGGTGTCGAGCGCGGCGTTGGCGGCGGAAGCGGCGGAAGAGGCGCCACGGGCCTTGATGACGGCGGCGCCGCGCTTCTGGACGTCGGAGACGAAGGTCTCCTTGAGCCAGGCGTGGTCGGTGATGACCTGCATGGCGGGCTGGCCGCCGATGGTGGCGTTGGTGAAGTCAGGATACTGCGTCGAAGAGTGGTTACCCCAGATAGCGACGTTCTTGACGACGGAGTTGTGGGCGCCGGCCTTGCCCGCGAGCTGCGACTTGGCGCGGTTCTCATCGAGGCGGGTCATCGCGAAAAAGTTTTCGACGGGCAGGTTGCCGGCGGAGCGCAGGGCGATGAGGGCGTTGGTGTTGCAGGGATTGCCGACGACGAGGACCTTGACGCTCTTCTTGGCATTACGCGCGATGGCTTCGCCCTGGCCGATGAAGATCTTGCCGTTGATGCCGAGGAGGTCCTTACGCTCCATGCCGTCCTTGCGAGGCACGGCGCCGATGAGCAGGCACCAGTCAGCATCCTTGAAGCCTTCGTTGAGGTCGCCCGTGGCGACGACGTCGGTGAGCAGCGGGAAGGCGCAGTCCTGAAGTTCCATCACGACGCCGGCTAGGGCGTTGAGGCCGGGCCCGACTTCAATCAGATTCAGGGCGACCGGCTGGTCCGCACCGAAGACGGCGCCGGAGGCCAGGCGGAAGATGGCGGCGTAACCGATGTTGCCGGCGGCGCCGGTGACCGCGACGCGAATGGGGGACTTGGAAGCCATAGAGGGACGCCTATCTAGTTAGGCTCACCCCTCGGAGTGAAGCGGAAACTATAGCCCAAGCTCGCCTTGCATCAGGTCATCGGCGGCCGGGGCCGACACGCTGTCACGGACCAGCTGCGAGAGGGGGGCGGACGAACGCCCTTCCAACCCACAGAGAGCCCGCAAGACCAAGGCCGCAGCTAAGGCATCGTATAACGCACAGTGATACCGTCGGCGGTGGGGCGGACAATGCTCCGCGGCCAGCGCATCGAGGCGCGGGGTCAGGCGGAGGATCGTGACCAAGGACGAGAGGCGGAAGTCACCCAAGCTGGGGGCCCAGGCCCGGGCGAGCCGGCAAGTATCGATCCACGGCCCCCATTCGGCAACGGAGGCTTCCTCGCCGACGAATGACGGCACGGCGGAGGGGCGCAACCAGGTGCCGCGCAAGAGCCCTGATTCGACGGTGGCGTTATGCGCCGCGAGCAGGCCGGTGCGGCGAAGGGAGACCCACTGATCCCACTCGGACTCGAACGGCGGCAGCCCCTTCAGGTCCTTGGCGCCCAGACCGTGGCACTGGGTGTCGATCGCGGGCACGGGAACGCGCGACGCATGCAGGCGCGTCGAGGCGGAGACGATTTCGCCGCCCAGAATCGTGGCCACCCCAAACTCGATAACGCCGGTGCGCGCACTGCCCTCGAAGTCGATGACGTGGATGGGGACCGATGACCAAGGCGCGGAAGAGGTGCTCATGGGTTCAGCGCCATTCGTGTCTAGGATAACGCCCACGTAGTTCCTTCTTCACGCCTTCGTAGGAACCCTTCCAGAAGGCGTCGAGGTCGGTGGTGCGCTGCTGCGTGCGGCGGGCGGGCGACTGGATGCAGATGACCATCGGCACCTTGCCGAGGCACACCCGCAGTTTGCTGCCCGGAAAATCATAAAGCTCCTGCACCGTGGCCTCGACCTCCGCCTGGCCGTCGGCGGTGTATTCGATGCGGGCGGGATGCTTCTTCCGAGGTAGGATGATTTTCTCCGGACAATAGGAATCGAGCGCCATCGCCTGCTCGTGCGTCAGCCAGCCGCGGACGACGCCGAAGACGGGACGATCCCGGATATCGCGATAGGCGACGGCTCCGGTACAGACTTCTTCGATCACCATGCGCCGAGCGGCGTCATCGAAGACGGGGATACCCAGTTCCGGGCAATGCTTTGAGAGGAAGTTGACACGCCGAATCCAAGCGTCGACGGGGGCGTCCCACTTCTCGAGTTCGAGCCGGCCAGCGGCGACTTCCTCGGCCAAGATACGGCTAGCGGCGTCGGACGGGGCATCGTCGCGCTCCTTGGCCTCGAGCACCAGATCGCGGAAGCGGCGCTCGACGCGGGTGACGACCCTCCGCTGCGTGGCATCATAGCGCACGTGGTTGACCGTCGAGAACTCGGAGGGGAATAGCTCCTGCAACCAGGACTCCTCGATCGCAGTCGCCAAGGAGAGATAGGTCGTCACGCCACCGCGCGCCTGAATTTCGTCGACTTCGGCGGCGACCAGCAGCTTGGCGTTACGGATAGAAGACTCGCGACGGAGCTCGCCAGTACGCCCGTGCACCAAGGCGCAGCGAAGCGTGCCGGCGTCGAGCCGGACGGCGAGGCGATCAGAGAAGCCCAGCAGCAGGCAGCGGCGGATAGCAGCGGGGTCGGCGATACGGTCGCTAACGGGGAGGCCCTGCCCTTCAGCGAGGCGGAGAAACTGACGGGCGGCCTGATCGGCCTGGCGGGCGGCCTGGCCGTGCACGCCGAAGCGATCGCAAGCGTCGGCGTCGAACTTGAGGTCGATCGCTTGCTGCAGTAAAGCGAGCCGCGGAAAGAAGTCGGAGCCATCTTCCTGCTCGACGGAGTCACGGGCGTTCTCGGTGCGGTCGTCCACCTTGCGGAAAAGGATATCGCGCCCTTGGGCGAGGCCGGCGATGCGGCAGACTTCAAAGACGCAATCGAGTTCACCCGCGGCGAGCAGCATGCGTGCATAGCGCGGATGCGCCGGGAAGACGGACATGCGTCGCCCGATCGGCGTGAGCTTGCCCTGCGTATCGACAGCCCCGAGGTCCGCCAGCACGGTCAACGCGCGCTGCAGGGCCTTATCATCGGGCTTCTCATACCAAGGGAAAGATGCGGCATCGCCCCAGCCGGAAGAGAGCAGCAGCAGGATCGTCTCGGAGAGATCGACGCGCTTGATCTCGGGGACTTCGCGGAGTGGCCGGGCTTCGTGGTCCGTCTGCGACCAAAGTCGGATGCAGCGGCCAGGGCCGGTTCGGCCGGCGCGCCCGGCACGCTGCTCGGCGGACGCCTGTGAGACCGGCTCGACCAATAAGGTGTCGATGCCGCGATGCGGGTCGAAGCGGGCGATGCGGGCGAGGCCGGCGTCGACCACTGCACGGACGCCGGGAATGGTCAGCGAGGTCTCGGCGACGTTGGTCGCCACGATGACCTTACGGCCGGGGCTCGGCTTGACGGCGCGATCCTGCTCTTCGGGAGGCAGCTCGCCGTAGAGCGGGAGGATATCGACGCCGCCGGACTCGGGAAGATTCCGCACCGCTCCGATGGTGCGCATAATTTCGTATGATCCCGGCATGAAGACCAGGATGTCGCCTTCGTCCTCCTCCTGCAGGACGCGTCGGACCTGTTCCGCCGCGGCATCCCAGATGGGCCGGGTCGAATTGCGGGGCATGTGGGTATACTCGATCTGGACGGGATAGGCGCGTCCGTCGGCGGCCAAGGTTTCGGCCGACCCGAGCCACTTCGCCACGGCTTCGGTATCGAGCGTCGCGGACATCGCCATGATCAGTAGGTCCGGGCGATGCGTCTCCTGGAGGCGGCGGGCGAGAGCCAAGGCGACGTCGGAGTGCAGGTTACGTTCGTGGAACTCGTCAAAGACCACCGCGCCCACGCCCTTGAGTTCCGGGTCTGATGCCATCTGGCGGAGCAGAAGAGCCTCGGTCACGAACTTGATGCGCGTCTGGGCGGACTCCACCCGTTCGAAGCGGATCTGGTAGCCGACTTCACCGCCGAGACGTACCTCGCGTTCCTGGGCGATGCGCGCAGCCAGCAAGCGGGCGGCGATACGGCGAGGCTGGAGGACGACAATCTGGCCCTGCACGAGATTCAGGTCCAAGAGCATCTGGGGGATGCGCGTCGACTTACCAGAGCCCGTAGGAGCGCGCAGCACCAGCCTGCGCACGCGACCGCAAGCGGCGACCAAGCCGTCTTGGAGGGTATCGATGGGCAGGGGTTGCTTCATGTCACGTCGAGAGGGATGAGGCGGACGCTCGCCCTGCCCTCCCGCACCGTAATCCGGGCGACTGTCACGGGAAGATTAAAGCGGCGAGGCCCGGCACTGCCTGGGTTGAGTCGCAGCACCGCGCCATCTTGTTCGGTCTTCGGGACATGCGTATGTCCGGTGACCACGATATCAGGCCGGAACGCGGCCTCGGCCACCGGCAGATGTCCGTGATGCATCAGGATCCGCAGCCCGGCGACGACCTGCAGGACGGTCAACGGGAGTGACTCGTCGTCATCGCAATTACCCGCGACGACATGACACGGGGCGAGCTCGGCAAGTTGCGGGATGATCAGCGGACCACAGACGTCGCCGGCGTGGAAGATTACGTCGCAGCCCTCCAGGGCGATGAGCGCTTCGGCACGAAGCCGACCGTGGGTGTCGGAGATGACGCCGATTTCGGTCGACGGCGCCACGGTCAGAGCGGACGACGCAGCTTGCCCGCCGGGATTGGACGCAGGGCCGTGAAGTCCGCCCCGATGGTATCCTTCAATTTATCCTTAAGCCCGGGCGGCAGCGCATTCACCGCTTCGACGAATTCCTTTTCGCCAGGGAAAGCGGTCTTGCCGACTTCAGCGACCGGCAGGCTGGCGAGGGCGGCCTCAGGGAAGACGAAGTCGGCTCGACGGTCGGAATTACTGGCTTCGGCCTCGGCGGCGTCGACGTCCAAGGGCGGCAGGGATTCCTCAAGGGTGCCCGAGTCTTCAATCGGGACGTCCACGACGCGCGAAGGCGTGGGAGCAACGGCCGGAGCAGGCTCGACGTCGGGCGCGACCGCAATCGGCTCAGGCGACGTCGGTGCGGCCGCCGTGGTCCTTATTTTTTTTTGGCCGGGCTCCCGAGGGAGACCAGCTGCGGCGGCGGCGATGTCTTTGATGAGTAGATCTATCGATCGCGACCTACTTTGCTCGATCGCCTTGAGCAGCGTCACCTCGAAGTTGGCCCGTGGTGAGAGTCCATGGCGGATACCGGTCTCCCCTTCCTGCAGGCATTCCAGGAGACGAACGAGTTGCTCGGTCGCGAGCGGGGCGCCGAGTTGAGCGGAAGAACCACCGGAGCGGACCGAATCAAGGGTGGCGGCACGGACGCGGACTTGGAGGTCGGCGAGCACGCGGAGCAGGTCGCGTCCTTCGGCATGGAAGGCATCACAAAGCGCGAGGACCTTCTTACCATCGCACGTGGCGATGCCGTGGCAGAGATCGGTGACCTGCTGGACGGAGGCGAGGCCGTAAATGGAAAGCACGTCGGCTTCGGTGATTTTCTTACCGGAGAAGGAAATCACCTGGTCTAGGATAGATTGCGAATCGCGCATCCCGCCAGAGGCGAGGCGAGCGATGGCCGTGAGGGCGTGCTGGTCGGCCGTGACGCCGTCGGCTTTGACGATGCGAGCGAGCTGGGCGGCGATGACTTCCTCCGAGATCGGATGGAACTCCAGACGCTGGCAGCGGGAAGTGATGGTCGGCAGGATCTTGTCCGCCTCGGTCGTCGCCAGGATGAACTTAACCCAGGGCGGCGGCTCTTCGAGCGTCTTGAGGAGAGCGTTGAAGGCGTCCTTCGAAAGCTGGTGGACTTCGTCGATGATGAACACCTTGAACGGACAATTGTTCGGGGCGTACTGGCACTCGTCGCGGATCTTCTTGGCGTCGTCGATGCTGCGATTGGAAGCAGCGTCGATTTCGATCACGTCAAGGCAGTTGCCCTTCTCGATCGCTAGGCAGACCGGATCTTCGAGGGAAAAATCCGGCTTGGGGCCGCCGGCACAGTTCAGGGCCTTGGCCAAGATGCGGGCGGTCGTCGTCTTACCGGTGCCACGTGGACCGATAAAAAGGTAGGCGTGTGCCATACGCTTCGTCTCGAGCGCATTGCGGAGGGTCCTGACGATATGCTCCTGCCCGACGAGTTCATCGAAGCAACGGGGGCGCCAGCGGCGCGCAATGACCTGGAAGCCGGGTTCAGACACTGGCAACTAGGTAAGGTCGGGCCGAAGGGGTGTCAACGGGGCAAAGCCCGGTTTATTCCCATTCGATGGTCGCCGGCGGCTTGGACGAGACGTCGTACACCACGCGGTTGATGCCCTTCACTTCGTTGATGATGCGGGTCGAGGCGCGCTGCAGTACGTCGTACGGCAGTCGGGCCCAGTCGGCGGTCATCGCGTCGGAAGAAGTCACCGCGCGGAGGGCGCAGACGTTATCGTAGGTACGACCATCGCCCATCACGCCGACGCTGCGCACCGGCAGGAAGACCGCGAAGGCCTGCCAGACCTTGGCGTACTGGCCAGAGGTGCGGAGCTCGTTGATGAAAATGTCGTCGGCCTTACGAAGTACCTCGAGGCGCTCCTTGGTGATTTCTCCGCAGACACGGACGGCAAGGCCAGGGCCCGGGAACGGGTGGCGCCAGACCATCTCATGCGGCAAGCCGAGGGCTTCGCCGAGAGCCCGGACCTCGTCCTTGAAGAGTTCGCGGAGGGGCTCGAGCAGCTTCAGCTTCATGTGCTTCGGCAGGCCGCCCACATTGTGGTGGCTCTTGATTGTGGCGGCCGGTCCGCCGTTGGGCGAAAGGGACTCAATAACATCGGGGTAGAGCGTGCCCTGAGCGAGGAAATCGACCTTGCCCTTCTTCGTGCGCTGGACCTCGGCGATGGAACGTTCGAAGACCTTGATGAATTCGTGGCCGATGATCTTGCGCTTGCGCTCGGGGTCGGTGACGCCCTTGAGCTTACGCAGGAAGACCGCGGAGGCGTCGACGACACGGAGGTCCACCTTGAACTTGCCGCGGAACATCTTCTCGACTTGGGCGCGTTCGTTGAGACGGAGTAGGCCGTTGTCGACGAAGACACAGGTCAGCTGCTTACCGATGGCGCGCTGGATGAGGGCGGCCGCCACGGAGGAATCCACGCCGCCAGAGAGGCCGAGGATGACCTGAGACTTGCCGACTTTCTCGCGGATCTCGCGGACGGCCGTCTCGACGTAGTCGTCCATCTTCCAGGTCGGCTTGCAGCGGCAGATGCGGAAGAGAAAGTTACGGAGGATGTCGATGCCGCGCTCGGAGTGGGCGACCTCGGGGTGGAACTGAATACCGTAAAAGCGGCGCTTGGGATCCTCGATGACCGCGCACTCGGAGTTCTCAGTCGAGGCGACGGCCTTGAAGCCCCGCGGGAGACGGGTGATCTTATCGCCGTGCGAGTTCCAGATGCGCAGCGGGGACTTCAGTCCCTGCAGGAGCTGGGAGCCCTTGCCGAAGGAAAGCGTGCCGTGGCCGTACTCGCGATGGGTGCTGCTGGCGACGTTGCCGCCGAGCATCTGGCCCATGAGCTGGACGCCGTAGCAGATGCCGAGCACGGGCAGGCCCATCTCGAACACGCCGGTGTGCGGGTGGGGCGAGCCCTTGGCCTTAACGCTGTCCGGACCGCCAGAGAGGATGATGCCCACCACGCCGTCGGCGCGAAGGGTCTCAGGCGTGACGCCAAACGGATAGATACGGGAGTGGACGTTGCACTCGCGAATACGGCGCGCGATGACCTTGGTCAGCTGCGAACCGAAATCAAGAATGGCGATGGACTGGGTGGCCATGGTGGAAAAGTGTGGGGGATTCAGAACTTGAGGCGAACATTGTTCCACCCGCAACGAGGGCAGACGGCCTCCTCGCGGCGGCGAGGGCGGACATAGGTCACGTTGCAGCGGACGCAGGAAAAGGCGGAATTGATGCGGCGGTGATCCGACAGGAGCACGTCGCGACGGTCATACCAGGCCTGTAGGCCGAAGAGGACGACCGCGCCCAGGCCGGCCAGGAAGGCCAGGAAGACGGCGAGGTCGACGGACTGCAGCATGGTGGGCGTTGGGTGTTTAAAAAGGCGAGACGCGCCAGCCGGGGGGCGGACGCGTCTCGGGTTCAAGCCTGGGCGATAAGCTTAGGCCTGAGCAGAAGCAGCCGCCGCTTCCTTCTTGGCCTTAGGCTTGCGAGCCACCTTGGCCTTCGGGGTCATGGCGGGGGACTTATCGTCCTTGGCCACGAGTTCGATGAGGGCCGTCTCAGCCGCGTCACCCTTACGGGCGCTGAGCTTGTAGATGCGGGTATAGCCGCCGGTGCGACCGAGGAACTGCTGCACGCGCTCCTTGAACAGGAGCTGGGCAGCGTCTTCGTTGCGGAGCTTGGCGATAGCCAGGCGGTAGTAGTGCAGCTTCACCGACTTGTCGGCGGACTGTTCGGCCTTCTTGGCGTAGGTGATGATCTGCTCGGCGAAAGGGCGGAGGGCCTTGGCGCGGGAGAGAGTCGTCGTGATGCGGGCGTTGGTGAACAGCGCGGAAGCGAGGTTACCGATGAGCGAGCGGCGGTGGGCCGTCTTGACGCCGAGGACGTGATTGTGTTTGCGGTGACGCATGAGTGTGGGTTCCGGTCTGGATTAGGCGTTCACGCCCTTGTCGAGGAGGCCTTCGTTGATCTTCTGTCCGAGGGACAGGCCGAGCTGTTCGAGCTTGGCCTTGATCTCATTGAGGGACTTCTTGCCGAAGTTGCGGTACTTGAGCATCTCCTGCTCGGTCTTCATCGCCAGCTCGCCAACGGTGTTGATGTTGGCGTTGTTAAGGCAGTTGGCGGCGCGGACGGAGAGCTCGATTTCGTTGACCGACATGTTGAGCAGCTTGCGGAGACGATTGGTCTCTTCGCTGATTTCCTTGTGGCCGGTCTCGAACTCGACGGAGTCGGCGGAGACGGTGTCGAACACTTCGAGGTGGTGACGCAGGATCGCCGACGCTTCCTTGAGGGCTTCGTCCGGGGTGATGCGGCCGTCGGTCGAGATTTCGAGGACGAGCTTATCGTAGTCGGTCTTGTCGCCCGAGCGGGTGGACTCCACGGAGTACTTCACCAGGGTGACCGGGGAGAAGAGGGAGTCGACGGGGATGGAACCGATGGCCTGTTCGGCCTTCTTGTTCTCTTCGGCGGAGGCCCAGCTTCGGCCGACGGTGACTTCGAGATCGGCGTAGAAGCGACGCTTGCGATCAAGCGTGCAGATGACCTGGTCAGGATTGACGAGGGTGACGCTAGCGCCCTTGGTCTCGAACTTGATGTCGGAAGCTTTCACGGGGCCAGTCTTGTTGACGTCGATAGTGCCCTTGAACGCCTCGCGCTTGTTTGCTTCAGTGCGAATGCGCACCTTCTTGAGGTTAAGGACGATTTCGGTGACGTCTTCGACGACGCCTTCGATCGGCTGGAACTCGTGCTGCACGCCTTCGATCGTCACGGCGGAGACCGCAGCGCCCTCGATGGAGCTCAGGAGAATGCGGCGGAGCGAGTTGCCGACGGTGTGACCGAAACCGGTCTCGAAGGGCTCGGCGAAATACTTCGCGTAGGTAGGGGTGGCGGAAGACTCCTCTTTCTTGAGGGTCTTGGGGCGTTGGAATTGTCCGAGTCGCTTGGTCATGTCTGTGGGTCCGGTTGGTGTTGGTTCTGTGCTGGGATCAGCGGCTGTAGAATTCGACGATGATCTGGACGTTGACGTCCGAAGGCAGTTCTTCCTTGGCGGGCTCGCGGACAATCTGTCCATTGAGCTGCTCGGGGAGGACGACGAGCCAAGCGGGGGCGGAGCGACCCTGGCCTTCTTCGACGGCGCGGGTGGCGAGCTGCTTGGAGGAGGTGCGGTCACGGACTTCGATCTTCTCTCCGGGTGAGGTGGCGTAGCTGGCTACGTCGACCTTGTGACCGTTGATGCGGATGTGGCCGTGGGCCACGAGCTGACGAGCAGCGGCGCGGGAATTGGCGAAACCAAGGCGGAATACCACGTTATCGAGACGGGTCTCGAGGATGCGGAGGAAATTGTCGCCGGCGACGCCGCCCATGCGCTTGGCGCGCTCGAAGGAGAGGCGGAACTGCTTCTCGGTCAGGCCGTACATCATGCGAAGCTTCTGCTTCTCATTGAGGCCGACGCCGTATTCGGAG